>PMTY01000131.1:10676-23285 GCA_003167155.1 Candidatus Cybelea tumulisoli
ACGTGATCGTACCAACCGCCCCAGTCGTCGTAGGTGAGAACGATCGCGCTGTCCTTCCAATACTGGCTCTTGCCGATGGCGTTGAATACGCTCGAAACCCACTTCGGGCCGTTGCTGCTGGGGACGTCTTGACCCGGGTGATCGCTGTTGGCGTAGGTACCGATAACCCATGAGACCGCCGGCAGCGAGCCGTTCTGCACGTCGCTGAAGATCGTCGTCTCGGGCGATATGACGTTTGCCCACTGACTGCCGTCAAACACGTGAAGGATGGAAGCATAAGCGGAAACGACGCCTTCCTTATCGGACGAATCCACGTAGTAGCGCCAGGAGACGCCGCGTTTGGTGAGCAGATCGCCGATCGTTTTGAAGTCGAAGCAGCTCTTGTAGCTCTTGTTCGTCGCGCCGGTGAGTATGTCGATTGCTACGCCGAAGCCCTCGTCGGCGCAGCTGGTGCCATACTCGGGGTTATCCGCGGCATACCAGTCTGGGTCGGCTGCGTCGATCGGCCCCGACGCGCCGGCAATCGGATACAGATGCCCCGCGTAGCTTTGCGAACGATGGTCGGCGAAGGTTGCGTCACCCAGCACCCCCTCCCGTGCCAAATCCCAGTAGGCCTTCACGTCCTGGCGGCGCGCATAACCGTAGGCGAAGTTTTTTGGTGCGCCACTGCCGTAGTCGAGAGTCTCCAAATCAAAGCCGTTCATTTTGCCGCCATTGTATTCCGTGACCCAGTTCTTATAATCGTGCGAAGGGTCCCAGGGCGTCATCAACGGCAGCTCAAACAACTGCACGGCTTTGCCCTTGTGGTTGTAACCAACCTTGGCGTAGTTGGCACCGGGGTACCCGTGAAAGATGTTGTCGAGGGTGCGGTTCTCTTGCAGGACGATGATGATGTGCTTGATCGGCGTGCGTCCCGGAATCGGCGAGGGAGTCGGCGACGGCTCGGGGGTCGGTCCCGCTCCGCTCCCCAGCCAGACGTCGTCGAGATACTGGTCGACGTAGGTATGCGCGTCGCCGTTGCCGTGAACGTCGAACTTTAACGTCACCTGCCGCCCGGCGAAGCGGCGCAAGTCGTACGGCCCCTCAAACCGCCAATCGTCGCTAAACGCCGCAACGCGATAGAGCGTTTTGAGCACGCTTCCGTTCGGCGCCACGAGCTGCGCGGTTTGCCAGGCGTACTTCAGCACATCGTTGGTTTGTTGATTGACGTAAAACTCCAGCTCCGCGCGTGCGGGAACGGTTACGGTCTGACAAATGGCAGCGTCGCCGTCGAGTTCGGGAGGCGCTTTCGTGCCGGCGAAGGCCGAATAGCGACCGCCGTGAGGATGGTCGGTCGAACGGTGAACGGTGACGGTGCCGCACTGCTTCCAATCGCGCAGCCCGTTCTCAAACCCGGGGTTGCGGACGATATTTCGGCCCACGCCCGGCAGTACAAGAGCGGCCTGCTGCGGTGCGGGCAGTGCGGGCGGCCCCGTACCACCGCAAGCTGCAAGCGCAAAAGCAGAGGCAATTACGACGGCAGCAAATACCGGTTGAACCACTCGAGCGTTTGCTCCAAGATGTCGATCTGGCTGGCGATCCTCTGCGGCCCGTGCCCTTCGCCGGCATAGACGATGAGTTTGGTGGGAACGCCCAGCGTCTCCATCGCGTGCCAGAACTCGAAGGCTTGCGGCGCGGGCACTTCTTCGTCGAGCTCGCCTTGAAGAATCAGCACCGGGGTCTTCGACTGCTCGATGAACGTGATCGGCGAACTTCTCGCATAGATCGCGGGATCCTGATAGACCGACGCACCGAAGAACGGAATCATCCACTGGTCGATCTTGTTCTGACCGTAGTAGGACTGCCAGTTGACGATGCCGGCGCCGGCGACGATCGCCTTGAAGCGCGCCGTCTGCGTCTCGGCCCACATCGCCATGTAGCCGCCATAACTCCAGCCCATGAGTCCCAGGCGGTTTGCATCGATCGGCGCAGCTTTGATGGCCGCGTCGACGCCCGCGAGATCGTCGCGCCAGTCGCCATAACCGAAATCCTTGATGTTGGCGCGCGTGAATGCTTCGCCCTCACCGAAACTGCCGCGCGGATTGGGCATGAAGACGAAGTAGCCTTGGGAGCAGAGTCCGCTGACGTTGCGATTAGCGAAGCTGGGAAGCGACTGCGCCGATGGCCCGCCGTGGATGATGGTCACCATCGGATACGAGCGCGCGGGATTATAGTCGAGCGGATAGACCAGCCAGCCTTGAACCGGAAAAGCATCGCTCGTCCACCGAAGCGAGACGGCCTTGCCGTACAGCCGGATCGCGCCGGAGTTACGGTTGGAAACCCGGTGCAGCGCCGATGGCGGACCCACGAAGACCTCGGGCGGATCGTCGAAGGACGAACGCACGAGTGCAATCATGGAGCCGCCGCGAATGCTCGACCAGCTCGAGATCGATTCGTCGCGTCCGATCAGCGTTGTAGTCCGGCCGGCTTCGACATCGAGGCGCAACAAGTGCATCGCGCCGGGTACGTGCGCGACCAGATCGAGACTCGATGCGTCGTTCCAGCGCAGGGATTGCACGGAGAACGGGGCACGGGGCGTCACGTTGCGCGCCTCGCCCGTGCCGGCGTCGACCACATACAGGTCGCCTCCCGTCGATCCGAAGTCGCTCATGACGCCGCCGATCACGGCGATGCGGCTCCCGTCGGGAGACCATTGCGGGTCGTTTAACTGAAAAGGCGGCGCAAAAAGGTCGCGCATCGTGCCGCTTGCGACGTCAACGCGCGCCAGCCGTGCGATCCACCAGTTGTTGTCGCCATTTCCTTTTGCGTAGGTCGCCGCAATCGCGCCGCCGCTGGGCGACCAGCCGTATTCGTAGACGTACGAGTCGGCCGGCGTCAACTGGCGAAGCGCGCCGGTTGCAACGTCCACCGTAACGAGCCTCTGTTCGTCGACGGTCGAGCCGATGACACCGACGTCGCGCGCACCAGGCGCCAGCGCACCGGCCTTGCGATGCGCGGCGGCAATATAAAGCAATGCCACCGTTCTGCCGTCGGGCGACCACGTCAACCGCGCGACGTTGCCGTTCAAGCTGCCGATCTGCCTTACGTGTCTCCCATCCGCGCCGGCAACGAAGAGTTGGAGTTGCCCCCTCGATCGCGCGTCCGATAGAAAGGCGATCGCGCTGCCGCCCGGCGACCAATCGGGATCTTCTTCATCATAAAACGCGGCCGGCGTTCCGGCGGTAATCCGTACGGGCGCGCCGCCCGCGAGCCGCTGCAAATAGAGCGCGCTGATTCGTGGAGAATCGAGCAAGTGACGCGTGGTGTGAAAGCTCTCTTGCCAAACGACGGCAGCTCCCGTTGGAGAAAGGTCGACGGCACCCAGATCGTGCACGCCGTAGAGCGCCGTAAGAACGTCGCGCATCGTCGGCGGCGCGGAGTGAGCCGAGCCGGCCGCGAGCAAGATGGCTGCAGCGAAGCCCGATGCTGCAAGGAGCAGGCGCTTCAAGTTCAACCCCCAGCCATTGCGCCGACGACGAGAAACGGTTCCATGCCGTCGGCGACGGCCTGCGGAAGCGGCGCGTCGGGCCGCTGATGTGAGAGATCCGTCTCGCAGGCAAAGAATCGCACGTACGGCCGGCGTCGCTGCGTGACGTGGTCGCGTATCGTTCCGCGCAGCATCGGGTACTGCGACTCGAGAGCGTCGAGCAGCGCGCGCTGCGTAATCTCACCGCTTATTTCGAAACTGACTTCGCCGTTGACTCGCGCGAGCGCGCGCAGATGCGCCGGAAGGATAACGCGGATCACGGCAGCGTTTGCGCTTCGACGGAGAGGACCGCGGGGAAGTCGCGCGCGATCGCCGTCCAATGGTCGCCCGAGTCGGTAGAGGCGTAGACTTGTCCGCCGGTCGTCCCAAAATAGACACCGCACGAGTCGAGTTTATCCACGGCCATCGCGTCTCGCAGCACGTTGACGTAGCAGTGCTCCTGGGGAAGTCCGTTGGTCAGCGCCTCCCACTCGTTGCCGCCCGTGCGGCTGCGATAGACGCGCAGCCGGGCATCGGGCGGGAAGTGCTGGGAGTCGCTGGTGATCGGAACGACGTAGATCGTCTGCGGTTCGTGCGCGTGAACGTCGATCGGAAAGCCGAAGTCGGTCGGGAGATTTCCNNTATCGGGATGTTTGGGATGCATCGCGATCCGGTGAACGCAATGTCCGACTTCGGCATCTTCGTCGGGAATGCCGTTGGACCGTAATCCGCGGTTCATCGGGCGCCAGCTCGCCCCGGCGTCGTCGCTACGAAAGACACCGGCAGCCGAGATTGCTCCGTACATGCGAGCGGGGTCGCGAGGGTCGAGCAGAATTGTATGCAGGCACATGCCGCCGGCGCCGGGTTGCCACGACGGGCCGGACGGGTGCTTGCGCAGCGCCGAGAGTTCTTCCCAGTTTCGCCCGCCGTCGCTCGACCGAAAGAGCGCCGCGTCTTCGACGCCCGCATACACTAGATCGGGATCGTGCAGCGAGGGCTCGAGATGCCAGACGCGTGCGAACTCCCACGGATGCGGCGTGCCGTCGTACCAGGTATGCGTCCCGGGTTCGCCATCGTAGACGAACTCGTTGCCGACCGGCTCCCATGTTGCCCCGCCATCATCCGAACGCTGAATGAGTTGCCCAAACCAACTCGTCGACTGCGAAGCGTAGATCCGGTTCGGATTGGCTGGAGAGCCTTTCATATGATAGATCTCCCAACCGCCAAAATGCGGCCCCTCGATCTTCCACCCCCTCCGTTTGCCGTCGGAAGTGAGGACGAACGCGCCCTTGCGCGTACCCACGAGCAGTCGTACGGAACTCATGAAAGTGGCGACGGATGGCGCGGCTCGTAGAGCCCCATTCGCTCTCCTCCGGGCAGGATCAACGTCGTCACGAGTCCCCAGCCCCGGTCGGCAACGGGAGCGTCGGTCTGGATGCCGCGCGAGGCGAGCTTTTCAACGGTTGCGTTGATATCGTCGCACATCAGGTAGACCTCGTGTTCCGGCTCGCCATCGGTTGCGTGAACCCCAATCTCCGCCGGCGGTGCCGCAAAGATCGGCCAGCCTTCGCCGGCGTCAACCGAGGGCAGCTCCAGCACGTCGCCGAGAAACTTCTGCACTTCCTCCGCGTGGCGGCTAAAAAGAATCACGTGCATGCCGGTAATCATCGCGCGGTTTCTCCTCTGTCGTTCGGCCTCTCCGGCCGGTGAATTGCAAAGCGTTTATGGCGACTCCGAAGGCCACGCACGAGCGACACCGCGTTGGGCGCCACGCCGTACGCCTCCGCCAGCGCGCGAAGGCACGCGCTGTTGGCCGCACCTTCGATCGCGCGTTCGCGCACGCGTAAAACGAGCGCGCCGTCCACGCTCGAAAGCCCCGGCTTGCGCGACCCAGGCTTGACGACCACATCGATTATTTCATCCACCTTCGCCAATGGACGGGTCAACTTGGCTGCCCGCTCTCTCGCAGTCATGAAGCTTCTTTTGAAGGTGACGAAGTATCGCACCTGCGGCCATCGAAGTTCGCACGAATGGCGATTCGACGGATCGGGACGTTTGCTATGGTTTTGGCAATCGCCGGCTGCTCGGGGGGCACCGGTTCTTCGGTCACAGGCATGCCGTTGGCCGCACCGCTCGCGACCAGTGAGGCTCGTGCCACACCGATACGGCACATAGTCTTCGTCATACAAGAGAACCGCTCGTTCAACAATTTGTTCATGGGCTTTCCCGGCGCAACGACGCAACGATATGGCTACGATGAGTATGGCGATACAATCGCCCTGCAGCCGATCGGGCTGGTAACGGATTGGGACCTGGCGCACGATGCGATTGGCTTCTTTGCGGCTTGCAACGGCAGCGGGAAACTACCCGGCACCGATTGCAAGATGAATGGCTGGAACGGGGAGCTTGCAACGAGAGGGCATCCCGCGAACCCCGCGTACGCATACGTGCCGAGGAGCGAGATTAGGCCGTATTGGACGATAGCGCGAGAGTACGTGCTCGCAGATCAGACGTTCGCGTCGAACCTCGACGGCAGCTTTGTTGCTCACCAATACGCCGTCGCAGCATTTGCCAGTCGGGCTGTGAACTATCCACTCTCGGCTTGGGGATGCGAGGGCGGACCGAAGGATACAGTCGCGACCTTGACCGAGCAGCGGGTCGTGGGGCCAAGCGTTCCGGCGTGTTTTAGAAACCCTACGATTGCCGGCGAAGCGGACTCGGCGGGAGTAACGTGGCGCTTCTACGCGGGGGCGATAGGCGGTGACGGCGGCTTCTGGTCGTCCTACCAGGCCGACCGTAACATTTATACCGGCCCCGATTGGAAGGCCGACGTGATCAGCCCACAGTCTGCCTTCTTGACCGACGTCGCCAAAGGGAAGCTCGCGGACGTCACGTGGATTGCGCCGACCTTTGAGGCCTCCGACCACGCAGTGTTGAACCACGGTGAGGGTCCTTCTTGGGTTGCGAGCGTCGTCAACGCCGTCGGGACGAGTTCGTTTTGGAAATCGACGGCAATCTTCGTCATATGGGACGATTGGGGTGGATGGTTCGATCCCGTGCCGCCCATCCACGAAGATTACGACGGTCTGGGATTCCGGGTGCCGCTACTCATCGTCTCGCCGTACGCCAAGCAAGGCTACGTATCGCACGTCCAATACGAAACCTCGAGCGTCTTACGCTTTATCGAGGACAACTTCGGCTTGCCGCCGCTCGCGAAGAGCGACACGCGCGCCAACGATCCCGCGACCGACGCCTTCGACTACGCACAGAAACCGCGAGCGTTCAAAAGGATCCCGGGCGATAAGCCGGCGGCGTACTGGATGCAGCTAGAACGCTCGTCTTGGGTGCGCGGCAGGCCGGCGCACATCCTCGGCGACGACTAAAAGAGGCGCGGCAGATGCCGCGCCTCTTTACCGTCAAACCTACGGATTAGCTGCGCGTTCCTACTGAGTAGCGATCCCGATTTCGCCGCTGAGGCAGTCGCTGGTGTAAAGGCAACCCTGGATTTCTTGGAAGTACGTCACCTTGCCGTGGCTATTCTTGACTTTCTTCTTCGCGGTGATCGTGTCTTCACTCGGGTTGCCGGGGTTCGGGTAGAACGACCCGACGATCTTCTTGTAGACCTTGCCCGTTTTTACGGAAACGATGGCTTCGGACCACGTGAGCGAGGGGAAGGAACCTGACGTGCAACCGCTGCCCCCAGATGCGTTGTAGCAAATCTCGAGAGAGGCCGGGGAGCCTTTTTTCACGGTGACGCACGTGAGGTACGCGGTACCGCACGACGCCGTGAACTGGTGGGCGCCAACGACCGTTAGGTGGGCCGAATGGCCCATCGGCGCGACTGCTTGCGAGTTGCTGGGAAGTCCTTGCGAGCCGCCGCCGCTCGAACACGCGGAGAGCACTAAGCTCGCCGCAATCGCGCTACTCGCGCAAAGGTTGGTAAAACGCAATTTAAACTCCTTAAATAGCTGGTTGAAGCTTATTACATGCCGTTTAACGGAGACGCTTCCCTGCAAGCTAGGACATCATCCACCAGCTTGCTTAGTTTGAGCCCTTATAAGACCGAGTGGAGCGCTCACCGCCGGCGGAGATTCCAGTAGAACCGATGCCGGGCTTACCTCAGATCCACGCCGAAGCTACGCCATAACGAAAGTGCCCGGCAATTGCGGGCGCCTTTAATCGGTAACGCATTTGTTGGAAAGACCGACGGATTCTCCGCACGTAGATCAAGTTAGCTGAATGGAAAAGACCTTACGGTGTAAGGATTTTTATTTTGGAGATGTGGGGACTCGAACCCCAGACCCTCTACATGCAAAGCAGATGCTCTACCAGCTGAGCTACATCCCCACGCCGTGACGTTCATACGTTTAGGTGGTCGCCCTTGTCATCCTTCGACTGCCTCAGGACGACGCCGGAAAAACGGAGGAGTCGCACTTTGCGCCATGAAGTGGGCCGAGTTGCGGCGGCTTGAGGCCGATGGGGGCATAGCTCAGCTGGTAGAGCATCACGCTGGCAGCGTGAGGGTCAGGAGTTCGAGTCTCCTTGCCTCCACCAAGAAACGCTCGTTTTTTTACGGGCGTTTTTCTCTGTCCCGGGAGCGACGAGAGGCACCGGCATATTTGGATAGGCCGGTGCTCTTCATTTGTGACTCTACGTAAACCAGAAGCGCAGATTATTTCTCAGCTGCCACCATGCCGAGGGGGAAGTCGAATTTGCCCGTGAATACCGCAATCGGTGAACCGCCGCCCGGGTACTTGAAAACCTCGCCGTCGCCGTTACCCGCATCTCCGCAATAGACCAGGCCCTGAACGATCCAGGTCTGTGCGCAGTCGCTGGAACCCGAGAGCGATACAGTGCCTTTCAACGTCGCCGCCGTTCCGCTCACGGTGTATTGATACGTCGCGTTCGTATCCTGATCGAAGACGGTGAGGTAGGTACCGTCCCACTGCACCGAGCCAGGAAACTCCGGAGAGTTGCTCGTTTTGATCGTAACGAATTTGCTGCTGCCCTTCGGGAGTTCGACGAGCGCGAAGCCCGAGCGGTCGCCGGTAAAGCCGTCGGCGAAGAGATTACCCTGGTTGTCGTAGCCATCGAAGAACTCTTCGTCCAACGGCGTGGCGTAAGCGGTACCCGAGCCGCTCGCGTTCTTGAAGATGACGACGTCGCCGCCCCCCGGCCCCGACGCTTCCAATATCCCGACTGCAAGATCGCCGCTGGTATCCATGGCGCAGCTGGATGGAAAAGAGTAGGCGACAGAGAGCGTCTTTATCGGCTTCTTTGGGACCTCGAACTCCGAGATCTGGTTCTGGCCTCCGACGTTCCAGAACGTCTTCTTCCCGTAGCCGTAGAGGACGTTCGTGCACCCTTGGCCACCGAGACCGTCGATCGTACCGATCTGCNNAACGCTCTTCGGATAATCGAAAATGCTGGCGTAGCTGCCGTAGTCGTTGAGAACGTACTCAAAGGTCTTCGACTTCGTATGTCGGTCAGGAAGAATGGTGGCGTAACTGGGCAGCGGGCTCAGGCGCGCCGCCGTTACCGGCCTTCCGTTCACTGAGAGCGTCCTACCGGTGTACGTGCCATTGAGCGCAGCGGTTGACGGCGCGACCGCCATGTCACCCTGAGTCTGTCGAAGGGCGCCGCCACACGCCGATAAGATCGCGAGTGCAACCATAGCACCGGTGTATTTCACTAAACCTGTGGTTTTCAAATTACGGTTCTCCTCTCCGAGTAGACCTCCCGGAAGCTGAACGGACGAGCGGCTAACGACGTTCGCCGCTGCTGTCAGCTATCCCAGCGGAGTAAGCGTCTACGTTTTTGTAACGTCGATGCCAACGAGTTCAAAGCCGGACGACAGCATCGCACGCACAAAGACACACGTCTACCGCCGAGCTGGTTGACAAAAGTAGCAGGCAGGCGCACTCTAAAACTGTGAGTTGCCCCGTCCCCGCTGCGGCTCAGCGCCTTGCCGCTTGGCCCACCCCACACCTCGAAAGGTAGGAACCCCATGCGCGCTTCGTTTGGAGGGATGATGGCGAGGTTACGGCTGATCTGCTTGGTTGCGGCCGCCGCGCTGCTGCCTGGCTGCGCCGCCGCCGCGCGCGCTCAAGAGGTTGGGTCGTCGTGCACGTCGAGCATTCAAGTGCTCTTCAACAGATACACGAACACTCACATCGAGACCGGATCGACGATCTGGCTCACGGGCATCCTCGAGGCCGTTTCGACCGATAAGAGCGACCTGGGAAGCAAACCGATTCGGATCGACGTGCGACAGTCGCGCATCACCTTTGGAAAATGGCAGCACGTCATCACGCTGCCCGACAGCATCATCACGATCGATCCATCGACTCGCGACCCGCAGCGGTGGATCGGCAACTCGGGGTGGTCGGTCACCTATGCACCATCGCAGATTCCGGAAGCCTTTTTCGACGGCATGCCGTACGAGGCACCCGAGCCGTTCATTCCGGGCTTCAGTGGCCCGGTGACGTGGACCGCGACGTTTACCGCCTCGCGTCCCGGCGTCACCGTGCGCTGGGCTTGGAGCGCGGCCGTGTACTCGCACTTCGGCGTGTTAGGTCGACTCTTCGTGAAACCGTTAACCGCGCCGGTCTCGCCTTTGCCAGCGCCTGACGCAATGTATCAAAACGACGATCCCGCGGGCACGCCCGAAGCCTACAAGCAGTTCGTAATCGCGGGCGCCATGGGCACCGGAGCGCCGCAGTACACCGGTGCGCGCAGCGAGCCGGCGTCGGTTATCGCGTGTCAGTCATCCGAGCTGCTGCCGCCCGCTTTTCGTATCGACCTAGCGGCTCCGGCGGTGCCGCGTCACTTCGGTCGCGTGTTGCTGGTCCCGGCTTCATTGGCTGCGCCCGCGTTCGCCTGGCCGGTCTCGCAACAGATCTCGCTCGCCGACGGCAGCACTTGGCAGGCGGTCGTGCGCTGCTATGCCACGGACCTTTGCGCGCTCGTTTCATATCCAAACGGTGACCAAATGGCAATCTACTCCGAAGGCGCGGCGTATTGCAAGCCATACGTCTTGCACTTTAATCGGACGAACGGCGGTCGAACGATTTATTCGTTCTCACGTGACGTCGACTACGACGAGCGCCCGATCGCGCACCGCTCGAACTGCGCGCAAACGCGTCCGACCCATATCGCCATGGACGGCGGGCGCGTGATCCTTGGGATTTCGCAGAACGCCGACGGCTCGCTCCGATTTCATTTTGTCTCGGTCAGGGTCTCGACATAAAATCCGGCTTGAGCGTCGTGAAGTTGACCGGCACTGAAACGTGCTCTTGAACGATCAGCCACTTGCCGTTGATTTTTCGCAGGACGTCCGTAACGCGCACCGCCAACGCGTGCAGGTTGCCCATATTCCCAGAAAACGATTGAATGCTGTGCGTATAGGCCACGTCGCCGCTAACCGTAATGGACAGCTCGCTGATCGAGAGCTTCGGATTGCCCTTGATCGAGTCGAAGAACCCCTTCCAATCGGCGCGGTAGGAATCCCAGCCCACGTGCTCGCGCGGCGTACTGACATCGAAGACGAAGAGCGTATCGTTGTGGACGTAGGGTAGCATTATGGCATTGAGGTCCTTGTGCCGAAACGCGTTGGCAAACTGTTGGTAGAGCGCGCCGATTGCGGCATTGTCGTTGGATTGCGCGTCGGCGCGTAACCCAAAGGCGCCCGCGGTGGCCGCAACTGCAAGGACGAGGAGCGAGAATCTTCTCATCATGAGGTGACCTCCAGCGAAAAGGAATATGGTTACCGAACGTTAGCGATTGCGATGCCCTGCGTTTGGAAACCTTGCATCTCCTCCATTTCCCGCCAGCCGGATATGCCCAGAGCCGGATTCTCGGGCCACAGAATCCCGAGGGACCGGCGGCCAACGACGTTCGGCGCGGCTCGGCGACGAAAATGGGAACAGGTGAAGACGCACTACGCCGTGGAGTAATGCGGAGCCAATCATGATCGAACTCGAATCCATCCGCCGGCAGCTAGATTTTGAGCGCCGCACGCTAGCGGAGGAGGGCTGGACTCTCGAAACGCTCCCTTACATTTCGCGCCTTCGCTGTGCGGAGCGTCACATGATTTCGTTTTCCTCTTTAACAGACGACAACGCGGATGTGATTATAGCTGAGCAGGCTGCCCACTATCGGGCCCTAGGAGCCGAAGTCGAATGGAAAGTCTACCAGCATGATGGGCCTGCTGACCTGCTGACTCGCATTGAACGACACGGCTTTGTTGCCGGGCCGCGCGAAACAGTACTCGTACTGGATTTGCAAAACCATCCGAGTTGGATCGACGAGCCGTCTAGGCACCAGGTTTTGCGCGTTGGAAACGCCGACCTAGTGAACCTGTACCGTCGAGCGGCGGAAGAGATTTTTGGCAACGACCATGCGTTCACCGCCGGCGAGCTGCTCTCTGCAATCAAGAGAGGCTCGGCACGGCACCGTGGTTATATCGTGGTTGAGGGGCATAGCGCCGTGAGCATTGGTCGATTGCATAGCGGTCCACACAGTGCGTTCGGAGGACTCTACGGGGGTGGAACGCTGAAGCAATTTCGTCGCCGTGGCCTCTACCGGGCAACGGTTGCATTCCGTGCGCGGGACGCGCTAGAGGCGGCCGCCCGATACTTGATCGTTGACGCGCTTCCAACTAGCCGGCCAATCCTTGAAAAGCTCGGCTTTGTTCGATTAACGGACACCTGGCCCTGTACGCTAAACCTGTAACGGGTTGACAAAAACAGCTGGAGGGCGCATCTTTGCCATGAGGGCAAGCAGGCAACCGCATCCAGTTGTCGCGTTCTGCTTGACTGTAGCTGCGGCCTCGGAAAGAAGACTAGAACACCGTGTGCAAAAGTTTAACTCAGCTAGTCGGCGCGTGCTGTAGCGCGGCGCTCTTGGGAGCTTGCGCCAGCGGTTTTTCTTCGTCGGCCGCGTTGCCGGTCGCACCGCTGACCACTGCGCTGCGAGCCCCATTTGCAGGCGTGTCGTTGCCTCCGGAAACGGGCGCCAGTCTCTATGTCGCAAACGATGTCACGGTAACGGTCTATCCATCAGGCGGGTCGTCGCCGCTGCGAACGATCTCCCAGGGCATCGAC
>PMTY01000059.1 GCA_003167155.1 Candidatus Cybelea tumulisoli
AACTACGCGCTGGCGCGCGCGCAAGTTCGCGACGCGGTGGCGTAAGAATGAAAGCGGGCTCGCCGAAGCAAGCCCGCCGGTTCAACTGCGAAACGATCGCTATTCCTTAGAGCGCGGAAGTTGTGCGATTCCTTCGGGAACGATTTTCGAGCCGCTGACCGTGAGCCCTTTGGTAAAGCTGTATTCGTACTTGATCGACTTGCCGTTGTAGGAGTAGACGTCGACCGCACCGTTGGTCCGGTCGACCGCGGCGAAGTCGGTGTTTGCAGCATTGAGCTTGCCGAAGAAGCTTTCGCCTTTGAGCATGAAGGGCCCGCCGATGACTTTACAGGTCGGATCACAACCGCTGTAGATGTAGGTGTCTTCGCTGTCGAGGTCGTTGACGACTAATTGACCCTTGTTGTCGATGTCGATTCCGCCGTAGTACGTCTGCTTAAACCCTTTGGCCACGACGCCGCCGCCTTTGCAGCCTTTGAAATAGATCAGCGCTGCGCCGCCAGTGGAGGTCGTCTTCGCGTCCAGCCAACAGTTGCCGCTTGGCGACATCGCGACGCCGCCTGCGTGATAAATGGCGGTGTTGGTGAGGTTCGTCGCACAAGAGCCGGCTTTGAGCGTGCAGATGGACAGGCTTCCCGGCGCCGAGCCTTTATCTACGATGTTGCCGACGGCGATCGTGTCGGTCGCGCCGTCCGCGGTCGACGCGTCGGAGGGCTGTCCGAAGGTGTCGGAGATCAGTCCGACTTCCTTTGTCGGGCACATATCTGGACCTTGAAAGATGATGACATACCCGCTCCCGCCATCGGGATCGATTAGATTACCCTTGAGGTCGACGGCAACGCCGTTGACGCTTGAAACGCCTTGAACCGTGCAGATCGGACCCTTATTGGCTTTGTTGTCCGCCGCGTAACCCAAGAGTTCGGTCTCACCAAACTCCGAGACGTAGATTCCGGAGCTCGGCTCCTTCTTTTTTGCCTCCGGAATAATCTCGTGCAGAACCGAGACCGCGAGCGGTGGCGCGGAATCGTCGTACACGCTGATCGGGCGCGATGCCGAGCCGGCGCTCGGGATCGCGCTATTGGAGGGCGACACATTGCTGGCGCAACCGCTGATGAGGCCGATAGCGACGGTCGTACAGAGCGCCGAAGTAAACAAACGCATGCGATAAGTCTCCTTGGCAAGTAGGTCGGAAATGGGACCTTCGACGTTGCCCGCGCGGGCTCGCGAACCCTCTAGACTTCCGCCCCCCTCTACTGCCGCGAGCGTGGGTTTTGAGCGATGCCCTCCGGGGCTAGGCTGATCGGGAGCCCTTTGACGGCGTGTTCGAACTTGATCGCCTTCGTACTGTACGAGTAGAAGTCGATGGCGCCGCCGAGCTGATCGACGGTTGCGTAGAGGGTGTTCGCTGAATTGAGCTTGCCGAAAAAGCACTCGGCCTTGAGCGCGAAAGGGCCGCCGACGACGGTGCAGGCGGGATTGCACCCGCGGTAGATGTAGACCACTGATTTGGTCTGGTCGATGATCACGAGGTTGCCCTGGTTGTCGATATCGATTCCGCCGGTCGTGGAGTTTCTGAAACCGGTCGCGGCTTCGCCCTGGCCCGCGCAGCCCGCGAAGTAGATCAAGCCTGCACCGCCGGCGGCAGTGCGTTTTGCATCGACCCAGCAGTCGTTCCTCGCCATCGCGACTGCCTCGGCTGCGTACATCTTCGGGTTCGTGAGGTTGCTCGTACAGCCGCTTCGCAGCGTGCAGATCGAGAGGCTGCCGGGCAAACTGCCGTGGTCGCGAATATTCGCCACCGCGATCTTTCCCGTTTCCGCATCGAGACTGGACGCGTCCGACGGCTGTCCGTACTGATCGCGGAACGACCCGAGTTTTTCTCCGCACATGCGCGGACCCTTGAAAACGGTGACGTATTTGCTTGCGCCGTCGGGATCGATAAGGTTGCCTCTGCCATCAACCGCAACGTCGTTGACGTACATGCCACTGCGGATCGTGCAAATCGGCCCCTTGAGCGCCTTGTTGCCCGACCCGTAACCTAAGATATCCGTTCCATCGAACTGCGAAACGTAAATGCCGCCGCGTGGTTCCGGTGTTGCCGTGGGCACGGGCTCGTGGCGGACCTGCACCGCGCGCGCCGGAGCCGCATCGCCGTAGGTGCCCGCGGGGAAAGTGCCGGCGCAGCCGCAGAGCAGGCCGCTAGCGACGGTCGCACAGAGCGCCGAAGTAAGTAAACGCATGCAATAGTCCTTTATGGAAAGGCTTCTTTATCGTCGGCAAGCAGCAGATCGAGTCGCGACGACTCCGGAGCCAGTTGGCGGGCCACCGGATAGCGCTTTACGAACTCGGGGTCGTCGAGGCGTTCGCCGATCGTCTGCCGTTCGAGCGACGCGTTTACCTCTGCGTAACGTGCCGGATCGCTGTGCCGTGCAATCCAATCGGCAACCTCTCGGTCCGAGGGCGCCTTCGCGATCGCTTCGCGCAGCAACCCTTCCACGATTCCAAGCCTATTGAGAAGACTGGAGCTGAAACCGGTGATTTGATACTCACCGAGGTTGCCGCCCGGTAGCGTTGCTCTTATTTTGTCGACGGTCCTCGCAGCCATCAGGAGATCCAGGCCGGGCAAGAGTTCGCGGGGACCGCGAGGCGGGCGCTGCGTGAGGTCGAGTGCGTCCATGGCGACGCTTTTCAACCAGCCAGGGTACCGATGCCTTGTGAGACGAGGCGCCTTTGCGGGAAAGTCGAAACTTTGCAGCCGTCGAAAGACGTTGTGTACCTTGCCACTCTTTGGAGGATTCCTTGCCAACCGTTGTCGATCGGGGTCTCGAAGGCGTCGTCGTCGGGTCTACCGAGCTTAGTAATGTTGAAGGTGCGATCGGCCGCTTAACGTACCGCGGCTACGACATCGACGATCTTGCGCCCAATGCCACATTCGAAGAGATCGTCCACCTTCTGCTCTACGGCCAGCTTCCCAATCGCCACCAGCTCGACGAGTTAAAACGCGAGCTGGGCTCCGGCCGCGCGCTTCCCGAGCCGCTGGTCAATGCGATGCAAAACGTTCCAAAAACGGCCTGGCCGATGGAGGTGCTGCGCACGATCGTCAGCGGTCTCGGACTCTTTTCGCCGGTGAACGCTCAGGGAGAACATCTTTCCGACGTGCACACCGCGATCGAGCTGATCGCAAAGATGCCGACGATTGTCGCTGCCTGGGACCGGATTCGCCGCGGCCTCGATCCGATCGGACCGCGCTCCGATCTCTCGCAGGCCGGAAACTTTCTCTACATGCGCACGGGCAAAGCGCCCCATGCGATCGAGGAAGAAGCGCTCGATACCTATTTCGTCCTGTTGGCCGACCATTCGTTTAACGCCTCGACATTTGCGGCGCGAGTCGCGGCGTCGACGCGTGCCGACATGTACGGCTCCGTAACTGCGGCGCTTGCGACGCTGCAGGGCGATCTGCATGGTGGAGCTGCGACGGCCGCCTTCCGTACGCTCACCGACGTGAAGACGCCGGAGAATGCCGAGCCCTTTGTTCGAGATATCCTCGCACGCGGACAACGCATCATGGGTATGGGGCACCGCGAGTACAAGGTGAGGGATCCGCGCGCAAAACATCTCGAGGCGATGGCAAAGGAGCTTTCCGCATACGCCGGCCGCGATCGTCTGTACGAGACGGCGCATGCCGTCGAAGAGGCGAGCCGCAAAGTCTTACAAGAGAAGAAGCCGGGCAACACCATCTACGCAAATGTGGATTTCTATACGGCGCCGGTGCTGGCCGATCTCGGAATCCCGGGCGACGAGTTTACCTGCCTTTTTGCCTGCGGACGCATCGCCGGATGGACCGGCCATATTCTCGAGCAGCTCGCCGACAACCGTCTCATACGCCCGCAAGCAACCTACGATGGGCCGGTCGCGGGACCGTACGTGCCGATCGAGAAGCGCGCGGCGAACGGCGCGCGGGGCTAACGCCGCACGTGCTGGTCGTGCCTGCAATCGACTTGCGTAACGGCAAGTGCGTTCGAATGAAACAGGGCGATCCCACGACCGAGACCGAGTATGACGACGACCCAGTAGAACGCGCGACCGCGTTTGTCGCGCAGGGCGCGCGCCGTTTGCACGTGATCGATCTCGACGGCGCCTTTGGGTCGGGCGAGAACCTAGCTGCGGTGGAGCGCATCTGCAAGGCCGTGGAAGTGCCCGTGCAGACCGGCGGCGGACTGCGCACGGTTACGCATGCGGAACGCGCCTTCGCGGCGGGCGCTTGCGAAATCATTCTCGGGACGCTGATGGTCGAAGACGAACGGCTGGCGCGTCATATCATCAACCGCTTCCCGGGCAAAGTCATCGCCGGCATCGACGCTCGCGGCACGCAAGTAGCCACGCACGGCTGGCAGGAGCGCACGCCCGTCGATCGCGATGCTCTCGTGCGCCGCGTCGCGCAATGGGGCGTCGCGCGAATCATCTTTACTGAGATCCGGCGCGACGGCATGGGCGAGGGCTACGACATCGACGCGCTCTGCGCGGTTGCCAACGCCGCTGCGGTGAAGGTTACGGCGAGCGGTGGTGCGCGCAACATCGACGACTTAGCACTGTTGAAGCGCTCGGTCCCGCCGGCGGTCGACTCTTGCATCGTCGGCAGCGCGCTCTACAACGGAACGCTCGATCTCCCCGAAGCAATCGCCGCCGTCGCTTAGGGAAGCCCTGATTTAGCCCAGGTCTTCGTCGGCTCGGGGTTCATTTACCATAGTAAACTTCACCCCTCGCCTCCTCGATCTGAACTAAATCAGTGCTTCCCTTATTGGCGTATTTTTATTCGATATATTCGCGGGGGAGGTCGCTTGGGAGGCGGGTCACGATCTCATAGTTGATCGTATCGGACCAGGCGGCCCAGTCGTCGGCGCTGACGGCGCTCTTGCCGTCACGGCCGATGAGCGTCACCTGCGATCCAACGTGCGCGCGCGGCGCGTTGGACAGATCGACTTGCGTCATGTTCATCGCGACTCGGCCGACGATGGGACAGAGCGCGCCGTCGACGACGAACGCGCCACGATTCGACAACGCGCGCGGCACACCGTCGGCATAACCCGCCGGAACGACGCCGACGCGCATTTCATGCGGTGCGTGAAAGCTTCCGCCGTAACCGACCGAAGCACCGGCGGTTACCGCGCGAACGACGATAAGTTCGGAGAGGTACGAGAGCGCGGGACGCAGGTCGAGCGGCCGTTCTTTGAGTGCCGCACTCGTTTGCGGCGATGGCATCAACCCGTAGAGCGCGATGCCGAAGCGGGCCATGTCCAAGCGCGTTTGCGGCCACAGCATGGCGGCGGCCGATGCGGCGATATGTCGGATCGGCGCGAGGCCGCTGCGGTCGAGCAGCGGTTTGACTGCCAAGAGCGCTCGTTCGAAGGCGGCGAGCTGGTGCATCGTGTAAGGCGAATCGATCTCTTCGGCCGCGGCGAGATGCGAGAAGATGCCGCCCACCGCGATCTCCGCAGAGCCACCGAGTCGCTCGATGGCGGCGCTCAGTTCGTGCGGCTCGACCCCCAGCCGGTTGAGGTCGGTGTTTACCTTTACGTGCACGAAGGCGCGCGTTCGACGTTTGCCTGCCGCGCCGGCGAGCCGCCGGGCGAACTCACCGGCACTCCAAACCGCCAGCTCCAGGTTCGCGGCCATCGCCTCGTCCAGCGCCTCCGGCCGCACTGGCCCCAGCACCAGAATCGGCGCCGCGATCCCTTCCGCGTGTAAAGCCAAGCCTTCTTCGACCGTGTAGACGCAGAGGCGCGTCGCGAGCGGCTCGATTGCCCGGGCCGTCTCCAGCAGGCCGTGCCCGTAGGCGTTACCTTTGACGACGAAGGCCGCGCGTTGCGGCCCTACCAGCCGCTGCAGGACGTCGCCGTTGTGGTGCAGCGCCCCCAGCGAGATGCGCAGTTTTCCGATCATGCCTGGCGGTCCATTACGGAAAAAGCGAAGGCCCTCCCGGTAAAAGACCCGCAGGCGCAAGAGGAACCTGGAAGAAGGTGAGCGCCAATGGACGAGTTCGATCCGCACGTCCGCTGGTTGCTCGCCGCGCCGATTTACCTGGCTGCGTATGCGCTGGCGGCCTTCGTCTTTTGGCAGATGGCAAAGCGGCGCGGAATGGCGACCGACAGCATCGGCCGCGTGATGGCCGCCGGCCTCATCGGCGGCCTGGCCGGGGCTAACCTCGTCCAGCTGCTCGCCACCGGGCTTCCCGGCAAGACGATCGAAGGCGGTATCGTCGGCGGTTGGCTCGCCGTCATTTGGATGAAGCGCAGATTGGGCGTAACGCGGCCTACCGGCGACCTCTTCGCACTCGCCATTCCCGCGGGTGAAGCGATCGGCCGCATCGCCTGTTTCGTCGGCGGCTGCTGTTACGGAAAGCTGGCCGGCGTTGCGTGGGCGGTGCACGATCACGGCGCTTGGCGCCATCCTGCGCAACTCTATTTGAGCGTTGCCGCTGCAGCCTGCTTCACCGCGTTGTTGGCGATCGAGCGCATGCGCTTCTTACCGGAGAACGGCCTCTTCTATCTCGGCGGCGCGCTCTTCTGCGTCGATCGCTTCATCGTCGAGTTCTTTCGCGAGGGGCCGGCATCACCACTCGGCGTTACGCTCGCTCAGGCGGTCTGCATCGCCGGGTTTGCGTTCTTCTTGGTCAAGTTGAGTCGTCTGCTACACGTAGCCGGCACGCCCGTCTCGGCGCCCGCCCAAGCCCAAACGACATAGCGTTGGCAGCGAACTCCCCCTCAACCGGTGCGTTCGTCGGAGGTCTCTTTGTCGGGATCATCCTTGGCGCAGTTGCGTCCCTACTCGTTACCGTAGTGCTCGTCGAGGCTCTCGCGCGATTCTCGGTAAACGCCATTTACGGTTTCATCGGCGATTACGTGCTCGGGTTGTTCCTCGGAATCTGGGCGATTGCATTGATTCGGGTGCGCCTAGACTTCGTGAGCGGTTTGATGACCGGCGGCGCTGCGTCACTCTTAGGCGTGACGGCGCTCTGCAACGCGCTGGCGGGCGGCCTGGGTTCGATGCGCTAAAGCCGTGACGCTTCCCATCTACGACTACACGATCCTCAAGAGCGTTCGCGCGGTCTGCCCGCGCTGCTTCGCGGAGAACCCCGGTTTTGATCCCGAGTATCCGACCGACATCTGCGACGGGCATCTCGTCGAGCGTGACGGCGGCGTTTATTTGAGAAGATGGTGCAAGCGCGGCCATGGCGAGGTTTGGTCGCTCTACGAAGAGGATGCGGCGCTCTGGCGCTACCTGCAGCAGTGGCGCGTGCCGACGAAGATCATCAATCCCGATACCAGCGAGATCTTTCCGGTTCCGATGGGTTACGAACACGGTTTGGGTCCGGCGCATCTCCAGCATTCGTGCATCTACCTGCTCGATCTCACGACGCAATGCAATCTAACCTGTCCGGCTTGCTACACGAGCTCGAGTCCGGAGCTTTCGGCGTATCTTCCGTTAGAGGAGGCCGTGCGCGCGGTTGAGACCGCGCTCGAACGCGAAGGCGGCCGGCTCGACGTCGTCATGCTCTCGGGCGGCGAGCCGACGGTGCATCCGCAGATTCGCGAGCTGATCGGGCGCCTCTGCGAGATGCCGATCACGCGGATCTTGCTCAACACCAACGGCGTCCGTCTGGCCAACGAAGAGGCGTTGCTGGAGTTCATCGCGGGCCTGCGCGATCGCGTCGAGGTCTACCTGCAGTACGACGGCCAGCGCGAGACGACGCACCAGACGTTGCGCGGGGTCGACCTGCGTGAAACCAAAGCGCGCGTCATCTTAAAGCTCAGCGCCGCGCGCGTCTTTACGACGCTGGTAATGACGGTCGTTCCGCAAAACGCCGACCAAATCGGCGAGGTTCTCGACACCGCCTTCGCGACGCCTTACGTGGGCGGCGTCATGTTCCAGCCGCTCTTCGCCTCCGGCCGCGCTCCTGTAGTGGATCCGATGGCGCGCGTCACGACGACCGGCGTGCTCGCGCGGCTCGAGGCGCAGTCGCGCAACGGCGTACGTGCCCAGGATTTGATCGCTTTGCCGTGCAGCCACCCCGACTGCTGCTCGATCGGCTATTTCATCCGTGCGAATGACGGGCGATTCATGGGAATGCCGGCGATCTTAGGCGAGAAGACGCTACGCGACAACTTGAGCATCTTCGGCAATCAGATCGCATTTAGCGAAGCGCTGGATCGGATTCGCAACGCGCTGACCAACGTGATGTCCGAGACGATGACGCTCTCGCGTCCCGAGCTGGCCGCTCACCTTGAGACGCTCTGCGCCGCTTGCGGCTTCGGCGGGGCCGCCGAGCTGCTCAAGCTAGGCTTCTCACGCGGAGCCACGGCGCGCTTCGTCGGCGAGCGCGTCAAACGCGTGACGATCAAGCACTTTATGGACGCTGACACCCTGATTACCGAACGGCTCGAACAGTGCTGCGTGCACGTGGCCGGCGCCGGCAACGATCCCGTGCGCATGCCCTTCTGCGCGGCGCGGCTCTTTCCAAAAGTACGGGAGCGGGCAATGAAAGGAATGGTGCCTCGTGGAAAGCTCGAGCAAGCTCCAGCAGGGTAAGGAGCTCGAAGGCTACGCCTTTACCTTCTGTAAGGCGGCCTTCTTGGCGCTGCTCTTCGGGCGGTACGCGGTGCTCGTGCTCTCGACGGCTGCCGTCCTTCTCTACCTGCTGGCCTACGCCCAAGGGGTGCGGGAATGGCGGTGTTGGGTGAAGCCGCCGTGGGTCGTCATCTTCTTCGCGGGAGCCGCGATCGCGCAAGCCTACCTGCTCTTCTGGTCGCCGCTGCATCTCGTGCTATAACGGCGAGGGCCTAGCCGCTTTCGCGGGCCTGCCAAGTTGCTTGCACTCTCCCAAGGACTCTGCTAGGATAGCACGGTTGGCGCTCGACCGCGCAGAGTGCTAACTTGTATTGTGTGTGCGAATTTCACCACCTGGAGGTTTCCGTGAATCTCAAGCCCCTGTTCGATAACGTCGTTATCGAACATGTAGAGCAAGACGACAAGACGACCGGCGGCGTCTTTCTTCCCGATACGGCCAAAGAGAAGCCCCAAGAGGGCATGATCCGTGCCGTCGGAAGCGGCCGCGTGACCGATAAGGGCACGAAGGTCGAGATGCAGGTCAAGGTCGGCGATCGCGTGTTCTACCGCAAGTACTCGGGAAGCGAAGTCAAGATCGACGGCACCGAGTACCTCATTATTCCTGAAAAAGATATTCTCGCCATCGTCGACAAAGTGCCGGCCGGCGTCTAAGGAGTTCAATTTTTAAATGTCTGCAAAGCAACTCGTATTCGATGAAAGCGCGCGCCGCGCGCTCGAGCGCGGTGCGAACATCCTCGCCGATGCCGTGAAGGTGACGCTCGGCCCCAAGGGTCGCAACGTCGTGCTCGACAAGAAATTCGGTTCGCCGACGATTACCAACGACGGCGTGACCATTGCCAAGGAAATCGAGCTGCCCGACGTGTTTGAAAACATGGGGGCGCAGCTCGTCAAAGAAGTCGCGTCGAAGACCAACGACATTGCCGGCGACGGCACGACGACGGCGACCGTGCTCGCGCAAGCGATCATTCGCGAAGGCCTCCGCAACGTAACCGCGGGCAGCAATCCGCTGCTGATCAAGCACGGCATCGAGAAGGCCGTCGAGATCGCGGTCAAGGAGATGGAGTCGTTCAAGAAGGACGTCGATACCAAAGAGAAGATTTCCCAGGTCGCCTCGATCTCGGCCAACGATCCGGAGATCGGTGAATACGTCGCCGAAGCGATGGAGAAGGTCGGCAAGGACGGCGTCATCACGGTTGAAGAGTCGAGAACGCTCAAGACCGAAGTCGAGACCAAAGACGGCATGCAGTTCGACAAGGGCTACATCTCGCCGTACATGGTTACCGACTCCGAGCGCATGGAAGCCGTGCTCGACAACCCTTATATCCTGGTAACGGAACGGAAGATCTCGGCGATCGCCGACATTCTGCCGTTGCTCGAGAAGGTCGTTCAGGTACAGAAGCCGCTGCTCATCATTGCCGAAGACGTCGAGGGTGAAGCCCTCGCGACTTTGGTCGTGAACAAGCTTCGCGGGACGTTCACTTCCGTTGCGGTCAAGGCGCCGGGCTTCGGCGACCGCCGCAAGGAGATGCTCAAGGATATCGCCACGCTCACCGGCGCGACGGTGATCTCCGAAGAGCTCGGACTCAAACTCGACAAGGTGACGCCCGACCAGCTCGGCCAGGCCAAGCGGGTCACGGTTACCAAGGAAGAGACCACGATCGTCGACGGCAACGGTAAACCCGATGCCATCAAGGGACGCATCGAGATGATCAAAAAGCAGGTCGAGGAGACCGATTCGGACTTCGACCGCGAGAAGCTGCAAGAGCGTCTTGCGAAGCTCTCGGGCGGCGTCGCCGTCATTCAGGTCGGCGCGGCCACCGAAACCGAGCTCAAAGAGAAGAAGCACCGCATCGAGGATGCTCTGAGCGCGACCCGCGCGGCCGTGCAGGAAGGTATGATCCCCGGCGGCGGCGCCTCGCTGATTCACGCGATCAAAGCGATCGATCGTTACGAGCCACCAAAAGCAAACGGTCACGCTTCGACCTGGGCCGACGAGAAGATCGGCATCAGCATCGTGCGCAAGGCCCTCGAAGAGCCGGCGCGTCAAATCGCCGACAACGCGGGATTTGAAGGTTCCGTTCAAGTCAATGCGGTTCGCATCAAGAGCGCGCCGTTCGGCTTCGACGCAATGACCGGCGAGGTCGTCGACATGTTCGCCGCGGGCATCGTCGAGCCGCTCAAAGTGACGCGCGCAGCGTTACAGAATGCGGCATCGATCGGTGCGCTGATCCTCACGACGGAAACGCTCATCGCCGATAAGCCCGAGCCGAAGAAAGAGGCAGCCGGCATGCCCGGCGGCGGCGGCATGGGCGGCTACGACATGATGTAACTGCTCTTCTCGGGGCAGGTACGTAAGGAAGGGCGCGTCGACAGACGCGCCTTTTTTTAGCCGGCCGAGGTTTTCCAGAGTTTCGGACAGAGCAGCGTGTCGACCGGATTGCCGGCGAGCGAGTCGACCATCTCCTCCGTCACGTTGAACTGAATGCTCTGCGGCCAGCCGATCCACGGGAGTGGGAACGCAACCGGAACGCGCACGTAATGATATTGATGCGTCGGGGTCCGCAAGCGCAGCGCCAGCTGCTGCGGCGCCCAGCCGGTCGACGGATCGTGATAGAGCCAGGCGTAGTACGCATCCTGGTCGTTCTCCACGGTGATCTGCTCCGGCAGTTGCGCCGGAATCGGCTTATTACAAACGGCGAGGCTCTTGTCGAAGAGCACGAAGGTGGGCTGCACGTAGAGGAACGATTGCGGTGCCTCACCCGACAGCAGCATCGGCGCCTTTTGCAAAGACGTTGACGCCGGCGCGAGCGTTTCGGCGATGCTGCGATCGTGGCCGGCGATGAAGAAGAGATAATCCGCAGCCGA
Source organism: Candidatus Cybelea tumulisoli (assembly GCA_003167155.1). GTDB lineage: Bacteria > Vulcanimicrobiota > Vulcanimicrobiia > Vulcanimicrobiales > Vulcanimicrobiaceae > Cybelea > Cybelea tumulisoli. The sequence goes on from PMTY01000059.1 coordinate 11,488, forward strand.
GCAGCCATACTTCGGCGCGTTGACGTCCAGCCGCCAAATCCCGAAGGCGCTGTCGAACTCGACGATGCCCTCGTCCTCGTCGCCGCGCTCGAAGCGATACGCTTTTTCGACCTGCACCCGCCCGAGGCGATCGGTCAGGCGGACGCGCAAGGCAATCGGCGTCGCCTCGGGCTGGCGCGCGATGGCGCTGCAGAAACCCACGTGAAGGACGACGTGCGCGAGCGGCAGCATCGGCGGCTAGAGCAGGCTGGCGGTCGTGCCGACGGGCGTGCTATCGGCAAGGATGGTGCTCACGCCGTGCTGGTTCGGCCCGGTTGAGAAGGCCGCCTGGTCGGCGCGGATAACAAGAGAGGAACATGCCCGCGCGTAACATCAATGATTTCACGATTCGCGTGGCGACGGTCAACGGCTCAGGGAGCCAATCCTCCAATCTCGTGCTGACCAACGCCATCGCGCGCCTCGGGATTCCAGTCGCTCCGAAGAACGTCTTTCCCTCGAACATCGAGGGTCTGCCGACGTGGTTCGACGTGCGCGTCAGCGCGCTCGGCTATCAATGCCGCGCCCGCGATTTCGACGTGCTGCTCGCGCTCAACGCGGCGACGTGGCAACAAGACGTTGCCGGCGTCAAGTCGGGCGGCGCAGTCGTCCACGAAGAGGGCTACCCGGTGAGAGGCGACACGCTGCGCGAGGATCTGATCTATTACCCAGTGCCGTTTGCGGCGCTGGCGAAGGAGCACTTCGCCGACAAGGGCGACCTTCGCAAATATCTCATGAACATGATCTACGTCGGCGTGCTCGCGCAGTTGCTCGAAATTCCGCTGTCGACGATCGAGGAGAGTCTACGCACGCAGTTTCGCAGCAAGGCATCGGCCGTCGAGCTCAACCTCGCGGCGGTGCGCGTCGGCCTGGAGTACGCGCAGCAGCATCTCGAGAAGCACGATCCCTGGCGTTTGGTGCCGATGACCGGAAAGACCGACGGTTTGATGTTCATGGAAGGCAATCGCGCCGCGGCGCTGGGCTGCGTCATGGGCGGGTGCACGGTCGCCGCATGGTATCCGATCACACCGTCGTCGTCGCTCTGCGAGTACTTCATCCAGTACTGCGATCGCTATCGCATCGACAAAGAGACCGGCGAACGGAGCGTCGCGATCGTGCAAGCCGAAGACGAGCTTGCCGCTGCCGGGATCGTCTTCGGTGCCGGATGGGCGGGCGCGCGCGCGATGACGTCGACCTCGGGCCCGGGCATCTCGTTGATGGCCGAATACGCGGGTTACGGTTATTTTGCCGAAGTTCCAGGCGTGATTTTCGACGTACAGCGCGCCGGACCGTCCACCGGATTGCCGACGCGAACGATGCAGGGTGACGTGTCCTCTGCCTACACGCTCTCTCACGGCGACACCAAACACATCGTGCTGCTGCCGGCAACCGTCGCGGAAGCGTACGAGTTTGCGATGGAAGCCTTCAACCTGGCGGAACGCTTTCAAACGCCGGTCTTTGTGCTTAGCGATCTGGATCTCGGGATGAATGCCTGGCTTACCCCGCCGCTTCCCTATCCAGAGAAGCCGTTTGACCGCGGAAAGGTGCTGGGCGCCGACGACTTGAGTTCGATGAAGTCGTGGGGCCGCTATCGCGACGTCGATAAGGACGGCATCACCTATCGCACGCTTCCCGGAACCAATCATCCCGGCGCCGGGTTTTTCACGCGCGGCACCGGACACGATGAAGAGGCTCGCTATTCGGAGCTCCCCGACGTTTGGCTGCGCAACCTCGATCGGCTCAACCGCAAGACCGAAACGGCCAGGGGGGCCGTTCCCGCACCCCTCGTCGAGGAGAAAAAGAGTACGAAGATTGCGATCCTGGCGTACGGCACGACGCACCACGCCGTCGTAGAGGCTCTCGACTTCTTGCGCGAATCCGGGATCGACCTCAACTATATGCGCGTGCGCGCGTTGCCGCTCTCGCCGGAGGTCGCGACCTTCGTGAAGCGCCACGATCTCGTGTACGTCGTCGAACAGAACCGCGACGGGCAACTGTACGGCATTCTACGGACGGAGCTTCCCACGCATCTGATCGGCCGCCTGGAATCGATTCGGCACTACAACGGCGTGCCGATCGACGCCCGCGCCATTATCGACCCCCTGCTCGATGCGCAGCGCGCGCCGGCCGTGGTCGCGGAATAATTATGACAGCAAACGTAAACATCATCGGCCTCACGCGCGAAGTGTACAAAGGGCTCCCCACGACGCTCTGCGCGGGCTGCGGGCACAACTCCATCACCAACCATCTGATCAAGGCGCTCTACGATTATGGAGTCGAGCCGCACAAGCTTGCCAAGATGAGCGGCATCGGTTGTTCTTCGAAGACGCCGGCCTATTTCGTCGAACAGGCCCACGGTTTCAACGGTCTGCACGGGCGTATGCCGTCGGCGGCCACCGGAGCGAAGCTTGCCAACCGCGAACTGTTGGTTCTGGGCATCAGCGGCGACGGCGATACGGCGAGCATTGGGTTGGGGCAGTACTGCCACATGATCCGGCGCAACGTCGACTGCACGTATATCGTCGAGAATAACGGCTGTTACGGGCTTACCAAAGGGCAGTTTTCAGCGACCGCCGACGTCGGCTCGAAGCAAAAAGGCGGAAAGGTCAACGAGTACGCAACGATCGACATCTGTGGGCTGGCGATCGAGCTGGGCGCGACGTTCGTCGCCCGCTCGTTCTCCGGTGACGGAAAACAGCTCGTGCCGTTGTTGCAGGCCGCGTTTTCGCATCGCGGCACCGCGATTCTCGACGTGATCAGCCCCTGCGTGACCTTCAACGACCATGAAGGTTCCACGAAGAGTTATGCCTACGTCAAGGAGCACGACATCGTTCTCCATACGGCCGACTACATCGCGGGCGGCCGCGAGATCTTGGTCGACTACGAGCCCGGTACGGTGCAGGACGTTACGCTCGACGACGGCTCGCACGTACTGCTGCGTAAACTCGACATCGAGTACGACCCCACCGACGACATCTCAGCCCTCAAAACGATTCACGAATCGCGCGCCCGCGGCGAGTTCGTTACCGGCCTCCTCTACGTGGAGACCAACGCCCAAGACTTGTGTGCTCGCGAACATCTCGTGAAGCAACCGCTGGCGCAGCTCGACGAAGGGACGCTGCGAATCGGCCGCGAGGAGTGGCAGAAGCTGATGGAGCCGGCATAGTGTCATCCTGAGCTTGTCGAAGGATGAATGGACATCTCGTTGCTGCGCTACGGGGCGCGAAATCCGTTTTCGTGCTCACCGGGTCGGGAATCTCGGCGGAGAGCGGCTTGCCGACGTTTCGCGGCGTCGGCGGTCTTTGGCGCACGCATCGCGTAGAGGAGCTGGCGTCGCCCGAAGGGTTCGCACGCGACCCGATCTTAGTGTGGACTTGGTATAACGAACGCAAGGCCGCGCACGAGCGAGCCCAGCCCAACGCCGGTCACCTGGCGCTCGGCCAGCTGGAAATGGCGTTTGACGACTTTACGCTCGCCACGCAGAACGTGGACTCGCTGCATCTGCGCGCCGGTTCGCGCAAGGTGCTCGAGCTGCACGGCAGCTTGCGCGAAGCGCGCTGCACCAACTGTACGGCGCGCCGGCCATTGTCTGCTGCCGGCCTGCCGCGCGACGAAATCGATCACTCGTGCGGCGGGCGCTGGCGCCCCGACATCGTCTGGTTCGGCGAATCGCTGCCTCACGACGTCTGGCAAAAGGCGCAAGAGGCCGCGGCACGCGCCGACGTCATCCTCGTTGTCGGAACGAGCGCCGTCGTCTATCCGGCCGCGGCGCTTGCGACCAACTATAATCGCGCGGCCTTCGTTGCCGAAATCAATCCGGAGACAACTCCGATAAGCAACCGAGTTGCTTGTGCGCTGCGAGGACCCGCAGCCGAGGTGCTGCCGCAGATTGTCGATTCATCCCTCCGGCGCCGTGGTTAGCGAATAAAGCCACCATCGCGGCGCGCCGCGACGCGATTCGCGATCGAAATAGACTTCGAGCTTTTCGCCGGATGCCGTCTCCAGCTCGAACCAGTGACGCTTGAGGTAAAGATCACCGCGATCGGTCTTTGTCGTGCGCCACGATCGCAGAACCGCGGAGACATCGAACGTTCGATCGTCCCAGCGAAAGGCGCGCGGTACGGGAGGTTCGCTGCCGCTGGCAGGAGTTATAAAGCCGTCGCCCGCCGGCGCGATCGACCGGCCCACGAACTTCCGCATGCGGCGTTAGGGCTTCAGGCGTTCCGCGAGCAGCTCGGTGAGCTTTCGCTCCACGCCGCGCAACATCACGTTCTCGCTCTCGGCGTTGCGCAAACGCGTGCGAAGCTCGACCGTAGCGATGTGATCGTATCCCGCCGATGCGGCGGCCGCGAGCTTGCGCAGCGTGCTTCGCTCGTCCGGGTCGAGATCCTCACCCGTGCAATGGCCTCCGTAGAGCGCAATGGCTTCGAGATGGTGACCGACGACGATCGGGACGGCGTAGATCACTTGCCGGTCGCCGTTGGGCAGATCGTTGCGCGGCCAGCGCAGATCGCTCGGATCTACGGCGACGAGATCGGCGCGCAGTCGCAGCGCCAGGGCGTCGTCGGCATCGAGTTCCGCGGCTTCGTCGTCCGTCCACGCATACGCCCGAACGCGGCGGTACGCGCTTCTTTCGTGATTGAAGACGGCCGCCGACGAAAGTCCCAACGCGGCTACTGGTTCGTCGACCAGCGCGGCTTCGATCGCGGCGGCAGTCGATGCGTGCGGCAGCGCGCGCGCGACGGCGGCCAAGCGCTGTTCGGCAAGATGCCGCTGCCTGAAGAGAAAGCGATCGATCCAGTCGTCGAGGTGTCCGTGCAAGAGATTGAACGATATGCCCAAACCGACCGCAGCCAAGATGTTCAGGATCGTCGCGACGCCCTGGTGCTCCAGCACGCGGCCGAAGACGTACTCGATCAAGGTAAAGAGCGACACCGCTCCAAGGGTCAGAAGCGAGTAAACCAGCGTGCGGCTGATGATGAAGCTGATATCCATCACACGGTGACGGATTATTCCGTAGGCGACGGTTACCGCAACTAGTGCCGGCGAGAGCGAGAAGAGTAAGGCCAGCGCGAAACTCACGGTGTTATTGGTCGTATGCGCGCCGACGAGCTGCTGAAGCACGTCGGCGAGAACGAGCAGCGCGAAGCTGCCGATGACCGGCACGAGCCGGCTGCGTGCCGCGCCGCGAACGGTGACGTACGTGGACACGAGCGCAATCAGCGCGGCGAGTCCTGGAATGACGACGGAGAGGTCGTAGAGCGAGAACAGATGGATTGGCGGGACGTGCGAATAGCGCACCTTGAGATACGCGTAGAGATACAGACCGGCAATGGCGACCCCAACCGGTAGGCCGAGACGGTCGACGAGACGCGCGACTCCCGTCGGCCGGTCGTTCGGAAAGCGGCTCGCAAAGATCATGATCGCGGCCGGCTGCGTCGCATAGAGCAGCGCGACGAGCAGGTCGAAGAGCGTTGCGGCAGTCCCCCCTGACTGCTGCGCCCAAAAGATCCACGCGAACGGCAGCACTAGCGCCGGAGCGATCAACGCGAACGCCCAGGTCATTCGGCTCGGCCGCAGCAGCACGAGCACGAGGCCGACTATTCCCATCGCGAGCCCTGCTATCGCGTAGGTCAATGATTCCGTCTGCCCGATCGCTAGAAGGTCGGTGGCGCGCACGGTGACCCAGTGGGTCTTACCGTCGTGGACGATGGCAAAAGCGATCGGCGCTCCCCCAGGGACCTGCTCCTGGAGAATGGCGTAGCGGCGTCCGCGCAACGGCAGCGTCTCGTAGACGAGCCGGTCGCCGGGGACGATGCCGGCGCGCGCCGTCAGCGAGGTCGGATCGATCTCGGCAAACGTCACGTCTTTGCTCAGCAAGAATCCGTAGGTGCCGATAGGTGTTTGAAAGGAAGCGATCGAGACGGCGGCTGCCGTGATCTCAAACAGCGCCAAGATCGTTACGAATGCGATGCGCGCGGTGTATCGCACGTTACTTCGCCGGAGCCGCGCGCCGGCGCGCGAACAGCGCGTAGACCGGCAGGCCCGAGAGCAGAATCGCGATCCCGATGCCGGTATCGTGCGGTGACTTCAGGACGGTATCGCCGACGACATACCACGCTGCGACAAGAAAGAGCAGCGTCGTGACCGGGTGTCCCGGCATGCGAAAGAATGGTTTGGGCGCCATTGGATCGCGCGCGTCGCGATTGCGGAAGACGATGAGCGCGATCGCCGCAAGCCCGAAGAAGATGTAATCGTTGCAGGTAACGTAGTTTAGAATCTGGTCGTAGCTGCCGGAGAGCGCGATGACGATTGCGATCAGCCCTTGCAGCAAAATCGCCAGCACCGGCGCGTGGGTCCGCGGGTTCACCCAAGCGAGCTGTTTGAAAAACGTGCCGTCCGTGGCCATCTGAAAGTAAACCCGCGGCGACGTCAAGATTTGGTTGCTCAAGAAACCGAGCGTGGACAGCGCGATCACGACGGCCATGATCTGCAAACCGATCGGACCGAACGCGATTCCGGCAACCTGCGATGCCGGCGTATTGGTTGCCGCCAGTCCGCCGATGCCAAGGACGCGCAGGCACGTGGCATTGACGGCCAGGTAAAGGGCGACCACTAAAACGACGCCGGCGATCAGGCCCCGCGGCAGCGTTTTCTGCGGCTGGTGCAGCTCCGCCGTCATAAAGCTCGACGTCTGCCAGCCGCTGTAGGCGAAGAGCACCGGCACCATCGCAAGGCCGATCACGGCGAGCGTTCCGCCCGGCGGCACGTGCACCGGCATCGACGGTCCAGCTGCGTGCGCCACAAAAAGACCGATCGCCGCAAATGCCGCGATCGCGAGAATCTTGAGCACCATGAACGCGTTTTGCGTCGTCGTGCCGGTTCGCACGCCCAGCGCGTTGATCGCCGTGAATGTGCCGATTGCAACGACGGCGACTCCCGCATTTGAGGCGTGCCACGTCGCAAGCGTTGCAAGATAGTTGGCGAACGTCACCGCCGCTGCCGCCATTCCGCCGCTCTGCGATACGAGCAGAAGCGTCCAGCCGAAGATGAAGGCGAGCGCGGGATGAAACGCGTCCCGTAGATACGCGTAGAGGCCGCCGTCCTGCGGACGACGTGCTGCCAGCTCCGCGAAGATGCCGGCGCCCAGCAGTGCGATCACGCCCCCCGCGACCCAAACCGCCATCACCAGAAAACCGCTGCCGACAAAACGGGCGACGACCGACGGGTTCATAAAGATGCCCGAGCCGATGATGCCGCCCATCACGATGAGCGCGGCATCCCGGCCCCCAAGCAGACGCACCAGCTTGGGTGCGGGCGCGCTCATCGGGGGAATGTCCACATTCCAGCGAAGTGGCGCGTCATGTTCGCAATTGCAACCTTCGTCCTCGCCGTGCTCGGTATCACCGTCGCCCAGATGCCTCCCCCGGGTGCGCCCCCGATGTCGCAACCGCTTGAAAGCGGCGCATGCCTCGATTCGCCTCGGCCCGTGCCAAAGGTCCTCATGAAGCCCGTTTCGCGCGCCATGCAGCTTGTCCGCGTCGACGAAGTCGTCTCGACGGCGACGATGACGTCCGGCCAGACGATCGGCTTCCTGTACACGACCGCGGACGGCGGCACGTGGCTGGGCCAACGGAGCAGCGTCTACATGTCCGCCGCCAACGCCACGGCGATCAACGCGGTCTTGGCCTCGACCCACGTTCCAGGCGTCGCGAACAACGAATTTCCGCCGCAGAGCCGCTATGGCACTCCTACGGGGTACCCGCAATTCTTTAGAGTGCAGATACCGCCCGGCGCCATGGCCGCCTTGCGCGTCGAGCTCGTGCCCTGCGTCGACTGGCCGACCACGCGCCCGCTCCCTGATCCCAACATGTAGCCGCTTAGCAGATGGCGCATCCGAGTGCTAAGATGACGGGTTATTGCCCCTGATGGAGTTCGTCGTTCGAGCCCGGTTGGGAGCTTTCGCGCCGAATGCTGACGTCTTTGTAGACGAGGATCAGCGGCGCATCGTCGTGGTGGTCGAGGTGGCCGGAGCCGACCCCGAGAGTCTGCGCGTCGTCTTCGACGAGCGCTACCTCGTCGTCGGTGGGCGCCGCCGCGAGGCCGCGCGGTTGCGCGGCGGTTCCTTCGTCCAGAAAGAGATCGCGCACGGCGAGTTCATCAAACGAATCGCGCTGCCGGTCGCGGTGGAATACGATCGCATCGTCGCGACCTACGAGGACGGTTTCTTGATCGTCGTCGCGCCGATTGCGGCTACCGCCTATCGACCGACCGCCCGAACCGAGCTCCACATATTGGTAAAAAGGACGCATTCCTAAATACAGATGGCTCAGAAAACTACTCAAACTATCGTTCCCGCCAACTTGATCGGCATTCTGCCGCTCCAAGAGGCGGTGCTTTTTCCGCATACCGTCATTCCGCTGGCGGTCGTCAAGAAGTCCGGAATTCAACTCGTCGAAGAAGCGCTGCGCGAAGGAAAGCCGATCGGGCTGACCGTTCTGCGCGATCGCGAGATAGAGGATCCCGGTCCCGAAGACGTGCAGCGGGTCGGCACGATCGGCGTCATTCAGAAGATGCTGAAGGTTCCCGACGGCACACTGCGCTGTATCGTTGCCGGCCAGCAGGTCTTCCGCGTCGAGCAGTTCACCCAGGTCGCACCCTACATGGTTGCGGCGTACACCGAGCTGCCGGACTCGACCGTCGAGAACGAAGAGCTCGTCGCGATGCAGCGCAATCTGGCGGGACTCTTCCAAAAGCTGCTGTCGTATCTTCCGCAAGCGCCGCGCGAGATGGAGATGGAGGTCGCCAACATCACCGATCCGGTGGTGCTGACCTACTTCGTCGCCTCGACGATGCGCTTGGAGACCGCCGACCGTCAGGCGCTTCTCGAGGAACGCGACACGGCCAAGCGCATGCGCAAGCTGACGATGCTTCTTACCAAGGAGCTGGAGGTCGTCGAGCTCGGCCACAAGATTCAGAGCGACATTCAACGCGAGATGGAGAAGAATCAACGCGAGTTCTATCTCCGCCAACAGTTGCGCGCGATCCAGGAAGAGCTTGGCGAAGTCGATCCGCAACAAGCCGAGAACAACGAGCTGCGAACGAAGATCGACGGCTCTGCGATGCCGGCCGACGTGAAAAAGGCGGCCGACCGCGAACTCGACCGGCTCTCGAAAGTTCCGCAGGCGAGTCCCGAGTACAGCGTCATTCGGACGTACCTCGATTGGCTGGTGACGCTGCCGTGGAAAGAGGAGACGCCCGACCACATCGAGATAGCGACGGCGCGCGCCGTGCTCGACGAGGATCATTACGACCTCGAAAAGATCAAGGACCGGATCGTCGAGTACTTAGCCGTCGGAAAGCTAAAGAAGAAGTTGACCGGACCGATCCTTTGTTTCGTCGGACCGCCCGGCGTCGGAAAGACTTCGCTGGGTCAGTCGATCGCTCGGGCGATGGGACGCAAGTTCGTTCGCCTTTCGGTGGGCGGCGTTCGCGACGAAGCCGAGATTCGCGGCCATAGACGCACGTATATCGGCGCGATGCCGGGCACGATCGTTCGCGCGATTCGCGACGCCGGGACGCGCAACCCCGTCATGATGATCGACGAGATCGACAAAGTGGGCGCGGATTTTCGCGGTGACCCGCAGTCGGCATTGCTCGAAGTGCTCGATCCCGAGCAGAACAACAACTTCCGCGACCATTATCTCGATCTGCCCTTCGATCTCTCGCAAGTGCTCTTTATCTGCACTGCGAACACGCTCGACACGATCTCGCCGCCGTTGCGGGATCGCATGGAGATCATCACGCTGTCGGGCTATACCGAGCTCGAAAAGCTCCAAATCGCAAAGCGGTATCTGCTCAAGAAGCAGCGCAGGAATAACGGTCTGCGCGATTCTCAGGCGCAGATAGGCGACGCGACGATTCGGGCGATCATCAACGACTATACGCGAGAGGCCGGAGTTCGCAATCTCGAACGCGAGATCGGAACCGTCTTTCGCAAGATCGCACGCAAGATCGCGGAGGACGCGCGTTACAAGGCGCGAGTCAAGCCCGAGAACCTCGTCGAGTATCTGGGCAGGCCGAGATTCTTCAACGAAGTGCGAAAGCGCGTCGCCTCGGTCGGCGTTGCGACGGGCTTGGCTTGGACGCCGGTCGGCGGCGATATTCTCTTCATCGAGACGCAATCGATGCCGGGGACCGGCAAGCTGGTGCTGACCGGACAGCTGGGCGACGTCATGAAGGAGAGCGCGCAGGCCGCCGTCTCGTTCTTGCGTTCGCGTTCGGCGGAGTTGGGCTTACCCGACGATTACTTCGCCAAGCACGACATTCACATTCACCTGCCCGCCGGTGCCACGCCGAAGGATGGTCCTTCGGCCGGAATCGCGCTGGCGACTTCCATCGCTTCGATGCTGACCGGCATCAAAGTCGACGCCAACTTGGCGATGACCGGCGAGATCACGCTCACGGGACAAGTGCTGCCGATCGGTGGACTCAAAGAGAAGGTGCTTGGCGCCAAAAGGTCCGGCATCTCCAAGATCTTGCTGCCGCGGCGCAACGAGATGGATCTCGACGACGTTCCAAAGGAAATCCGCGACAGCATGACCTTCACGCCGGTCGACGAGCTTTCCGAAGTCCTCCATCACGCGTTGGGGAAGCGGCTGATTTCGCCGGTGCCGCTGGGCTCAGACCATGCGCCGGGTAGTAACGTCGTCCCCCTTCGCCTACGTTCGGGGCAAGCTAAACGGCGAAACGGCGCCGTCAAACGCGCTCCGGAGCGCAAGGGCCGCGTTAAGCGGTAACCTCAATCCCACTTCCCGCGCGAACTTCACCAACGACCGCAGCCATGGTGCTGCGGTCGTTTAATTCGCGGACCAGCATCGAGACGTTCTCGCCGCCGATGCTGATGAGCAGCCCGCCGGACGTTTGCGCGTCGGAGAGTGCGACGCGCACTTCGGGCGGGGTCGAAGGCGCGAACTCCGTGAAGGTCGCGTGCGTCTCCGCATTGTGGAGCGTGCCGCCGGGGACGATGCCGGCGGCGATTAACTCGAGCACGTGCGCCATCCACGGTACCGCCGTCGAATTAAAGAGAAACCGTACGTGCGATGCGCGCGCCATACTCTCGGCATGGCCGAGCAGACCAAAGCCGGTGATGTCGGTAGCGGCGTTCGCACCCGCCGCGAGCATGGCTGCGGCGGCGGCCTCGTTGAGCGTCGTCATCCAACGAACTGCTTCGAGCAGATCGCCGTGCGCGATGGCTTTGCGGCGCAGCGCGGTCGTGAGAATCCCCGTGCCTAGAGGCTTGGTGAGCACCAGCGCGTCGCCGGGTTGCGCGCCGGCATTGGTAAGGATGCGCTGCGGATCGACGACACCCGTAACCGCCATGCCGTACTTCGGCTCGGCGTCCTTGATCGTGTGCCCGCCCAGGATTGCGACGCCGGCATCGCGCGCAACGGCGGCGCCGCCTTCGAGAATTTGTGCGAGAATCGCGAGGTCGAGATCTTCGGGAAAGGCAACGATATTAAGCGCGCTTAACGGCTTGCCGCCCATCGCGTAGACGTCTGAGAGCGCGTTGGTGGCGGCGATTCTGCCGAAATCGTACGGATCGTCGACGATCGGTGGGAAGAAGTCGACGGTTTGGACGAGCGCGAGATCCTCTCGTACCAAGTAGACGCCGGCGTCGTCGCCGTTGCCGTATCCCACGAGCACGCGCGCATCCGTCGCCGGCGAGACGCGTTCCATCACGCTGCGCAGCTCGGCCGCGCCGAGTTTCGCGGCGCAGCCCGCGCACGCAGAGAGTTCGGTTAGGCGGATGCTCTCAACGTTCATCGAAGCAGTATTCGATGTTGAGGCAACTGCTATTCCTTCCTGGGCCGGTGATGGTGGCGCCGTCCGTCCTGCGTGCGATGGAGCGCCCGCTAATCGATCACCGCGGACCGGAGTTTGCAGCCATGCTGGAGCGCATCACGGCCGCCTTACGCCCGGTCTTCGGGACGCGCGGCGAGATCGCGATCCTTGGAAGCTCGGGGACGGGCGGCATGGAGGCGCTCGTCGCCAATCTTTTTGCTCCTGGGGAGCGGTTGCTCTCGTGCCCGGTCGGCTCGTTTGGAAAGCGTTTTGCGGGTATTGCCGCGAGCTACGGCTGCATCGTCGAGACCTTGGAGACGCCGCTCGGGGCGGCGGTCGATCCCGCGGCGCTGCATGCGCGCCTCCAAGCCGATTCGCATAAGAGCATCGCGGGCGTTTTGCTGACGCACAACGAGACCTCGACCGGCGTTGCCAACGACATGGCGTTTCTTGCGCCGATGCTGCGCGCCCACGGCGCGATCACGCTCGTCGNNAGCGAGTTTCGCATGGACGAGTGGGGTTACGATGCGGTGGCGACGGCTTCGCAGAAAGCCTTCGCCGCGCCGCCCGGCGTCGCCATGGTCGCCGTAAGCGAGCGCGCACTCGCGCGTCTCGAGAAGCCCGCGCTTGCGCGCTTTTACTTCGATCTGCGCCGCGCGATCGAATTTTCGCACTTGGGTCAAACGCCGTGGACGCCACCGATCTCCATCCTCTTCGCGCTCGACATCGCGCTGGCGCAGTATCACGCGGGTGGAATGCAGGCGGCCTTCGAACGGCACGCCGGATTTGCCGGCCTCGTGCGCGCTGCCCTGCAACGTCTGGGCTTTACGCTGCTCTCGCAACCCGGCGCGCATTCCGACACCGTCGTCGCCGCCTATCCCCCGCCCGGTATCGATCCCAAGCCGCTGCTGCGAGCGCTGCGCGAGGAGTACGGCGTCGTGCTCTCCGGCGGTCAGGCCGAGCTTGCGGGAAAGATCGTGCGCTTCGGCACGATGGGAGACGTGAGCGCGAGCGATTTCCAAGCCGCCTTCGATGCGATCGAGGCGGCGCAGCTGGAACTCACAAGTGGTGTCGCTTAAAGTACGGCAGGACGAACGGGCGCGCGAACCAGGGGATCGTTGAGAGCAGCGCGTCGGCCAACGGTGCGTCGTAGGTAACCAGATATGGCGCCAGGCGCGATTGATGCAGGTCGGCGCGTATGTCCGGCGAGAGCGGAAAGAAGAGCGCCACGAAGAGCACGAGCCATAACAGGATCGCACCCTTCAAGAAGCCGATGAGCGCGCCGCCGAGCGCGTTGCCGAAGCCCAGCACCGGAAGCTTGGCGATCGTGCCGAGCACCCGCGCGACGAAGAGAATAATGACGTACGTGAGCAGCCCCGTGCCGAACATTCCGACGACGTGCGCCGATCCTGGCCCAAGCTTCGTGAACTGCTCGATCGTGCCGTCCAAGCTTCCGTTGTAAAACCACGGCGTGACCAGGGCGCCCGTTACCGCGACGGCTCCGCCAAGCTCCGAAACGAAGCCGCGCGAGTAGCCCTTGAACGTCGCGATCCCCAGGACGATGACGATAATCAAATCGGGCCACGCGATGCCCGCGATCACGCCCGGATCTCCGCTCCAAACTCCTTTTGCAGCGCGTCGAGCAACAGCGAAACGGCCGCATCGGCTTCTTCGTCGGTGATGGTCGCATCAAAACGCTGCAGCGTCACGCGGGCCGCTAGGCTCTTGCGCCCTTCACCGATCTGGGGACCGCGATATTCGTCGAAAACGACGGCGCCGGTACAGAGGCTGCCGACGGCGGCAACGATCGCGCGCTCGATGTCGCGCGCGCTGACGTCGATATCGACGACCACGGCAACGTCGCGATACGTCGAGGGATACCTCGAGGGCACTTGGTAACGCGGCGTTTCGTACGCCGGTAACGATGCGATCTCGATGACGCAGAGATACGCCGGGCGACGCAAATCGGAGGCTTTTGCCGCTCGCGGATCGATCCGGCCGAGATGGGCGACGGCACGCCCGTCGAGCGTGGCGAGCGCTGTCTTTCCCGGATGAAATCCGGGTTTCGCGCCGCGCTTCAGCTCGGCGTCGCGCCCGGTAATCTTGCGCAGGAGCTGCTCGCAATCGCCCTTGAGTGCGAGAAAGTGGGAATCGCGCCAGGGCGGTTCGTCGACCGGGTCGGCCGAAAAGCCGAAGGTCAGCAGCGATTGCTCGACGAGGCCGTTCGCATCCGTGTTGAATACTTCTCCGATCTCGAAGACGCGGACCGGCGAAGCGTTCTCTGCGAGATACTCGATGATTCCCGGAACGAGCGAATCGCGCAGGAAACGCTGCTCTTCGGAGAGCGGATTTCGAACTTCAACGGACCCGGCGTTGCGCAGCGATTGCGTGATGATCTCGCGATAGCCCAAGCCCTCTAGGACGTGCGCGATGCGGCTCTCCAGCGCAAACGCGGCGCTCGAAATTTCGTGCGGAGCGACAGACGGAACGATCGAGGGAATCCGCTCGTAACCTTCGATGCGCGCGACTTCTTCGATCAAGTCGGCCGCAATCGTCAAGTCGCGGCGCCACACCGGCGGAGTGACGGCCAACGTGTCGGGCTGCGTCAGATCGATCTCGCAACCCAGCGCGGCGAGGTGATGCTCGATCGCTTGCGCCGCAAGCGGCAGGCCCAGCAGGCGTTGCACGTCGGCAACCTTCAGCGCGATGGCCGCTGCCCGCGTTGCAGGTTCGCCATAGGCGCGAGGGCGGTAGACGGTTGCCCCGAGATCGCGTAAGAGCGCGGCGGCGCGCGCAGCCCCGAGGTCGGTAAGAGCCAGTGCGAGCGACTTTTCGTGACGGGCGGAAGCCTCGGTGCGCAACGCGAGCGCATTGCTCATGCGCCGTACGCGGGCGCCGTTGAAGTTTGCCGCTTCCAGGACGATCGCGGTCGTTGCGGGACCGACTTCACTTACCGCCCCGCCCATCAATCCCGCAAGACAGAGCGGCCGCTCGTCGTCGGCTATGACGAGCGCCTGCGTGGAGAGCGTTCGCGTGACGCCGTCGAGCGTCACCATCGTTTCGCCATCGCGCCCGCTGCGGACGATCAACCGCCCGCCACGGATCGCTTGCGCATCGTAAAAATGCAACGGCTGGCCCGTTTCGAGCATGACGTAGTTCGAGACGTCGACCAGATTGTTGATCGGACGCTGGCCCGACAGCGCGAGGCGAACGCGCAGCCAGGCAGGGGCGGGCGCGACGCGCACACCGTCGATGCGTTGGCTGACGAAGCGATAGCAGTCGTCCGACTCGATCGCAACCTGCGGCTCTTCTCCAGGCGGCTCCGCGTCGCGACCGGGGTTGACGAACTCCGGCAACCGCAGGCCGGTGCCGAAGGACGCGGCGAGTTCCCGCGCAAGCCCGAAGATCGACATCGAGTCGGGACGGTTCGTCGTAATCTCGACGTCGAGCACCGCGGTATCGAGTCCGAAGAGTTCGACGACGTCCATGCCCAGAGCGCAGTTCGGATCGAGCTGCATGATGCCGTCTTCGAACCACTCGCCGGGCAGCGCAAGCTCTTCGGCGGAGATCATCATCCCCTGCGACGCGACGCCCCGCATCGTCCGCGGCGCGATCGTTAGGGCCGGAAGTTGCGCGCCGATCGTGGCAACGGCGATCGTTTGACCGGCGGCCACGTTGGTGGCAGCCGTCGCAATCGTCAGCGGAGCCTCCGCTCCAACGTCGACCTGCGCGACTTGCAGGCGATCGGCGTTCGGATGCTTCTCCAAGGCCGCAATCCGCGCGGTAATGACGCCTGTGATCGTCGGGCGCCGCTCGATCTCGGCAACTGGAAAACCCAACATCGCCAGCCGGTCGGCGATCGCTTGTGCGTCGGCAGGGAGCGTCACAAACTCGCGAAGCCAGCTTATGGGGACTCGCACGCCGGTCTCCTGCTCAACTCAGCTGCGCGAGAAAGTTGGGGTCGCTCTTGGTGAAACGGCGGATGTCGTCGACCTCATAGCGGGTTAATCCCAAGCGTTCGACACCAAAACCAAAGGCCCAACCGGAATAACGGTCCGGGTCGTATCCGACCTCCGTAAGCACGCTGGGATGGACCATTCCAGCGCCGCCGAGCTCGATCCAAGCGGAGCCGCCGCACATATTGCAAGATTGCGATCCAAGCAGACCGGTGCCTTTGCATTTTGGGCACGTCGTGTCCACTTCGGCGCTCGGTTCGGTAAACGGAAAGTACGACGGCCGAAATCGCACGTTCTGCTGCGCGCCGAAAAGCTCGCGGCACAATCCCGTCAGCATGCCTTTTAAGTGTCCGAAATTGATGCCTTCGGCTACCAGCAAGCCTTCGACTTGGTGAAACTGAAAGAGGTGGCGCGCGTCGACGGCATCTCGGCGAAAACATTTTCCCGGAGCGACGATGGCAATCGGCGGCCGGTGCTGTTGCATCGTTCGAATTTGCATCGGCGACGTGTGTGGGCGCAGCAGCAGCGTGTCGCTAATCCAAAATGAATCGAAGCCTTCGCGTGCGGGATGGTCGCTGGGAATGTTGAGCGCGTCGAAGGTATAGTAGTCCGGTTCGGCTTCCGGGCCGACGACCACCGCGAATCCGTGTCGCACGAAATAGGCGCAGCTCTCTTCGATAATTCGGCGGACGGGGTGAATCGAGCCGGCCGGCCGGCGGATGGATGGAAACGTAACGTCGATCGATGCCGCCAGCTCGGCGTCGAACGCTCGAGACTCGAGCTCTCCGTGCGCCGCCTGCAAGCGGCGCTCCATCGCAGCAACCGCATCGTTGATTACCCGGCCCGCCTCCGGGCGCTCGCCCGGTGGAAGCGCACCGATCGCGCGCCGCACCGCGGTGACTTCGCCGTTGCGACCCAAGTATGCAACGCGAACGCTCTCGAGCGCCTGCTCGTCGTTCGCGCGATCGACTGCAGCGGCGAATCGTTGCGTCACGTCGTCGAGTTTGCTAGCGAGTTCGGTCATAGCTCTTCCAAAGCAAAGCGCCCGGCGTGTTCGTTGCTACCAGGCGCTTTAAAACTCGGCTTTGACTTCTCGTTCGGCCCCGCCGGCCCAGGGTAGTTTAGGTTGCAGTTGGGGACGCGTGAAGCCCTCGGTAAGCCAGATAAGCGTCGATGGAACCCGTTTGGGTGAAAAGCCTCCAGAAGAGATTGGACGATGCCATAGCGCTTTGAAGTCTCCTTCTGAGCCGTCTGCTCCGGGGCGGCTTACGGTCGCGGAATGCGCTGAGTATACCACGCGATTTTTACCCCCGGTAGTCTTGACTTTTCGGGCCCCGAGTACTCTCTTGACAAAAACCTGCCGTTACCGGCCGGGCCCCCGGCGGGTTGCCTCGTAAAGGGCGATCGAGCCCGCTACGGCGGCGCTAAGACTCTCCGCTGGACCCGCCATCGGAATCCCTAATAGACGCGCGCAGGAGGCTTCCCAGCGCCCCAAACCATGGCGTTCGTGCCCTACGACCAGCGCCGCCGGATGCTCCCAACGCTCACCCTCGAGGGGTTCGCCCTTCGCGGCAAGTCCCAGGAGCCGCACGCCGGCCGCAACGGCCGCCTCCGCCAGGGCAGCGGGCTCGGCGATTGCAAGCCTCAGCCGAAAGACCGCCCCCATCGAACCTCGGACCACCTTTGGGTGGAATGGCTCGACCCCCAGTGATCCGCAGATGACGCCGGCAGCGCCGAAGGCATCGGCCGACCGTAAGAGGCTCCCCGCGTTCGCCGGGTCGCCGACGTCGGCCAGCACGACGGCCGGCCCGCCGTGGCTGAAAATTTCCTCCAGACTGCTAAAGCGCACCGGCGCGACCGCGACGATTCCGGTTGGGGTTGCGAGATCGGAAATTTGTGCCGCGCTTGCGGGCTCAACCAGGAACGTCGGCGTTCCGGTGCGCTCGAGTTCGCGCACCAGCGGCGTCTGGTCGTACGCGGCCTGCGTTACGTAGATTTCCTCGATCGGAAACGCGCTGGCGTGCGCCTCTTCGAGCAGCGTCGGGCCTTCGAAGGCGAAGCGCTTGCGTTCGCGCCGTTCCTTGCCCGATTGCAGCGCCGCAACGCTCTTCAAGCGCTCGGCGTGAACTCCCAGCCGCGCTGCCAAAGCTTAGCCGCTACGCGAGCGCGATCCGAACCACGCGCGAACGCCGATCATAATGAGACCGGCGGCGATCGCAGCGAGCATGATCGCGACTTTGTCGTTGAAATGATGCGGAACCAGCGTTCGTACCAGCAGATAGACCGCAGCGACGAAAATAACGAGGAAAAGGCCGAGCCAGGCGATTTCAGCCAACACGGACGATGGCGGTTGCGGCATGAAAGGTTCCTACGAGGCGCGGTCGGACCGTTCCGCTAAGTCACCGCAATGGATGCAGCACCGCAGATAATCGAATCGCGCCAGGTCTTTAAAGGCCGGGTGTTCGCGGTCCGCGTTGATGATGTGAAGTACGACGACGGGAGCACTCATCGCATCGACGTCGTCGAACATGGCGCCTCGCTCGCGATCGTGGCGACTACGCCAAACGACGAGCTGGCTTTAGTGCGCCAGTATCGCCATCCAACGGGGACCTCGCTGTGGGAGATTCCCGCCGGGACGTGCGAACCCGGCGAGTCGTTGCTTGACGGCGCGCGCCGCGAGCTTCGGGAAGAGACCGGCTTTACCGCCGGAAGAATCACGAAGATCGGGTCTTTTTGGACGACTCCGGGATTCTGCTCCGAGATCATGCATCTTTTCCACGCCGACCAACTGGTCGAGGGGGCCACGGATTTCGACGACGACGAGCGAATCGAGATTGGACGATTTACGCGAGAGGCGGCATGGCGCCTGGTCGCTGAGGGAACAACCGACGCCAAGACGATGCTGGCTTTATTCTGGCTGAAGGGCGGGCGAGGTAAAATTGGAAGTCACGTCGGTCGATAGTTGTATGTAAGGGCTGTTCTGCGTCGACCCGTTGCTAGTCGACGCGGTGGATTCTCGATTCGGTCTTGGAGGTTAATGGTGGAAATTCCCAGCGACATTGATGCCGTGATCAAACGACTATTGGAGCCGCCCAACGTCGGGCCGGAAGATTCGGTGCTGGCACCAGAAGACGAAGCGTATTTGAGCTCGCTCATCGCATCGGTCCGGCTGGGGCGCCGCTCGGTCCTGATCGTCGAGGATGCCGACGAGCGCCTACGCTTTATGTTCAGCAATGCGACTCGGGCAGAAGCGGTAACGATGTTGGGCAAGGTCGTGGAGGCCACCGGCCGCCGCCTCGCCGACGGCGACGACTAAGGAATGGGATGGGCCTTGAGACCTGGGACCCAGCCTCGGCTCGATCTGAACTAAATCAGAGCCATCCTGGCAACTAGGGTGCCAGCCTGATTCCGTCGACCTTTCCCTGAGCGGTGAGCTCGAACTCATAATGGTACTGTGCGTAGTGATAGCGCACGAGAAACTCGTACGAGGTGTCGCCGTTCGATTCCGCCGTGCTCGAAACGGGCACGATCGATAGCAACGGTCCTAAACCGGCAAGGTTTTGGCGTGCGACAAAATCATCGGTTAGGTAAGCGCTGAAGGCCGGCGTCAACTCGTCGCGGCGCACGTGACCCGAGGCCAATAACGCTAGCCACTCTTTTGCCCGCTCGAGCGTGGCGTTGCTTAGATGCGCCGTCGTCGACGGCACGATCAAATCGAGAATACGCCCACCAAGTGCCTCGGGAATCGTCGTCGGCACGTGCTGCGAGTCGGCGTTGGAAAAGACGATGACGCCGACATGTTGGTCGGGTAAGAGCGCATTCATCGCGCGGTAGCCAGCGATATCTCCATCGGACCATACGAAGTCCTTGCCGAAGCGCCGATCGATCACCCAGCCCATTCCGTAGCGCGTCGGCCCGTTGTTCGAGACCGGGGCAAACATCGTTCGTACGGCGTCGACGCGCAGCAGGATCGGCATCTCGATATCCCACTTCGCCAGATCGTAGATCGTCGTGACCAAGCCCCCATCGCCGCCGAGCCACGAGGGATCCCACGGCGGCGCCGGATCGAACCCGTGTGACGAGCGGGTGTAGCCGATCGCGTGCTGCGCACCGATGCCGCTGTCGCCGGCAAGAAACGTGTTGTCCATGAGCAGTGGAATAAAGATGTGTTGCTCGAGATAATCGGAGAGCGGAACGCCGCTGACCCGTTCGACGATCAGGGCGGCCAAGAGATAGTTTAGTGGATTCTCAGCGTACCCCGAACCGGGTTCGGGGGCGAGCTTCATTTGATCGAGCGATGCGAAAACACCGGCGAGCTTGATCGGATGCGTCCGATCGGCCGAAATCCCTGGAATCGTCGAATACTGCGGAAGGCCGGAGGTTTGCGCCAGCAGTTGAGCGATCGTGATCGCGGCGCCTAAGCGAAACTCGGGAACGTACTTAGAGACGTGATCGTCGAGCGCGAGCTTCCCGTCTTGCACGAGCAGCAAAATGGCGGCCGCGGTAAACTGCCTGGTTAGGCCGCCGGCGTAGAACTGCGTGTCCGGGGTCATCGGCACGTGCTTGCCGAGGTCGGCGAACCCGAAGCCGCCAGCGTAGACGATTCGGCCGTCCTCGAGAACTCCAATGGCGATGCCGGGCGTGCGCCCAGCATGGATCTGTGCCTTCGCCATTTCGTCGATGCGGTCGGAAAGGGCCTGAGGCAAGCCGAAACCTGTGTCGGCTCTTGCCGGCATGCTTCCGGACTGCGCGAGAACGCAGAGAGAAAGCGCCGTCGCAAAGACGGAACTCAAACGGCCCATATGAGCAGGATTAGATATCGAGCGTCGATGGCCTTTTGGGCCGCATCATTTTTGCGCCGCCTGCCGGGCGAGATTCAGCAGCGCGCCAAACGCTTTCTGGTCTGAAATGGCGAGTTCGGCAAGCGCCTTGCGGTTCAACGTGACCCCCGACTTCTTGAGGGCGTGCATGAAAACCGAGTAGGAGAGGCCTTCCCGGCGAACCGCTGCGTTGATCCGGCTGATCCAAAGGGAGCGAAAATCTCGCTTCCGCACGCGGCGGTCGCGAAACGCATAGGCCAGCGACTTGAGCAGTGCCTCGTTTGCGACGCGATAGTTGCGGCGGCGAGCGGCGCGAAAGCCCTTGACCAGCTTCATCACCTTGCGGCGATGTTTGAGACCTCCAACCCCGCGTTTAACGCGTGACATTCTCTACGTCTCCTTTAAAGCAGATACGGAATCGTCGGCGCCAGGCGCTTCAGATCGCCCTTGAAGGTCGGCTGATCTTTGCGGAACTTGCGCTTGCGCTTCTTGCTCTTCTTGCTCAGAATGTGACCGCAGCCGTCGAACTGATGACGGTGCAGCAACTTGCCGGTCCCCGTGACCTTCACGCGTTTGGCGGTTCCTCGGTGGGTTCGAATCTTAGGCACTGGTCTGCTCCTCAGGTACGGTCTGCTCGACCGCAGGCTTTTGCTCTTTTTCGCGAGTCGTGGAAAACTTCGGTGGACCGGTCGGCGTCGCGCGCGGCGACAGAATCATGAACATGTTCTTGCCCTCGAGCCGCGGCTCTCGCTCCACGATTGCCAGAGGCGTCATGTCTTCGGCCATGCGATCGAGCAGCCGGCGTCCGAACGACGTATAGGTAATCTCTCGACCGCGAAACATGATCGTCACTTTGATCTTGCTCCCGTCGAGCAGCAGCCGCTCCGCCATTCTTGCTTTCGTTTCATAATCATGCGTCTCGATCTTGGGCCGCAGCTTCACTTCTTTCAGCTCGACGTGGCGCTGCTTTTTACGTGTGTCCTTATCCTTTTTCGACTGCTCGTACTTCAAGCGCCCGAAATCGGCGATCTTGCAGACCGGCGGTTGAGCCGTCGGCGAAACTTCGATCAAATCGAGTCCGGCGAGTCGTGCGCGCGCCAACGCGTCTTCGGTTGGCAGAATTCCGAGTTGTTGGCCGTTTTCGTCGATCACCCGAACCGCACGAATGCGAATCTGATCGTTGATGCGCAGGGGTCTTGCTATGAGCTCATCTCCAAAAAAAAAGGGCGCTGCCGGAGCAACCCCACTGCGGAACCAGCCGTAAGTTCCCTCGGTGAAGACCGGATCGCCCGTAGGCATCCGGTGAGCGGAGCGACCCGCTGCTTCGGCTCGCCAACCATATCACGCCGGGGCAGGGGAGTGTCAAGGGGCGCGCAGCGAGCCTATGGCGTCGGCAAAGCGGTCGAGAAAATAGGCAATTGCCTCGTCGTCGATGACCAGCGGCGGCGCGATGCGCAGGACGTATTCTCGCGTCTCTTTGGCTGCAACGCCTCGCTCGAGCAGGGCCTCGGCGAGCCGGCTGGCCGGGATGCTGAGCTGCACGCCGAGGAGCAGCCCGCGCCCGCGAATTTCTGCGATCAGCGGCGAGGCAAGCGCCCGCAGCCCCTGCATGATCGCAGCCCCCGCGTAGCGCGCGCGAGCCGCGAGATTCTCAGAGACGATCACGTCGAGCGCGGCATCGGCCACCGCGCAGCCCAGCGGGTTGCCGCCGAAGGTGCTTCCGTGGTCGCCGGGCCCGAAGAGATCCATCAGCTCGGTGCTTGCCAGCGCGGCCGAAACCGGGTAGAAACCCCCGCCGAGTGCCTTGCCGACGATCAAGACGTCCGGCTTGACCCCCTCGTAATCGCAGGCGAAAAGGTCGCCCGTCCGCCCAAATCCGGTCTGTACCTCGTCGGCGAGGAGTAGGATCTCGTGCTCACGGCAGAGGCCCCACACGCGCTTGAGGTAGCCGTCTGGCGGCACGATGACGCCGCCTTCACCCTGAATCGGCTCGATGAGGACGGCAGCGGTCTGCGGGGTCAGGGCCCGTTCGAGAGCGTCGGCGTCACCGAATGGAACGACCACGAAACCGGGCAGAAAGGGCCCAAAATCGTCGCGATACTCCGCCGTCGTGCTGGCGCTGACGGCCGCCATGGTCCGGCCGTGAAAGTTGTTCGAGAAGACGACGATCCTAGCCGCGCCCGGGGCGATGCGCTTGCGCCGGTAGCCCCAGCGCCGCGCGAGTTTAATTGCCGTTTCGACGGCTTCAACGCCGGTGTTTATCAGCAGCGCCTTGTCGTAACCGCAGAGGCGTGTAAGCTTTTCGAGAAATCCCGGCATGCGGTCGTTGCGCATCGCGCGCGACGTCAGCGTGAGCCGCCGCGCTTGGTCGACGAGTGCCGCATAAATGCGCGGGTGACAGTGGCCTTGGTTGAGGGCGGAGTACGCGCTGACGCAGTCGAGATAACGCTTGCCGGAAACGTCCATGAGCCAAACGCCTTCCGCTCGCTCGACGACCAGATCCAGCGGGGCGTAGTTATGCGCGCCGTAACGCTCTTCGCGCGCGATAAACTCTTGCGCTTGCTCCGAGAGGATATGCACCTCTCCCGTCTTAAGGACACGCTCTTGGCTACCTGCTTCGACCATCTCGAGCGGCTTGTCGCTCGGGATCACCCCGGCGTCGCCCTCAGTGGCCGTACGCGTGCGTACGTGCATGGCCAGCGCACGCCCCGTTCGGTCGTCTTACTGCACGGGCTAAGCGCAAGTCCGGCGCAGTTCGAACGGGTCGCGGCCGATCTTTACGAACGTGGCCACAACGTCGTCGTGCCGCGTTTGCCGCGACACGGGCACGCCGATCGGTTGTCGCCCGCACTCGAGCGCCTGCGCGCCGAGGATCTTCTCGAAGCGGTTGTCGAGTACGTCACGATCGCCCGGGAGCTAGGCGATCGCGTAACGGTCGCCGGTTTTTCATTGGGCGGACTGCTTGCCGCTTGGATCGGTCAGCATTTCGAAGTGGAACGCTGCGTGCCGATCTCGCCGTTTTTTGGCATAGCGCTGATACCGAATCGTTTGATGAATACCGTCGCGGAGCGGTTGCTGCGCATCCCAAATCGTTTTCTCTGGTGGAATCCGATCTTGCGCGACCGCCATATTGCGGCGTGTGGCTATCCGCGCTATGCAACGCACGCAATCGCACACTCCTATCGGATGGCGCGATCGCTGCTCGATGAAGCGCTGACGGAGTGTCCGGGTGCGCAGCACGTGACGATCGTCGCCAACGCCGCGGAGGTCGCCGTGAATAACCACGCGATTCGCCGGCTCTACCGGCGGTGGCAGCGGCATCGCCCCGACACCGTCGAGCTCAACGTTCTAACTGGTCTGCCTCTGTCGCACGATATCGTAACGCCCGAGCGCCCGTGGCGACTCGCGGATCGCGTTCATCCAACGCTGCTAAGCGCAATCGATCCTCAGATCTAGCGGAGGGGCGTCCCCGATGCCGTCCAAGATCATTAAACGTTGCCCGTGGGCCACAACGCCGGATATGATTGCCTACCACGATGCGGAGTGGGGCGTGCCGCTGCACGACGATACCGGGCTCTTCGAATTCTTGGTGCTCGAAGGCGCGCAGGCGGGGCTGAGCTGGGAAACGATTCTGCGCAAACGCGAGCGCTACCAGCAGCTCTTCGGCGGCTTCGACCCGGCCTTCGTCGCGAACGTGACGCCGGCGCGCATCAAACGGATGATGCTCGACCCCGGCATCGTTCGCAACCGCGCGAAGATCGAGTCGGCAGTTTCCAATGCGCGGGCGTTGCTCTTGGTGCGTCAGGAGTTCGATACGTTCGACGACTACGTCTGGCGGTTCGTCGACGGTAAGCCGATCTGTAACCGCTGGCGCCGGATGGGGGAGGTCCCGGCTTCCACGCCGCAATCCGAAGCGATGAGCCGCGACCTGCGCGCGCGCGGATTTAAATTCGTCGGTCCGACGATCTGCTACGCGTTCATGCAAGCCGTCGGAATGGTCAACGACCATCTCTTGGACTGCGCGTTTCGATGATCGCTCCATTACTGATGGCGGTCGCGCTGCTTCCCAACGGGACATACCATTACGACACGAGCATCGGCGGACATACCGTCGGGAGCAGCACGATCCTCATTCGCCACAGCGGCGGCACGCTTGACGTCGGCGAAAGCGCGTCCCTTGCCGGACGTACCTTGATCAGCGATCGCAAAATCCGCGTGGCACCCCTCGCCAATCTTTCTTACGTCGCCGATGCAAACGGCAAGCATCTCATTCTGACGTTTGCCGGAAACGAGGCGACGCTGACCGCTGATGGCCAGCGCGCGACGATCGCCACGCCGGCCGGCTCTCCGTTTCTCGTCAGCGACAACATGACCGCAGGCTTCGCACTCATGCCGGCCACGTTTGCGGCGACGGGCGCGCAGCAGGTGACGTTGGCGTGCCTCTGCGGCTCGTTCGTCGCCGTACCGGTGAAGGTTACCGGCCAGCCGACGCCACCACCGCAGGGCGTGGCGCCCGGCGAGCAAGGCCTGTCGGTCGAGGTCGAGGGCCAGACGGCGACGCTCTGGTTCCGTCGCGGGACGTACGTGCTCGATCGCTTCGACCTGCCCGCACAAGACCTGACGATCGTCCTGCGTTCCTACGATTCGACGATGACGCCGCTGCCAAAGCCGGCGGTACCGACGCCGCTGCCGTTGCCGGCGGCGCGCTATACCTCGCGCGATGTTTCAATAAAGGCAGACGACGGCGTGAAGCTTGCCGGAACGCTGACGATTCCGAACTCGCCAGCGACGCCGCTGCCGGGTTTCGTCCTGGTTCACGGGAGCGGCTGCAACGATCGTGACGAAACGATCGGGCCGAATAAAATCTTCGCGCAGCTGGCGAACCGGCTCTCGAACGACGGCTACGCGGTTCTGCGCTACGACAAGCGCTCGTGCGGCAAGAGCGGCGGCAAGTTCCCCGTGCGCGACCGTTTGATCGCCGACGCGCGCGCCGCGATCGCCTATCTGCGTTCGCAACCCGGGATCGATCCAAAACGAATCTACGTACTGGGGCACAGTGAAGGCGGCGAGCTCGCGCCGAGCATCGCGATCGCCGACGGACGTCTACGCGGGATCGTCTTGCTCGCGCCGCCGGCGCTTCCGCTCGAGCAGATCTTAAAGCAGCAACTGCTTCGCAACGTTACCAGCGCCAATCGCGCCGCGATGGAGAAGCAAGTTGCGGCAGAGCTCGACGCGATCGCGTCGGGCAAGAAGCCGAACGCAGAGAACCGCTGGCTGCGAAGCTCCTTCGGCATCGATCCGGCAGTGCTTATCGCGCGCGTTCCCTGTCCGATTTTGATCCTTCAAGGAACCAAAGACATCCAAGTTTTGCCGGCAGACACGCCGCGTCTGGTGCAAGCCGCGCAAAACGCGCATCGCGACGTGACCGTCGTCATGCTCGACGGCGACGACCATCTCTTCATCAAGCTGTCTTCGGGCGAGCAGTCGACCGGCGGCGAATACTTCACGCCTTCATATCTCGATCCGGCGCTGTTTGCTGCAATCGAGACTTGGCTGGGAACGCACTAGGCTCTCCCTTCGCCGCGGCGGGATTCGGCGCCTGATGGCTATGGTGACTGGCGGCGCGCCGGATACATCAGGGCCTCCGAACGTTAGGTGCGCGCTTGCTCGCGAGGGTCCCGAACCTAACAAGTGAGGAGTCGAGCGCTGCAAAGCGGCAAAGTGCAAGTACAGGAAGAGAAATGCATTGTCGTTTCGGACGTCTCCGCGATTGTCGAGTGCGTGAGCTTAAAAACAAGCGTGGGCGTTAAGACGACCCTCGGTGAAGGCGCTCGCCTAAACGAGCGCCTTCACTCCATGAACTGCGTCTTGACGGTTGTGAGGCCAAGTTTGCCGGTTGACGGGTATTACCGTCGCCATCATCGTTACAAAGGTATCGCGTTGAAGATGCCGGCTTCGTACGGTCGTGTCGGCAGTGTATTATTGCCCTGTCCAAGAAAACGCCGCCGGGGCGTTCGTGTTGAACTGAATCGTATCGTAGGGCGAGTTTAGGAACACGGTAACGACTTGGCTGGCCAGCAGCGTCTGTGCCGCGCCGCCGTTGACTTGGAACGTTCCGCCACTGGAGTTGGCGGTAAACATAACTAGCGATGGCCCGTAGTAGTTCGTCCCGCCGTTGCTACCCTGGTTCTGCGCGGAGTACGCCGTGCCGGTCGAAATATTCGCCAGCGTGTTGATCGGCGTATTTTGGTCGTGGCGAGTAGGCCGGGGGATTGCGCCCCAGCCTCTCTCAGAACGGTGCGTGAGCCTCTCAACTCACACCGCTCCCATCAAGTAAACGCTCCAATCAGTCCTCGCCGCCAATGCACGAAAAGATACGGCTCTCGTTTCGCAATGGCTTGAACGAATCGAGATGCCCGTTCTTTATGCCTGGCAAGCCGCTTGTACTTCCGCATCGCCGAGGCAACTAACGTTTTATTGAAGTGCCGGTACATCGGCTCTAGAGCCGACGGATAGTACCTCCCGAAGTAGCCTACCCACCCGCGTAACACGGGGTTGTATAGCCGAGAGATATCCGCAAGGCTCAGGTGCCGTGAGTCCAGGAAGGCACAAGGCCAGCCTTTACGCCTTAATCGACCTAACCTGCGGCTTTGCGGTCTGCGGCTCGCATGGCCGAGGGACTGAAGCTCCGGGGCTAACTCCCGTGCCTCAAAGGCATGACACGTTAGTACCCCTACGCCGCTGAGGCGAGCCACGGCGCATGAGTGGGAGTCGCTTTTTTGCCCCTGGAGTCAAACCTGTGTCCCCTGCGTGCGGATGCGTGGATGCACGATGGAAGTCGCGGCTTGGGCGCTGTCATGGAATTGGGGGAACCCCGCCTCAGACTCTTTTCACAGGTCCCCCGAGCGCTTCGGGTGTTATGACAAATCTACGCTTCTCGATATCGTCGCGCTAATAGCGGGCGCACTGCTCGCCGCATGTGCAAATCCCGGGCCATCCTCTTTCGCGCCGAGTTCCGCTGAAGCACCATCGCGTGAAGTAGACCAAGGAAAAACTGGGGGCTCTATGTCGGCAATATCGACGGCGCGCCGGTCTGGGTCAGGTTCTCGTCTACACTGCGGGCATAAAAATCCGCAGCTGTTGCTGAGGATCACCGATGGCACGGGTCGACCGATCGCGCTCTGGGTCGATACGAAGAATAACCTTTGGGTCGCCAACGAGACCGACAAAGATCCCGAGAGCGTCACTGAATTCAGGCCAGGTGCGTCGTCGGCGTTCCTTACGATCACCAACTTTTACCGCCAATCGGGAAGCGTTGCCGTCGGCGAAGGGCGACGTCTTCGTCAGGCTCCACTTCCCCTCGGGCGGACTCATTCTTTGAGGGATACGGTGGCTTTCGGCGCGGGATACTACAGAAGGGTCTTCAAACGTCCGGTCCGGTCCAGTCCGGCCGTCAGGGTTCTGAAGTTAGTCTGCCGTTTGATCCGGCCCCGGAAATCCGCATCAGCCCCGCGATCGAGGCCGAGGCCTCGTTCGCGGGGGTTGCGATCAGACATCAAAGCCGACCAACAATGACCTGCGTAAGTCGCCCTTGAACCGCTATTTGGAGCGTGGTTTTGCCGAAGAGGCCAACGACGAGGAGATCGTTGCGGCCCTTTTGGCCTCGCCCCTCGCACGTATGAAGCGTTTGCTCGCGACAGCGCAGCCAGCCGGAAAACGTAACGGGTTCAGATTTTTTTCGAGAGAGGTGATCACATGACGCGCGTACTTTTTGTCGGCCAGGATCCGAAAACGGTCGATTTTACCGATCCGGCTTTGCAGCCAGGCTTGAACGCGGAAAAGATCCAGGCCGGCATAGATCTCGCGGCAACCAAGATCGCGGAGCGTGGTTGGATCGGGGACCTTTGCATGATCTCGCCCGACGACGCCGGGATAGCTACGCTAGAGAAACAACTCGGCGGCGCAACTTACGATTGCGTGGTAATAGGTGGGGGGATGCGGTTGCCGCCTAAGGGCCTTTTGATTTTCGAGAAAGCCGTGAACGCAATCCACAAGGCCGCCCCGGGCTCCACCATCGCCTTTAACACCAAGCCCGAAGACACGGCTGAAGCAGCAGCCCGCTGGCTGAAATCCGATTAAACTTCACTTTGAAGATCAGCCAGCTGTTCGAGCCCGCGAGGATGCTCCCTGGGCTCGATCAGATTGTGATATGACTTAGGCTCGCTCTAAGTTCCCGGCGACGCTCTACCCTTAAAAACCACGATTCTCTTAACGAATACGGCGTGCTACCATTGCTTCCTTACGTACTTTGCTTTGACCGGGGTCCCGTGGCGGCCAATCCGCATCTCCGCAAGAGAAGGACCGGGTAAACAAATGGACCGCGCACACGAGGGCACTCGCCGCCTACAGCTGGAGGGTGAATATGATTTGGCCGACAAGGACGCCCTAGCCGCGCTGTTTGGGGCCTTAACTCCGGACGGCGCCGTTGTGATCGACATGACCAAGGTCACATACATCGACTCGACGTTTCTCCACCAAATTGACGCCTTGCGTTTGCGTCTCAAGAAGCACCGCGTCACGCTACTTGGCGTCAACAAGTGGGCGCGAAACGTCCTCCATATTGTTCACTTCGACCACCTCTTCCAGATTGTCGAAGCGCAGGCGTAAAACGGCCCTAGCCGCCTACTTCAGTAAGCGCCGAAACGGCGATCGCCGGAAAATCATGAATCCGACCGATGGTTCTCAAGCGGCCGGATCATTTTGCCTTTTGACAAGGACCTTCTTAGTCTACCCATTCCGCCAAATCTTAACTAGCAATCGCCGCTTTCGAGCGGCAGAAAATACTTTCTCACACTGACACGTGCTCGTTCGGCGTGAAAGAAGCAGGCGATGGGTAAGATATGGCAATGAAGATACTTAACGTTCTACTTTCTATCACTTTGCTTGGCCTCGGGCTAACAACCGCGGCCTACGCACAGACCTCTCCGTCCGCTCCCTACGCGGACACCACCTGCGGCACCTGGCAAGGCGATAGTTGGACACCCAATGGGAGTTGCACTGGCAGCGTGAAACGTCACGCTCGTGTCGAAGGCACGATCACGATCGTCAAGGGTCACCTCGTGACCGTCCAGCAAAGTACTGGAGTGGTCATTATCGATGACACACCCGCGCTGAGCAATCAGTTCACGGGAAAGGTGGCCGTCGGCCGGCGGATCGTAGCGCACGGCTACTGGGACGGCGACAACTTCTATGCAACAATCATTACGACCCTTTCACCGAGTTCGTAACGCCTCTCGATCCAAGGCTCCTAAAGATCAGTTGGGACCGGACGTTTGAAGGCCTTTATTGGGTCCCTTAAACTTCCGGTTCCGCACATGGTCTCGTTCGACGCCGCAAAAGACTACGTTACTGGATGCGAAACAGAGCTACTAGATATAGTGCCGCAGCTTGGGCCAGAGCGTCGTCAGCGGCTGCGTGATGCCTTCGCAGAGCGAAATCGGGATATCTTGTTCGTACGAGATCACCCAGGGCGGGTTGAAGCGTGTGACGAGCCGGGCGCTAC
>PMTY01000149.1 GCA_003167155.1 Candidatus Cybelea tumulisoli
TTGCGAAGCCGCCTAGGCCGTTGATATCGCGCAGCTCGAGGCTGAGGCTGCTCTCGTTGCTGATGTTGTAACCCAGCGAAATGCGCCGCAACCACTGCGAGTCCAGCTCGCCATCGGCGAACGCGCGCTCGTAGGTTCCGTCGTACTCCAAACCGAGACTGAAGCGCTTCCCAAGGGGCCGGCTGGTGACCAGCGTAAACAGATGCACGTAGTCATCGCCGAACGGCCCCCACTGATAGCTTGCATCGACGGGAGACGGCGTGCCATCGCGATAGCCGATCGGAATCTGGTAGAGATTGAACGGCTGCGTCACCCCGTCGAGATAGCACGGATAGCCGGTAAAGCTCGACTGATAGACGATCGGCCCGCTGCAACCTGGTCCGGCCGGGATGCCGTACGAGCGCAGTTGTCCGACCTCTTCGCCCACGCCATCGAGCGAGAAGAGATCCTTGAACGTCGCATTGACGAAGAATTGCGTGTCGGCCTGGTGCACCGCGCCTGAGTCGTCGAGAAAGCGGTCCGCGGCGAAAAAGAGGGTGTAGTTCTTGATCGCCGGCGACGCACCGGTGAGATCCGTATAGAACTGCGGCCCCCGGATATCGGAGTTCGCGCTGTATCCGTCGATGGGATTGTAGTTTGGCGAAACGTCGAGATAGCCGCCGCTGATCTCAAAACTATTCTTATGGCGGTCGAGGAAGAACTCCGTGAGATCGGCGTTGCCCTGCGGCACCCACGTGCCATTCTCGAATGCGTGATCGAAGTAGTAGATCATGCCGTTCTGATAGTCGCGCGCTTCGGCGCCGGCTTCGATCGTGTCGTCGGTTCCGGCGATGCTGTGATTGGCGAAGACGCCGTCGCTCCAGTAGATGAACGACCCGTTCGGCAGCGCGTGCTCGTAGCCATAAGCTTGATCGCTAAACGTGTTGTTCGTCGTTTCGTCGTATCCGTGAAACGTCAGCAGGCCGAAGCTTTGGTCGCCGAACGTTCCCTCGACCTTGCCGCCGCTATCGAACGGCCCGACGGACGGCGAATAAAACGCGAGATAAGGAGCGTTCACATTGGTGCCCGTCGGCGTGCGCGGACCGGAATCGGCATTGATGAAGGCCGCACCTTGGGCGAAGAACGGCCGGTACTCGAGGAGCTGCCGCGCAAACTCTTGCGGTGCGATCGTTTGTTGATCGATCTCGACGTTGGAGAAATCCGGGTTGAGCGTCCCGACGAAACGGATCGTCGGCGTCAGCGGATAGCTGACGTCGCCGCCAAACGAGCGCACGTTCTCGGGCAAAAACTCGCCGTTGGCTTGCTGAAAGAGATTGCGATCCTCGCCAACGCTGGCGAGACCGTAAATGTCGGCGCGCGGCTTGGGCCGGGCTGCGGCCGAAGCGGCAATATCGAAACCTCCGCCCGCCCAAAAGCGCGTGTCGTTTTGGAACGAAGGCCACGAGCCGCTGGGCGAGTCGCCCATAATCGAGTTCCAGGCCCAGACAAGATGCTCGCCGCGCGCCGCAATCTGCCGGACGAACTGCAAACGCCACGTTTGCTTGCCGCCATGCGCCACGCGTAGGACGTTCAGCGGAATAATGAGGACGGCGCTCCAGGTTCCATCCGAGACTCTTCCCGCGGCGCTCCAGCGCGGGCGAAAGCGCACGTTTTCGTTGGCCTGCTCGTACAGAATACCTCGAGGCGTAGCTTCAAAATAATAGGCCTGACTGCCGCCGCCGCCGTTGAGCAAGCCGATGCCCACGAAGTCGTCGGTTCCAAAGCCCACGTCGTTCGTGGTCTGCGTCGCGACGATCGGAACGCCGGCCTGCTCGGCCTTGAATCCGACATAAAGGTTCTTGTCGTCGTACAAAAGGTAGGCCGTCGTCGCAAACTTGGCCGGCGCGCGAGTCGTCACGTTCTCCCAGGGTCCGCTTCCGTCGGGAACCTTGCCCGCCGCCCACGCGGGGTCGGCGAGGCTCGCGTCGAGGGCCAGCGGATGAGGCGCCCGCGCAACGCTAAACGAGAAGTTCTGGGGCACCGCAGCGCGCGCGAAGCTGCACGTCAGCGCGAGCGCAAACGCGATACCGAGGGTGAAGCGAATTCCATAGTGCACTTCCTCAGGCTCCAAAACGGTCTACAGCCTCCGAATGCCGATAGTTTCGCCGTGTCACCCTGAGCGCAGTCGAAGGGTGGCCTATGCTCCCCGCCGCGCTTCTCACGAGCGCCCTCGTGCGCGATAGCGCCGTCGCCGGCTGCGCGCACGACTCCGCAAAGACACCCCCTGCATACGTGGCGAGCGCCTTCGATTTCAGCAACGTGACGCTGCGCAACGGAGAGCGGATGACCGTTGCCGTTGCGACCGACCCGTGCCTGGCACTCGGGCAGTCGACTCGGATTATGATCTTCGAGCGTACGTCCGCTGGATACCGGCCGTGCTCAATGATGTGACGACGAGCAACGTCGCCTACAACTTCGGCGACGAGTACGTCTTTGAAGCTCGGGCGGGACAAAAGCTTACGATAAACTTGACGAAATACGCCGGCACCCACCCGAGCATCTCACTCTACTATGGAGACAACATCTCCGCCATCGCAGAACTCCGTGCCACCGCCGGATGGAGCGGCACGCTGCCAAAAACGGGAACCTATCACCTTTTCATCGATGGCACTAACGAATCCGACGTTACCCGCCGCTCCGCGTACGCAATTCGCCTCGCGATCCATTGAACAAGTAACCTCACGCTTGCCCCGCGAAGCGTAGCGTATGGCCCGACGCCTCGCCGAACCCGAAATCCGAATCCGGCTGTTCGGTCACGTTGCAGTGGAGGTGGACGGGGAGCCCTTTAGGCTCGCGACGCCGCGTAAGACGCTGCCGCTCCTCACCTATCTGCTGCTCAATCGCGACGCACCAGTGGGGCGCGAATTCCTCGCCTACGTCATGTGGCCGGACGATGAAGAAGAGCCCGCGCGAACCAAGTTACGCGCGAACCTCTTCGACTTAGCTCGCCTTCTGCCTCAGCTTCCGGATAAAATGCTGCTCGCCGACGGCGACAGCGTAAGCCTGCGTCCAAACTTGCGCCTGTGGCTGGACGTCGAAGAGTTCGACCGGCTCGTCGCCGATCCGCAACGAATGGAAGAAGCGGTCGAACTCTACCGCGGAGACTTGGTTACCGCGATCTACGACGAATGGATCTTCCCCGAGCGCGAGCGCCGCCGCAACGCGTATCTCGCGGCGTTGATGCAGCTCGTCTCGCAAGCCCGCCGTCGACGCGATTTCGTCCGTGGAATTGCCCGCGCGCAGCAAATTCTCGCCATCGATCCATGGCGTGAGGACGTTGTACGCCAACTGATGGCGCAACGCTGCGAATCGGGCGACCGCGCCGGAGCGCTCGCCGAGTACGAACGCTTCGCCCAACTGCTCCGCCTCGAGCTCAAAGTTCAACCGATGGCAGAGACGCTGGCGTTGCGCGAGACGATCGCGCGCGGCGAAGCGACTCAACCGGACGCACCGTTCGAAGCCACGGTCTCGCCGCTGCACGATCGTTCGGCCATCCTCCCATTCGTCGGTCGCCACACCGAGATGGGGCAGCTCCTCGAGACGTGGAGCCGAGCCGCTCGCGGCCGCGGCGCGTGCGTCTTCGTCGGCGGAGAGCCCGGCGTCGGCAAATCTCGCACGATCCTCGAGTTCGCGCACGCCGTTGAAGAGCAGGGAGGCCGCGTCCTCGTCGGCGCGACCGGCTCGCCGGAAGCGACCCCATACGAGAGCATCGTCGACGCACTGCGCTCCGCGCTGCCGCTGGTTGCGTCGTTGAAGGCGGACATCTCACTCTCCGCCGTTGCCGAGTTGCTGCCGGAGATTCGCGCGCGTCTGCCGGCGCTGCCGCAGCTTGCGCACATCGATGCCGAGAGCGAGCGCATCAGGCTCTTCGAGTCGCTCGTCCGCTGCATCTCCAGCCTCGCCAAGCCTCGCCCGCTCCTCCTCGTGCTCGAAGATCTCCACTGGGCGCAACCCGCTTCAATTGCGTTACTACAGTTCCTACTGCGCCGAATTTCAGGCATGCCCGTTATGATCGTCGTGACCTATCGCGACAACGAAACGCCGCGGCCGCATCCGCTCCATCGGCTGCGAATCGAAGCGCGCGCTGCGGCCTGCGCGCAAAGCCTGTCGCTGCGAACCCTGTCGCTCGACGACCTGCACGAGTTGACGGAGGCTTTACGCGAGATTCCCGATCTGGCCGCGGCCAAGCTCCTCGCCGTCTCCGATGGAAACCCGCTCTTCCTGACGCAGTTTATCGAGGATCTTCGTAAGGGTGCGCCAGCGGCTGCACCGGCTAGTCTGCAGGCCCTCGTGGCCGGTCGCATCGGCCTGCTCTCCCCCGATGCCCACGCGGCTGCCGAGATTGCGGCGTGCATCGGCATCAGATTTTCGCACGATGCGCTACGCGACGTCAGCGGATGGGACGAAGCTGCTCTCGGTAACGCGCTGGACGAACTCTTCGATCGGCGAATAGTGCGTGAAGCGAGTGGACGCGGACTCTTCGAGTACTCGTTCTCTCATCAGATCGTGCACGAGGCCATCGCCGCCGCGGTGCCGCCGGAACGCGCCGCCGTTCGCCATCGCCGAGTAGCGCGCGTCTTCGAGGAGCTCTACGCGGATCGCGCCTCCGAGCTTTCGGCGACGATCGCTCGCCATTACGACCTTGCCGGTGACGGCGCAAACGCGGCACGCTGCTACCTCACGGCGGTCCGGCGATCGATCGGCCTGGGCGCGTTGGACGAAGCGCAGTCGATGGCCGGCCGCGCGCTGACGATTTCGAACGACCCGCGTCTGCAAGCCGATATTCTGCTCGAAAGCGAAACGATCGCATCGCGCCGCGCGGATCGGGCCGCGCAAGAGTCCGCGCTCGCCGCGCTACGCAAGCTCGCCGAGAGCCTCGCCGATCCGGAGTTGCAGCGCATCTTGCTTTTGCGCCGCATCGAGTTCGCAATCAACGGCAGCGATACGGCGACGCTCGAAACTGCGATCCGCGAACTCAAAGCCTGCACGCCGCACGACGACGCGCATTGGACCGGTAAGCTGCATATCGCCGATGCAAAGCTTGCGTTCTTGCTTGGCCGGCTTGCCGAATCGAGCGCGGCGGCACAAGCGGCGCTCGACTCCGCGCGCTCCGCGAACAACGATGCGGGAGTAGCCGAGGCATTGTGCTCGCTGGCGACCGTCGAAGCTCACCGCGGCAATCTCGCGGAAGCCGATGAGCTGTTCGACGAAGCCGCGCGCGCCGCCACGAACGATCCCGTGCTGGAAGATCTCTCGCTGTCGAGTGCCTTCCAGATTGCCTACAACCGGCGGGACGTCGAGCGCTGCCTGGCGCTCGGACAGCGCTGGCTCGATCTGGCCGAGGCGTTGGGCGACCGGCGTTCCGAGGCTCGCGCACACAGTCACCTGGGGATCGCGCTGAGTTCGGCGGACGTGCAACACGCGCAAGCGCGCGAGCACCTCGCATCCGCCGTGCGCTTCTTCACCGAGGTCGGCGATGTAAGCGGAACGGCGGCCCAGCTCTTAAACCAAGCCGTCATTGAAACGCGCTTGGGTTTTTTCGATAAGGCGGTGGCGGCGACGGAGAAGGCGGTTACGCTCTTCGAAAGCCTAAACGAGGGTCGCGGACGTGCCATCGGTCTGGGAAACCTCGGTCTGTTTCGCGCGTACACGACAAACGTCGCGGGCGCGCAATCGGCCGCCCGCGAGGCCGTCGCGCTCGCGCGACAACTCGAGTTCGGAGTGATCGAGGCGTCTGCGCTCGAAAACCTCGCGTTTGCCGAAGCGGCCGCCGGCAACCTACCGGAGGCCATCGCGAATGCCGAAGCGGCCCTGGAAGTGCGCGCGCGCTCGCAGTCCGAAGCGTGGGCGAGCAGAACGCTGGCCGATCTCGCCGTCTGGCACGCCGCGTGCGGAAATTTGGCCGGCGCGCGCGATTACGTGCGCCGCCTGCTGGCCGATGAGAAGAGCATTTCAACCAGCGCCGAGCCGGAGTACTGCTATTGGGCGGCCGCCCAGATTTTTCACCTCGAGGGCAAAACGGCGGAGGCTTCGCGCGCGCTCGGTCGCGCGCGGCAGATGATCGCGGCCACGGCCGAGGGCCTCGATCCGGCCGATCGGACGAGCTTCCAGGCCATCCCGTGGCACGCCGACGTTGCCGCCGCTGTACGAGGAGCCTGGCCCGACCCCCCGCGCTAGGCTCCGAAGCCGCGCCGAACGCTTTGGAACGTGCGCCGCGCTAGATTGAGCGTATGGACGCATCTCGGGAAGAGCACGTGTTCGTGCTTCGCATTTGGAAAGAGGCGCCGCCGTCGAGAGCCGGGTGGCGCGCGACGATCACGGACCTCAAGTCCGGCTGTAAGGTGGCAGCCACCGAGCTTCGCGACATCACCGACTTCGTTCGGCTGCGCATCTCCCCGTCGAACGACGGGCCCCCATAACGCCTCGAACGCTTTCGAACGCCGCGGCCGCTAGAGTCATGCTCATACAACTTGCGGCCGTCAACCCGGCCGCTTCTAAAAAGGAAAATGACACATGATGAATCGACTGATGATGCTGGCGGCCTGCGCAGTGCTTGCCACGACCGGCATCGCCTCCGCCACCACGCACTATTCCAACCCGTCCTACGGCGTCGTCCAGCCCGACAAAGCGTCGAAGGTCGTAGCCGGCATCATAAACCAGAGCGGCGGCATCGTATACGGCTCGGGATTTAAAGTGAGCCATCCGGAGACCGGCGAGTACGTGATCACGATGACGAGCGGCGTCTTCAAGGCGTGCCCGGTTGTCAACATCACCCCCGCGGGCACCAACACCTCGCCGCCGCTGGCGAACCTGTACAGCTACGGCTGTGGATCCAGCGGCGTTTCGCTGACGGTTTTAATGATCGGCTCGACCACCGGCACCCTGGAAGATAACTCGTTTCAGTTCACCGCCATGCAGCCATAGCTTCGGCTTCACCGCATCTCGGAGCCGGAAACGAAGGCCCTGTCGCGCGCCTCGGCGTGCAGCAGGGCCTTACGCTTATTGATTCAAGCGCAGTTGCAACGTCGTCTCGGTGCTTCTCGACGTTGCCGGATCGGTGACCGTGACTCTTACGCTGACCGCCTGTTGACCCGGCATCGTGCTCAACTTCACGTTAATCCTGAAGTTGCCGCGTGGGCCGGCATCGGTGCTTCCGTTGAACTGGCCGGTGAACGATGGCGTCGCACCGGCCGTAACTTTTACGTGACCGTTCGCGACGGTGCTGCCCTGGATCGTGAAGGTTCGCCCCACCGGAGCATTCGGTGCCGGCTGATTGATCGTGACGCTCAACGGCGGTTCGGCAGAGCGTTTCACCGAGAACGACCACGACCGGTCGAATGGCGAGCCCCCGGCCGGGCCGCGTCCGGTGACGCGCACCGTGTGCGAACCGAAGTCGAGCGGCGCCGGCGGCTTATATGAGAAGCCCGTCGCCGAGACGCCGCTGCGCGACGTGATGTTGTTGCCGTCGAGCAGGACGCGGACGCTGTCCGGGTCGACGGCGCGGGTGAACTCGGCGGAGATGACGACGAATCGGTTGCCCATGCTCGCGCCCGGCGTTGGCTGTTTCGCGCGCAGATCGATGGGATTTGTGGGCGGCGGCGCTGAGCCGGCTACCGAGAACGACCACGAGCGGTCAAATGTGGCACCATCGCTGCCGCGGCCCGCGGCGCGAACTCGGTGCGAGCCGAAGTCCAGCGGCGCCGGAGGCTTATACGAAAAGCCATTCGCCGAAATCGCGCTGCGCGAACTGACGTTGTTGTCGTCGAGCCAGACGCGAACGCTGCCCGGATCGGCGCGGTGCGTGAACTGCGCCGCAATCGTGACGAAGCGGTTCGCAACGCGCTCGCCGGGCGCCGGCTGCTGCGCGTACAGATTGACGACCGGCATCGGCCCAGGATTGGGCGGCCGCGGAGGTCGCGGCGGACGGACCGGCCCGATCGGCACCACCTCGCCCGATATCGTGATCGATACGACGTGCGTGGACGCGTCGTAGGCGACCCCCGCGCCGAGCGACTGCGCGATGAAGCGAAGCGGGACGTACGTCGTCGCTCCGACGATGAAGGGCGCGACGTCGATAACCGTAGGCTCGCCGCTGACTTCCGCCTGCGTCGAGCCGATCCGCAGCGAGACCGTCGTGCCGCCTTTGGTGGCATTGATCGTGCCGGCCGAGTAGACGACCGACGCGCCAAGCCGCTCGAAGATACCGCGCAACGGGACGAGCACGCGCCCCGCGCGCACGATCGGCCCCGGACTGAGATACAGCGGCTGACCATTGACGGTCACCGTCTGAGCCGGTGCGGCGGCTGGAAAGCTAGCAATCGCGAGCCCAACAATCAAAAACCCTATACGCTTCATGCCGTATGGCTTTCTGAGCGGAGTCGAAGGACCTGCCGCGGAAGCGCATCAGCCCACCCATGATCACCACCGAAGCGCTCTCCCACATTCCGCTTTTTGAATCGGCGCGCGACGAGGCGCTCGAGACGATCCTTTCGCGCAGCGCCGACGTTCGTGTGAACGCCGGCGATTGGGTCGTGCTCGAAGGCGAAGCCGCGGCCTTCCACGTCGTGGTCGAGGGGCGGTGCGAGATCGTCAAGATGGTCGCCGGTGCCGAACAGGTCCTCGACGTCGTCGAAGCGGGCGGCTTCTTTGGCGAGGTGCCACTGCTGCTCGGATCGGGTTTTCTCGCCTCAGTACGCGCGACTCTGCCGTCGCGCTTGATGCGGCTGGAAGCGGTCGACTTTCACGAACTGGTCGCGCGCTGCCCGAACGCAAACCACCAGATCCTCGCCGAGATGGCGCGACGCGTTGCCGGCCTGCAAGAGGCGTCGATCGCCGCGCCGCTCATCAGCGTCACCGTGCTGGGCCATCGCGACGATTTTGCATGCTACGACCTGAGAGACTTTCTCGCGCGCAATCAAGTCGGCTTTCGCTGGCTCGACCCCGTCGACACCGCCGCAATCCAAGCAGTGGGCGTACCGCTCGAGCTTCTCAACGATGGCAACTATCCGGCCGTGCTCTTTGCGGACCGCTCGTATCTGATCAAGCCCGCGTTCCCGGAACTCGCGCAACGTCTGGGGCTGCAAACCGCACCGCGCGAAACGACGTACGACGTCGCGATCGTCGGCGCAGGGCCGGCGGGTTTGGCCGCGGCCGTCTACGGCGCATCCGAGGGCCTGCAGACGGTGCTCGTCGAGTGCCGCGCGCCAGGCGGCCAAGCCGGCACGTCGTCGCGAATCGAAAACTATCTCGGCTTTCCGGCAGGCGTCTCGGGCGACGAGCTAGCCTCGCGTGCCTTCCACCAAGCGAAGCGATTCGGCGCGGAGATCATCGTTACGCGACAAGCGACCGGCATCGAACCGCGCAACGGATCGGGCACGACGCACGCGATCGTCCTCGACTGCGGCAACCGCGTCCAAACCAAGGCGGTCGTCCTGGCCAACGGCGTGGAGTGGCGACGGCTCACGCTCCCCGGCGCCGATGCGTTGCTCGGACGCGGCGTCTACTACGGCGCATCGCGCAGCGAGGCGCTCAACGCGCGCGGCAAGGACGTCTTTCTCATCGGCGGCGGCAACTCGGCGGGACAGGCCGCGATGCTCTTCTCCGGCTACGCGCGCAGCGTAACCATCATGGTGCGCGGAGAGAAGCTTGCGGCCAGCATGTCGCAATATCTCATCGACGAGCTCGAGAAGAAAGAGAACGTTCACATCGAGTACACCTGCGAGTGCGTCAGCGTCACCGGCTCCGGACATCTCGAGTCGATCCAGGTTACGCAAAACGGCGAGCAAAAGACGTTTCCCGCGGATATGCTCTTCATCTTCATCGGCTCCGAGCCCGAGACGAAGTGGCTGCCGGAGGCATTGATTCGCGATGCGCAGGGATTCATTTGCACGGGGCGCGACGTCCTCGACCTCCAACCCGCGGACGCCGCCCGGGCGCGCGATCCGTATCTGCTCGAAACCAGCATTCCCGGAATCTTTGCGGCGGGTGACGTTCGCCACGGCTCGATGAAGCGCGTCGCCTCAAGCGTCGGCGAGGGCAGCATGGCGATCGCGCTCGTCCATCAGTATATCGCCGAACCCTAGTTCGGAAAAGAGCACTATTGCCTTGAGCATATTTTTTCTTGCGTCGAACCTTCTTTCAAGCGGCAACGTAGCCTTAGAACTCTGGGGCTTCGTGCCCTGAGACTCGTTAGTCGTCACCGTCCATCCGGAGCCACCTCGAACTCGAATTGCGCGCGCGTCTGCGCGCCAGAACGCTGCAAGAGTTATACTTCGGGACGTCGATCTTCTCAAACGGCTGCGCCTTCGGCTGGAAGAAGTCGTTGAGATTGTTGAGGTAATCGGAGGTGTCGGTGGCACCGAGCGATTTGAGCCGAAGGAGTTTCTCGGTGTATTTGAGCAGCGTCGCAAACTCGATCTCGGTATGAGCGACGTGGTTACGCCGTACGTAAGGGGAGACGACGAGTAGCGGTACGCGGAATCCGGGACCTTCCTGATCTCGCACCACGTACGGCGTCACGTGATCGTAGAATCCGCCCCAATCGTCCCAGAAAATAAAGATTACCGTGGAGTTCCAGTACTTGCTCTCGCCGATCGCGTCCACGAGGCTTGCGACCCACGAGGGTCCGCACCAGCCCAGCGGCACGCCGGGATGGTCCGACGAAACCAGGCCGGGTAGGATCCAAGTGACGTTTGCAAGCTCGCGATTCGGGTCTTTGATGTCGTCGAGGAATGTGTACTCCGGCATGCGGAAGTTTGGCGTGTCGACCGCAGTGGCTCCGCCGCCTTCGTGATCGTGGCAGTTCGCCATGTCTGGCTTCTTGGGCCAGAGGTCGCTGTAACGGATCGTCGCATTGACGTCGAGCGCATTGATGTTCGCGCAGAGCGAATGTGCGTAAAGGCGCCACGTTAGCCCCGCTTCGCCGACACGATTGGCAAGCGACGGATACCTCACGCGGCGAGGGCCCAACTGGCCGAAGCACGGGAACGGCCCCGTTGCCTTGGGCGACTCTTCGCCGGTCTGCGGGTCGAGATGGAATGTCGTCGTCCCGGCCGGAGCATCGCAGCCCCACGGCGTGAAAGCGCAATAGTCGTAGTAGTTGCCGCAATAACTCGAGTCTTTGTTGAAGTCTGGGGAGTCGACGACGTTGTTGGACTGGGCCGAGAAGATATATTGATGGGCCGTGTACGATTCGCTATTATGCCCCATGAAAAAGTGATCGCCCAACGCATACGTCCGCGCAATATCCCAATAGGGCTTGGTCTCTTTGTAGTCGACGTACGAGTAAATCGAGCCGGCGGAGGCCGGCGGCGTGTAATCGGGATGCGGAGATGCGGCGATGTTGAAACCGTCCATCCGGCACGGGGCTTTCACGCCGACCGGGAACGGCGGTGGCGGCGACGGATGGCACGCCCACAGCCACTCCCGATGATAGTTGTTGGGATCCTCCGTGCCGGTGTACGTTGCAAGTTCGACCTGTTTGAGCTTGATCGTGTGGACCTTATCGCCGTCGACGGCCTCGCCGCTGTCCGTAGCCGTGGCTTGCGGGAATGGGTTCGGGCCTCCGAAGATGTTATCGAACGTGCGATTCTCCTGAACGATGAAGACGACGTGCGTAATCCTGCTGATTGCAGGTCGCGAGCCTTCATGCGCCTTCGTTCCGGCGGGCAGCGCGGGAAGCGTCGGGGACGGCGCTCTCCAGCACGCAACGAGTAAGACCAATGGGATAAGAGCAATCCAAAATATGCGCTGCACGTGATCCTCCGCTGTGAAGCAA
This sequence comes from Candidatus Cybelea tumulisoli, assembly GCA_003167155.1. Classification (GTDB taxonomy): domain Bacteria; phylum Vulcanimicrobiota; class Vulcanimicrobiia; order Vulcanimicrobiales; family Vulcanimicrobiaceae; genus Cybelea; species Cybelea tumulisoli. Next base: position 11,816 of record PMTY01000149.1, read on the forward strand.
CCTGATGGGCATTTTGCCGATGCTCGCGCCAGTCCTTGGAATGGAACGGCGCTCGCGTACCCGAACGTATGTGAAGAAGAAAAGAGGATACCGCATGAACCGGCGGCGCTTTATCGTTACTGGCATCTCAGTAGCCGCCACCGGCGTCGCTCTGGGAACGGACGCGTGTTCACCTGGAAGTTCGAACTCGGTGCTGGTCCCGCCCCCGATCTCGCCCGCTCACGAAATCACGACGCAGTACGCGCTCACCAACATTAAGGGCTACAAGCTTCGGACGCGCACCTACAACGGCCGTACCATCGGCCCAACGATCGAAACGCGCCCGGGCGACACCTTGAGCATGCGGATCGTCAACCGTCTGCCGCCCAATCCGCCGGCGAGGATTCCACAGGATCGCGTGCCGATACCCGTGGTCAAGGACTCGATGGAGGCGATGGACGCGCTCTTCCGTCCTGCCAACAGGTTGTCGCAGAAGATCGACCCGATGAATAACCCGCACGGCTTCAATACGACCAACTTGCACGTGCACGGCATCCAAACGATCCCACACATCTTCGCCCCGCTCGGGACGAGCGACCCCGCTGCGATGATGCTCGAGATTTTACCGGGCGCGAGCTTTCTCTACAACTTTCCGATTCCCGACGACCATCCCAGCGGGTTGCACTGGTACCATCCGCACAAGCACGGGTCGACCGACGTGCAAGTCAGCGGTGGGATGGCGGGCCTGATCGTCGTGCGCGGTCCGATCGACCAAGTGCCGGAGATCGCCGCGGCGCGCGAAATCTTCGTGGTCGTGCAGTCGCTCAACGTAAACCCGAGCAAGAAACACGCCGACATCTACGAACGCGAGTACCTCGCGTATAAGACGCCGGCCGAAGGCGGCTACTCCTTCGGCACTCAGTACACGATGCTGACGGTCAACGGCGAAGGGGCGTACTGGATTCGCAACAAAAGGGCCAGTGAGCCGGCAGCGTTCACGCCGCTGGGCGTGCCGCGGTACGACGTCAAGCCCGGCGAGGTCGTGCGCCTTCGCCTCCTCAACGGAACCAACTCCATTCCGCTGATGCTGGCGTTGCCCGGCTTCGAGGCCTGGCAGATCGGCTTCGACGGCATCAATACGCTCGAGCCGCTCTATATCGACATGAGCGGAAAGGGCGTCACGAAGATTACTCCTGAGAATCTCTTCAGCTCGCCGATTCGGTTGGCCGCGCAGGCCAATCGGATCGAACTGCTGCTCCGAGCACCGAAAACCGAGGGGGAGTACACGCTCTCATCGCTGGCAACCGACCGCATCATTCCGTCGGCGGGTGAAAAGTTCGATATCGCGCGGTTCGTCGTCCGGGGCAACCCGGTAAAGATGGGCATTCCCGCGAGTCTGCCTAAGCCCACGCGCGAGTACCCAGTCATCGAGGAGAAAGATATCGTCGCCCGCCGGAAGTTCATCTTCGGTCAGGGGGAGCGAAAGGATCTTCTGACTGGTTTTGGATTCTTCGTCAATGGCGTGCTGTATCGAGAGATGGAATGTCCGACGCGACCCAAGGTTGGGACCTGCGAAGAGTGGCGCATCGAAAACGATACCGCCGATTTGCACCCCTTCCATCTCCACGAGAACTCGTTTCAGCTGATCGCGATCAACGACAAACGCAACGATCCGATGGAAGTTTGGGATACCTTCGCCATTCCGCCAAAAGTCGACGGCGTCAACGGCAGCCTGACATTCCGCGTTCGATTCGTACAATGGCACGGAAAGACGGTATTTCACTGCCACGTCACGCCGCACGAGGACACGGGCATGATGCAAAACATCTTGATGGGCTAACCATTTGGGCGCTTGGCGCACTTAAATGAGATTGCGCTCGCTTGGTCGAAGTAAACCAATATGAAGCGATACGTAACAATTCTTACTATGGCGATGATTTCGCTATTTGCCTGGCAAACCGCGCAGGCGTGCACCGGAATCCGGTTAACCGCAAAAGACGGCGCGGTCGTCGTGGCTCGAACCCTCGAGTTTGGCGCTGACCTCCAGTCGAAGGTACTGGTCTATCCCGCCGGAACGGTGGTCACCGGTTCGCTGCCGAATAACGCGTCCGGCATCTCGTTCACGACGAAGTACGGCATCGTCGGCGCTAACGCGTTTGGCTTGCCGATGGTCGTCGACGGGCTCAACGATCAAGGGCTGTACGTCGGCGAGTTCTTCTTCCCGGGATCGGCTGGATACACGGACGTGACGCCGGAGAATGCATCGCGCGCGATGGCCGGCTACCAGTACTCGATGTGGATTCTCGGAAATTTTGCCAGCGTTGCCGAGGTCAAGGCCGCCTACGAAAAAGTGGTGCTCGCGCCGACCGTCGTGCCGCAGCTCGGGATGGCGCCGCCGGTGCACTTTCGCATCACCGATAAGACCGGCGCCACGGTGGTGGTCGAGCCCATCGGCGGAAAGCTCGTGATCTACGACGATCCGCTCGGAGTGATCACAAACTCGCCGACGTTCGACTGGCACATCACCAATCTGAGCAACTACGTCGGCCTCTCGCCGAACAACCGCGAGTCGATGACGATACAGGGCGTAACGCTGAACAGCTTCGGTCAGGGATCGGGCTTCTACGGGATTCCCGGCGATTTCACGCCCCCGTCGCGCTTCGTGCGCGCCGTCGCCTACGAAGCGGCAGCCGTGCAGCCTGCAACCGCGAGCGATGCGGTCCAGCAGGTCTTCCACATCCTCAACAACTTCGACATCCCCGTCGGCGCCGTTCGCGACGAAGTTCAAGGGAAGACCATCGACGAGTGGACGCTCTGGACCTCAGCCGACGACCTGACGAATCTTGAGTTCTACTTCCGAACCTTCAACGATCAATCGCTGCGCAGCGTCGACGTTCGCAAAGCCTTGGCAAGCGCTGGTTCAACCATCAAGTACCTGCCGATGGAAACCGATCAGCCAACGCCGATCACGAGCGTCTCGCTCTAAATGAGCGGTCGTCATTTTTGCTCTTTCTCCGCGTAAGGGAGAGCTGCGAGCCGTTCCATGATGGCGGTCCAGCCCTTTTGGTGCCCGTCCCGGGAATCTTCGCTCGCGAACTGTTCGTGCGTGAGCACGAGCTCCGTCCCGCCGTCAAGATCCTTGAACTCGAGTGTCAGCAATGTGTCGTGCTCGTCTTCCGGCTTGTCTTCTTCCCAGCGCCAGGTCATGACGAGCCGCTCGGGCGGCCGAACTTCGCGATACGTTCCGCCCACGTTCCAGCGTTCGCCGTCGGGCATGAGCATCGTGATCGTGTACGAGCCGCCGGTCCGCACGTCCATCCCCACGTCGGTCACGGTGACGTCATCGGGCCCGAGAAACTTCATCGCGAGCTCGGGTTTCGTCCAGGCGTCGAAAAGGCGTTCCCGCGGAGCAGTGTACGTGCGGCGCAGGACGAGCGCCGGCGCGACCGGCGTACGCGTGTTATTCATCGTATCCTCTTTCGTTTCGGAGATTCTGCAAGGAGATTATCGAGGCGATCGAGCGCAGCGGCCCAGAAGCTGCGCTGCTTGTCGAGCCAGCCCGACGCTGCTTTCATGACGGTTGGGGAGAGCGTGCAGCGGTGCACACGGCCCAAGACGTGCCGTTCCAGCAAGCCCGACTCTTCGAGCACGCGAAGGTGCCTCGAGATCGCGGGCTGGGATATGGAAAAGCCCGATGCGATCTCGCCGGCAGACAGGGGGCCGCGGGCCAAGCGCTCGACGATCTGCCTTCGGGTCGGATCGCCCAGAGCTGAGAACACCGCGTCAAGTTTCCCGGTACTATTAACCATCATGTTATATAACAATACAGTTAAGCGTCGCGGTTTGTCAAGTCCCTACGACAAGCAGCACTTTGATGGCGCGGCGCTCATCCATCGCTGCGTACCCATCCGCAACGCGGTCGAGCGGCAGCGTCAGATCGAGGACCGGTGAGGGGTCGATATTTCCGGCTTCAAGGCTTGCGATGAGCTGCGGAAGATAGGCGCGGACCGGCGCAACGCCGCCTGCTAAGGAAAGATTACTGTGAAAGATTTCGTCCAACAGGGGCGTCTTGACGTTATGCGGTACGCCGACGAAACTGACCGTGCCGCCAGGGCGTGCCACGACCACGGCTAGATCCAAGCTCTCCTGATTGCCGACCGCTTCAACGACGTGCGGCGCTCCACCGGGAACGAGCTCGAGAATCTCTTCCCGCACGTTCTCGTCGTGTGAGTTGAACGTGTGAGTTGCGCCGAAGCGCTT
>PMTY01000078.1 GCA_003167155.1 Candidatus Cybelea tumulisoli
GAGCGTTAGCCGTAAATATTGGACGCGACGGTAACGCTTGGCGGCGATCGGCCCTCCAGGGTCGAAACGGCGCATCCGCCGCTGCGTCAAAACTACCCGGCGGCCCCGCTCCGGCTGGCGATTGCGTACGAATCGCTTCCCGCCGACATCGACGAGCGGTTGGACCTGCTCGACGACGCGTATGCGATCTCGAGTACCGATGCGGGCCGCCTCGAGCTGCTCGACCGAACGATTCCGTCAGTACCGGTCGATGACCGCACCGTTCTTGATCCCGGTGGACTGGTGCCGTATCGTCGCGCTGGTTACGGCTTGTTTTGCTGGACGAGCGACATCGGTCCGCCGTGGCTGGAACGCATCGCGCGAGCTCGCGCCGTCGAGCTGCGCGTCTATCTCGTCGTCTTCGACCGCTCGGCGCAACGCGCGTTCGCCGTCGATCCCGACGGTGCCATCGTTGCGGGCACGTTCGCGCAGTACCGCCTGGCCAGCTTTATCTTCGATCCGCGAAAGACCGGCGAGATGGTTGTGGCGCCCGGCACCGACGTGGCCGAAGGTCTCGCTCGCGTCGAAGCCATCGTCGCAGACGTTTCCTCCTGAGCAGGTCGCTGCGAACCAGCGCCGTGCTCGCGCTGGCGGCGCTAACGCTCGCCGGAGCAGCTGCGAAAACGCAGCGACTGCACCTCGCCACGGCAACCATCGTGGCGTCGCGCTGGCCGTACCTGCCGGGCAGCGTGATTCCGCTTCGCATCGAAGGAATCGCGCCGCCCTATTCGACCTCGATTCTGGGACCGGGGCGACTACTACACGACACGTACGCGCTTCCCATCACGAGCCAAGCCGGAACCGCGCTGCTGGTCTTCGGAAATCAGTCAGGACTCGGGACGGCGCGATTGCGCATCGGAGCGCCGCCAGTCGCGCGCCCGCTCTTGCTCGTGGCATCCTACGACGAGGGACTCGTTCTTCACGATGAGCGGAACTTCTCGGTCATCGGCGTGCTCGCCACCGGCGGAGTTCCCAGCGACGTCGCCGTCGATGGAACCGGCGAAGCCGCCGTTACCGATACTCAAGGAACTCAGCTTACGCTCGCGCGCTTGGCCAGCTCGTGGGACGTCGGTCGCGTTGGCGACGTCCCGTTCGGCGACGAAGTCGCAGCCGACAACTCGATTCGTGCAATTTTCGTTACCAATAGAGACTTGAACGGCAGCGGAGCCTTGACGCGAGTCGCGCGCGCCGGCGATGGCGTCGTAAGGCACGTGAGCACGGGCGAAACGGCGGAGGGCCTGGCGGTAGACGAGCGCCGCCAGATCGTGTACGTGGCCAACACCAACGACGGAACAATCGCCTTGGTGGACGCGCGGTCGATGCGCATCATTCGGCGGTTTCCCGCGGTGCCTCGCGTCTTTTCGCTGGCCCTCTCTCCCGACGGCACGCGACTGTACGCGGTCTCGAACCAGGCCGTGGACTCACCGTTTGGAAAGGCTGGAGAAGCGATCGAGATCTCGCTGGCAGGCCCGCTCCCGCGCATCGTCGCTCGTAGCGGAAAGCTTTCGTTCCCGCTTGGCGTCGCGCTGGATGACCGCGCGAACACGCTCTTCGTCGGCGACGAGGACCGCGGTACCATCAACGTGCTCGACGCTCGAACCTTGCGCCCAAAACGCGCCGCACTGGGGACCTGCTCGATCCCGTGGAAGTTGACGCTGGATTCGGCGAGCGACAGGCTCTACGTTCCTTGTGCCGGCGACAACGAGGTCGACGTCTTCGACGCGCGCTCGCTGCGGCGAGTCGCGCACGCGCCGTTTGCGACAGGCAGCTACCCTCTCGCCATCGCAGTCTGGCGACCATGATTGCGCTCTTCCTCGCCGTTGCGCTCCTGCCCGCGCATATCGAGCCGGCGTCGCCCTTTCCTCGCATCCTCGAACAGGCCCCGACGATTGAAAGCGTCGCGCCGGGCGTTGAATACGGCGATTATCAACTCCTGACGTCCATCGGACTGCTCTCGGTCCACGTTGTTGCCGTCGAGCCTCGTCGCAGCGACGTGCGCGTCGAGAACGTGCTCGCCGACGACGCGCTCGACTCCCGCGGTGAGACGATCGGCTCGATGGCGCAACGCACGAAGGCGGTCGCCGGAATCAACGGCGATTACTTCGATATCGGCAATACCAACCGGCCCGAAAACATCGTCGTTCGCGGCGGAGCACTGTTGCAGGTTCCGTATAAACGATACGCGCTCGCGATTACGCGCGACGGGGCCGCCCATATCGCCGAGTTTTCGTTTTCGGGAGAGCTGCACGTCAGCGAGCGCACGCTGTCGCTCGGCGGCATCGACGAGTTGCCGCCGCCCAACGGCGGGCTCTCGCTCCTGACGCCCCAGTATGGACACGTTCGGCCGCAAGACGACGTAACGCTCGTGAACCTCGAGCCGCTCTCCGGAACGCCGCCCTTGGCGCGGTATCGCGTAACCGGCATGGCCGACAATCTCACGACGCAGCCGCCGGGCTATTACGTGGCGATCGGAGCAAGCGAGTATAGCGCCGTCGACGCCTTTGATGCCGGCGCCATTGTGGAAGCCGGCGGTACGCTCGAGCCGATCGACCTTGGCTCGATCGCAACGGCGATCGGAGGCGGACCGCTGATCTTGCACGACGGCGAGTGGTACGACGACGGCGACGGGCCGAACGGAAGGGAGTTTTCCAAACGCATCCCCTGCTCGGGCGCCGCAATCGCCGCGGATGGACGCCTCTTCCTGATCGAGGTGGACGGTCGCCAGCCCGAGTTCAGCGTCGGTTTGAAGCGGCCGGAGTTCGCCGCGTTGATGCGGTCCCTGGGCGCAACCGAAGGGCTAGCATTCGACGGCGGCGGCTCTTCGACGATCGCGGTCCGGCGCTTGGGCGAGAACGAAGCCGTCTTGACCAACTCGCCCTCCGACGGCATCGAGCGACCGGTCGGCGACGGCCTCTTCGTCTACAGCACTGCGCCGGCAGGCCCGGCGGTCCGCCTCGTTGCGCGGCCTACCGTCGTTCGCGCACTTCCGGGTGCCGGCGTTCCTTTGCGCATCGCGGCGGTCGACGCCGCCAATCACGTTGCCGCCCACGGAGCCCCAGTTCGAGTCAGCGTCTCGCCATCGTCGCTTGGGGAGTTTCGAAATGGGGAGTTCGTCGCTATCCATCCGGGCTGGGGTCATCTGCTCTTGCGCTCCGACAATTTACAGGGCGACGTCGCGGTGGAAGTCGACGCGACGCCTGCCCGCACGCGAATTACGCCCGCTCGCCCGAACGTAGATTCCGGTTCGGTCGTCGCGTTGCTGCCGCATGCGTATGACGCGCACGGTTATCCGCTCGATCTACCCGCCTCGCTTCCCTGGAAAGCCACCACGGGTTCGATCGACAATCGCGGCGAGTTCCACGCCGGATCGCAGGACGCCGGCGTGACCGTACGGATTGGCGATGCTGTTGCGGTCGCGCGGGTAACGGTGGGGTCTCACGACGAGGCGCTGCCCTTCGCGCAGTTCGCCCATTTCGTAACGCTTCCGCATGGCGGGGCGGGCCAGCTCGTCAAGGATGCCGGTTGCGGCAGCTGCGTCGAGCTGCGCTTCTCGTTTTCCGGCAACGAGCGGGCCGCTTACGCCATGGCCGACATCCCGCTTCCCAATGACACGATCGGTCTCACCTTCGATCTGCAAGACGACGGCAGCGCCGCGCGGCTGCGCATCGCCTTACGCAATGAAATCAACGAAGACGTTCTGCTCGACGCAACTCGGCTCGGCGAGGTAGGCTGGAGAAAGGTCGTCATCCGTTTTCCTGTCGATTCGCAAGCCTCGCGCTTGATCGCCATCTACGTGCTTCCATCCAAGGGCATCGAGCTTTCCGAAGGCGGCATCGTCCTACGCAACGTTCGCGCGATCGTGGCGGGGCACTAGCAGTCCTAACCCCACGATTCCGGCAAGAACGAGCAGCGTACCGATCGCGACGACTGCGATGTTGGGCACCCAGATCACCTCGATCTCCGGATAACTCGTAACGTCCGCCCGCAACCAGAGGCCGCCGGCGCGCACCGCTGCACCGCCGCTGCTCAACACGATGGCATGCGGCAACGGCCGGTCGTTTTCATCGTCCACAGCGAAAAGCACGGCCGATTGCCCGACGGCACCGGGATCGTGCGACAGCACGGCCGCCTCTGCGGGAGTGAACAGGATCGCTTTAACGACGCGCCGCGCGGCGGGAACGTTGAAAGAATCGAAGGGCAGATTCATTCCGGCTATCGTTTGCCGCGCTTGCATTAACAGCACCGGCGACAGAAAGACGCTTCCGCTCGGCTGGGTAACCGTCAGCCGGTTTCCGAGAAGATCGCGAACCTCCACGTCGACCACGTCGCGCGGCAGCGCACGAAGGAGGAAGCTCCCGGCGTTGCGCGCCTGCGCTCCGATTTCTAACGGCGAGTGCAAGGGCCGATCGAGCGTCACCATGACCGGCCCGCCTCGATCTTGATCCGGGAGCGGAAAGGAGAGTGTGCCAACCTCTTCAACGCGAACCCGTTCGCCCGGTGCGCCCACGACGTCTCGGTCGTCCGGCGCGAAGAGCCCGGATGCCACGCCGGCCACTGCGGTCGCGGCCGCACCGAACGCAATTGCCACAATCGCCAGACGCAAGCGCGAGCTCCGCGCCGCCTTCCACTGTTTTCGTGCGTTAACGACAATCACGATCGCGAGCGCAGTCAGCGTGACGTTGTACCAGAAGGCGTGGAACGCCGGCCGGCCAGGCAGCCAAATCTCCACGACAACCGCGGCGATTACCACCAGCGCCGTCGACGCAAACCAATTCAATGCGCGCGCACCGCAGCCACCGCCGCACGCATTTCGTCAAGCGTCAACGGGCCATCGAATGCGCGAATCACTACGCCCTGGCGATCGAGAATGACGGTTGTCGGCAAGCCGAGCGCATTGTACGTCCGTCCGTATTGCTGAGCGCCGTCGACCCAGATCGGGAAGCGGATCCCCAACGAGCCGGCAAAGGCTCGCGCTCGTTGCGGTGATTCACCTTCGTTGACGCCGACGACTGCGATACCGCGCCCTGCCTCAGCCTCGGCCAGCCGTTGGAGGTCGGGCATCTCGGCTCGGCACGGAGGACACCACGACGCCCAGAGGTTCATCACGACCAGCGATCCGCGGTACTGCCGCAGCGAAACGGCGCGCCCGCGATCGTCGCGTAAATCGAAGATCGGCGCCCGTTGGCCTGCCAGGCCGCTTGGACCACCGGCCGCACGTTGGGTAACGAAGTACGGCTCCGCTACGTAAACGGCGATGGCCAGCGCCAGCGCGACGGCCGGCCAGATGATATAGCGATGCACGGGTCAGCGCGATTGGCTCCTAGGTCCCCTCGCTCCTACACACGAAACGGCGACGGCGTGCCTGCCACGATTCTTGACGGACGCGCGCTCGCCGCCGATCTGCGAACGGAGCTCGTCGCGCGCACGAACCTGCTGCGCGAGCGCGGGCTTGCGCCGAGGCTAGCCATCGTCTTCGTCGGAGAGAACGAGTCGAGCCTCGCGTACGTGCGCAATCTCGCGCGTACTGGCGAGCGCGCCGGCATTAACGTCGCGGTCTCGCACCTTCCGGTCGACGCGTCGGTTGACGCGGTGCGCTCCAAGCTCGAAGAACTTCGTGACGATCCGGCGACGCACGGCGTCATGCTGCAACAGCCGCTGCCGCCACATCTTTCCATCCGCGAGATCGCTGGGGCAATTCCGCCGCATAAGGACGTTGACGGCGCGCATCCCACCAACCAAGGCCACTTGGCTTTTGGGAGCGGAACGGAGTACGTGCCCGCGACGCCGGCCGCCGTGATGCTGCTGCTCGAGCGCAGTCCGCATTGGCCGCTCCGGGGGCGGCGCGCCGTGATGATCGGACGCTCCATCGTCGTCGGAGCACCGGTTGCGATGCTGATGCTGGCGCAAAATGCGACGGTTACCGTTTTGCATAAAGAGTCGTCCGCGCTGCAACCCTACGTGAAGCTCGCCGAAATCGTGGTGGTCGCCGCCGGCGTTCCAGGATTGATTCGCGGCGAAGACCTGATGCCGGGCGCTACGGTCATCGACGTCGGCACGACGCTGGTAGACGGCGTTCTCCGCGGCGACGTCGACTTTGAAAGCGCCGTCGCCGTTGCCGGTGCAATTACCCCCGTTCCCGGCGGCGTCGGGCCGGTTACCAACGTTGCGCTGCTTCGCAACGTGGTCAAGGCGACGGAATATGCGGCGGCAGGTCGCTACTTATGAAGCGCCCAAGCGCGTGCCAGTGAATCCGCTTCTGCTCGAACTCGAGCAACAGAGTCGCACCGACGGCGTGCCCATCGTTTCGCGCGAATCCGGGCGGCTTCTTTCGACGCTGGTCACGGCGATGCAAGCAAGTCGGATCCTGGAGGTCGGCACGGCCTACGGGTACGCGACGCTGTGCATGGCGCTCGCGCAGCCTCGGATGGGGAGAATTTGGACGCTCGAATCGGACGTAGCTCGCACCGACGTCGCGCGCTCGTACTTCCGCCGCGCAGGCGAAGACGATTACATCGAGGTCTTCAACACCCCGGCGCTCGAGCTGCTGGAAAACTTTCCGGATCGCCACCTGGACATCGCGTTCGTCGCCGCCGGCGAAGGCGAGTATCCCGCCTATCTCGAGCTGCTGGTCCCCATGCTCAAACTCTCCGGGCTGGTTATCTTCGATCACGCTCTGCGTGCGCCGCGGGAGTTTAGCGAAGCGTTCCTGGGGCATCCCGACCTGGATGCAACGATGCTTGGACTGGGCGATGGGATCGCCATCGGCGCGCGCCGGAAATGACGAACCCGGAGGCCTTCAAGGACGCGATGCGCCACGTGCCCACCGGCGTGACGGTGGTTACTAGCCTCAAGGATGGCGAACCGCGAGGCATCACGGTTAATTCGTTTGCCAGCGTTTCGCTCGAACCGCCCTCGCTGTTGATCTGCGTCAATCGCGAGGCTCGAAGCTACCTATTCATTTCGACCTCTCGCATCTTCTGCGTCAACGTGCTCGCGGGCAACCAACGCAATCTCGCCGAGCATTTTTCCGGAAAAGTTCGAGAGCTTCAGTTTGCCGGCATCGGGTACGCTATTGATGCTACGGGCGCGCCGGTGCTCGAGGGTTCGATCGCTCACTTCGATTGCCAAGTCGCCAGCGAGTACAACTTCGGCTCGCACTCGATTCTGATCGGCAACGTTCTCTCGTGCAAGTCGCGGCCTGGTTCTCCGCTGGGATACTTCAACGGCGGCTTCCACGACTTCGGCATCCACGTAGACTAGTGTTGCGACGGGAGACCTTCGCGGTTGGGCCACTGGATTGTAACTGCACGATCGTCGCCGACGACCGCACGGGTGAGGCTATCGTGGTGGATGGCGGCGACGGCGTTGACGAAGTCGTCGCACGTCTACGCAAAAACAACTGGCGCGCGAAGCTGCTGGTGCATACGCACGCCCACATCGATCACATCGCAAACGTCGGGCGGCTGCGCGAGCTGACCGCCGGGAGCGCCCTGCTTCATCCGGCCGATCTGCCGCTGTATCATACGCTCGCGTTGCAGGCGCGCTGGATAGGTCTGATCGACGTTCCACCAATCGTAACTCTCGACGGTGACCTGCACGACGGCGACGTGCTCGGGTCTGGAGCGGTACGGCTCGAAGTGCTTCACACGCCGGGACATACCCCCGGAAGCGTCTCCTTCGCGCTGCGCGGCGACGCCGAGACGACGTTGCTAACCGGCGATACGCTTTTCGCAGGATCGATCGGGCGCTGGGATCTGGGCGGCACGTCGATGGAAGACATCGTTACCTCGATTCAAACCAAGCTGATGGATTTCGGCGATGCCACGACGGTCGTTCCGGGGCACGGGCCGTTTACCACGATCGGCATCGAGCGCCGCTCGAACCCGTACCTGCGTGGATGACCGCGAGAAGAAACGCCGGCTTTTCGTAGGCATCCAGCTCGACGATGCGTCGCGCACGGCCTTCGCGGGCGTCTCCAAAGATTTGCAACGGACCGGCTTTGCCGCCAAGTACGAGTCGCCGGAGAAGTTTCACGTTACGCTGGCCTTTTTGGGCAACATCGTCGCGAATCAGTTCGAGGCAATCGCCTCGGCGCTCGACGGCGTTGCCGCGAAGACCGCGCCGTTTGCGCTAACGCTCGATAAGATCGGCGCCTTTCCCCACGAGCGTAGGCCGCGCGTCGTTTATATCGGTGCCCGCGAGCAAGGCGCGCCGTTTCAAAAGCTGGCGCAATCCGTGCGAGGCTCCTATGCGGCGCTGGGCTTTCATTTCGACGACGATTCGGTCGCGCACGTCACAATCGCGCGGGTCAAAGACCCCCGTGCGCAGCTCCGTTCCATCGAGTTCGCCCCGATCGGTTTTGAGGTTAGTTCCTTGTCGCTCTTCGAATCGCTATTCGATCCTAGGGCCAACACCTCACGCTACGAGATAACCCGCCTCGCGCCGCTCATCGCGTCGTCGCCTTAGGCCGGCCACCCCTCTTGCCATTGCGCCGCGAGGCTTGCGCGCGCGCCTGCGAGGTCGTCATGCCCGCGATCCGATTCTGAACGTTGATTCCAAAAGCTTCGCGGATCAAGCCGAAGACTGAGATGGCCTCCTCGAGGGACCTAAAGAGAATGCTGGTGCAAAGCGGCGTGATCTCAAGGTCGCTCAACTCCTCCGCACTCGCTCGGGCCAGCTCTGGAAAAAGCTTGCGCGGCATAGTAGCGACAGCGCCGCTTTTCATCGTCACAATCAAAACATCGCGCCTGCGATCGTACTTCGCAGCGGCCGCACCATTTGCGGCTTCGAGCTCTCCGTGAAGGCCCGAACGTTCCCACTGCTCGTCTGTTAGTTGCAGAGACTTTGACCGTGACATCTGAACCATTCCTCCCAACAGGTCGCCAAGTGCTTTCGAACGATTGCAAGCGCGATTCGCGCCTCCGACCGCTGTGCGATCTCACGACCGCCTCGCGTCATCAGTTCGGCCCCGTCGGGCAGCAAACGGACGCGATAGTCACGACCACCCTTGAAAACGTGAACGTGAGGACCATCGCCGTCCTCACGCAAATGCACGCGAACGACGTAGCCGCGCACCTCAACGACCCGGCCCACTCAGAATAACCCAGCGCCCTAGGTTTGTAAAGCGCCCATGTCTGGTATCGTGCCGAATCCATGTTGACGCCTTGCGAACGTCGGGTTGCTGGAATAGTTAGCGCAGCACGGGGGCTAGCGCAATTTGATGAGGACCTTGCCGCCGTCGCCGCCGTTACTCGAAGCTGCGACGGGAGCGGGTTCGGGCTGCGGTGCAGATGCCGTCCGCGGCATCGCGGCGTAATCCGGAATCGCTCCGGACGAAACCTTGTTGCGGTAGTCGGCAATGGTAACGTTCAGCGCCTCGAGCGCGCGCTCGGGATAATCTTTCTTCTTTTCCGGATACCCGTCGAGCTGCGATTCGATCTCGGCTGCGGTGATCACCGCCGCCTCGTCAATCGTCTTTCCCTTTGCGATCTCGACGACGAGGCTGCAGGTCGCCGTACCAAAGCCGCAGCCGGTCGTGAAGTACGAGATGTCCTCGATGACCGCTCCCGGGCCGACTTTCAAGAAAAAGTTATACATGTCGCCGCACGAGTCGCTGAAGTACTCACCGCTGGCCGTGGGATTCTCCATCGTGCGAAACCCGCTACGCTCTTCGACGAGCATCTGAAACTTGGGAAAGTTCAACCTACCATCTCCTTGGGGTGCAGTTCGAAGCGGCACTCTTTTCCGCCATGCGCTAGGGATTCCGTTTGTGTATGCTCTCCGCCGAGCGTTTCGTCGATAACGTGATGGATGACCTGGCAGACTTCCGGATGCTCTTTGGCCGCCTCCGAATACGGGCAACTCCGTTCGTGCAGCACGAATCCGTCGTCGATCAAACTATACTCGGCAACGACGCCGGTCTTGCGCAGCATCTCGGTGAGCTGCGCGACGCGTTGCTCCGGCTCGTTGGAAGTCACGGTAAGCTGCGCACGCGCGACGGCGCGACGCGAGAGTCCGTCGAAAATCTGCGTGATCGCCGGCGCGCCAAACTGATCCTTGACCTCGCGCAACACGGCGGTCAGCATCTTGTCGTAGGCCTGCGGGAAGAGCCGGTCGGCCTCGGGCGTCAGCGAAAACTCGTAGGTTGGCTTGGTGGGACCGCGGCGAACCGAGGTCTCAGCCACGAGGCTGTCGCGCTCGAGAACCATGAGCTGCTGCCGGACGGCATTTGGCGAGAGCCCGAAGACCTGGGCCAGGTCGGCGGCAGAGGCCGCGCCTCGCCGGCGAAGCTCGCTGACGATCTTTCCGCGCGTCGTCTGAAAGAAGCGGTCCGATTGCATCTTTAGGCGTTATCCTAGCACGAAGACCGATAGATAGTAAAGTTTCTCCTTGACTTTCTAAGAGAGCCTCGGCTACCATAAATCGCATGCCCGACCACGGTCTTCGTATCACGAACCTCCGGTGCCAAGTCGCCGGCAAGGAAATCCTTAAAGGGATCGACCTCACGGTCGAACCGGGAAAAATCCACGCGCTCATGGGCCCGAACGGAAGCGGCAAATCGACGCTCGCCTTCTCGGTTACCGGCCATCCTCAATACGAGGTGACCGCCGGAAGCGTCGACCTCGATGGCGAGGATATGCTGGCGCTCCCTCCCGATAAGCGCGCCCGTGCCGGACTCTTCCTCTCCTTCCAGTACCCGGCTGCGATTCCAGGCGTCAAGGTCGCGAACTTTCTCCACGCTGCTCGGCAGGCCGAACGGCCGGGCGACCTGCCGCCCGCCAAGTTTCGCGCACTTCTGTTGGAAAAGATGGAGCAGCTCGGCATCGATCCGTCGTTCATGGGCCGCTATCTCAACGACGGCTTCTCGGGCGGCGAAAAAAAGCGGCTCGAAATGTTGCAGCTTGCAGTCTTAGCCCCGAAATATGCGATTCTCGACGAAACCGATTCGGGTCTCGACATCGATGCGCTCAAGGACGTCGGCGACTCCATCGCCGCGTTGCGCGCGAGTGAAGAGGGGCACAACACCGGCTTTTTGATCATCACGCACTATCCGCGGATCCTTTCGTATGTCGTTCCCGACGTCGTGCACGTCATGATCGACGGGCGCATCGTGAAGACCGGTGGTCACGACCTGGCGCATCGCATCGAGCGTGAAGGCTACGATAAGCTGCGTGAGGAGAGTGCGGTCGTTGCCTAGTCCGGCTCCCGTCGTCGCCGATCGCGACGATGCGACGCAAGAGCTGTACGATCTCGTCGCCGGGCTCGATCCATCACCATTCTCAGTCGAGGAGCGGACGCGCGCGCTCGACCGCTTCGTCTCCTTACGGAGCGGTCGCGAAAAGCCGGGGCGTTTCTGGCGAGTCGACTTCGAGGCCATTGCCCCCGAGGCAAAGATGATCGACCTGAGCGCCGCAAACGTGCGCGTTGAAAATCACGATCCGGCAGTCTTCGTGTGCGACCTTGCGACCGCGGCGCGCGAGTGCCCCGAACTCTTCGCGCGTGCGTTTGGAACCACAAACATTGCGGCCACGAAGTTCGGGTCGCTGACAGCGGCCTTCGCGCAGTGCGGCGTCTTCGTGCACGTGCGAGCCGACCATGCGTGCGACGTCCCGATCGTCATCAGCTACAGCGCACCCGCCGGAGCGGCGATCTTTCCGTGGAGCGTCGTTCTCGCCGAACGTG
This sequence comes from Candidatus Cybelea tumulisoli, assembly GCA_003167155.1. GTDB lineage: Bacteria > Vulcanimicrobiota > Vulcanimicrobiia > Vulcanimicrobiales > Vulcanimicrobiaceae > Cybelea > Cybelea tumulisoli. The sequence goes on from PMTY01000078.1 coordinate 11,722, forward strand.
GCGCGCGCGTCACGATCGTCGAGCGCCTCGACGGGGGCGCCGGAGCCTTTCTCTGCGGCGCAACCGAAGTCGTTACCGAAGAGCGGGCGGACGTGCATTACGCCGCCTTTCAGCAAGTCGCCGACGGCGCGCGGATCCTCTGGAACCGAGCCGCTCGTCCGGGACGCGAAGCGCGGATGTCGTGGGCATCGGCCGAACTCGGCGGCGAGCTCGCCGCCAGCGACCTTTCCGTTTCGATCGAAGCGCCCGGCGTCCAGGCGAATCTTACAGCAATCTTCTTTCCACGCGGTAGCGAGCACGTCGACGTGGTCAGCACCGTCGACCATCGCGCCGGCGATGCAACCTCGGAAACGGTCGTCAAGACCGCCGCGCTCGATCGTGGACAGGCGCGCTTTCTCGGCAACATTCGCATCGCACCGCACGCTCAAGGAAGCGACGCTCGTCTCCGCGACGATGCGCTGCTGCTCTCGCCGACCGCCCACGTCGACTCGGTCCCCGCGCTCGAAATCGGCGCGAACGTCGTCAAGGCCTACCATGGCGCAACCGTCGGCGCGATCGACGCCGAACAGATCTTCTACATGGAGAGCCGCGGCCTGGAACGCACCGCCGCGGAGCGGATGATTGCGCTGGGCTTCTTCGAGCCGGCCGTCGAGCGCTTTCCAACCGTGCAGCTGCGCGATGAAATTCGCGCGGCACTGGCGGCGAAGCTGTCGTGACCCAGACGCTGCGCTCCGACGCCAAAGCGGAGCGCATCATTGCCGATTTTCCGATTCTGGCGCGGCCGACCTCGCGCGGAAAGCGGTTGGTCTATCTCGACTCGGCAGCGACGTCGCAGAAGCCCCGGGCCGTCATCCAGGCGCTGGTGGATTACTACGAACAATATAATGCGAACATCCACCGGGGAGTCTACGAGATTGCGCAGCGCGCCACCGACGAGTACGAGCAGGCCCGCGTCAAGCTGGCGCGTTTCATCGGCGCCAAGACTTCCGAAGTAATATGGGTCCGCAACACCACCGAAGCGATAAACTTAGTCGCCTACTCGTGGGGCGACCAGCACATCACCGCAGGCGACGCGATCTTGCTCACCGAGCTCGAGCATCATTCGGATCTCGTTCCGTGGCAACTGCTGGCGCAGCGAACCGGCGCCCAGCTGCGTTTCATTCCGATCGATGCACGCGGCATCCACGTTCTCGACGACCTCGACCGGCTGCTCGACGGGTGCAAGCTCGTCGCGATCTCGCACGTCAGCAATACGCTCGGAACGATCGCGCCGCTGGAGACCATCATTCCGCGCGCGCACGCCGCCGGCGCCGTCGTACTCGTGGACGGGGCGCAGGGTGCGCCCCATCTTCCGCTCGACGTCAAGGCGCTGGATGCCGATTTTTACGCCTTTAGCGGACACAAGATGCTCGGGCCGACTGGAATCGGCTGCCTCTACGGAAAGCGTGAGATCCTTGAAACGATGCCGCCGTTTCTCTCAGGCGGCGACATGATTCGCAAGGTCGAATACACCCAGACCACGTTTGCCGATCCGCCACGCCGCTTCGAGGCGGGGACGAGCAACATCGCCGACGCCATCGCATTCGGCGTAGCAACCGACTATCTCTCGGCGCTCGGGATGCCGTGGGTTCGCGAGCACGAGCGCGCGTTGACCGGTTACGCGCTGGAGCGCCTTGCAACGCTCGGGCCGCGTGGCCTCGCGATCTATGGACCGCGCGATCCGGAACGCAGCTCCGGCGTTATCTCGTTCAACTTCGCCGACATCCACCCGCACGATCTTGCTTCGATTCTCGACACCGAGGGCATTTGCGTACGGGCGGGTCATCACTGCACGATGCCCTTGATGGAGAAATCCGGCTGGAGTGCCACCGCTCGCGCCTCGTTCTATATCTACAACACCGAGGCCGACGTCGACGCGCTCTGCGAGGGCCTCGAAAAGGCCGCGCGCGTCTTTCACATTTAATGGACGATTTCTACCGGGATTACATCCTGGATCACTACCGCAGTCCGCGCAACTTCGGAACCCTCGAGCAGCCCGACGCAGCAGCCGAAGACGTCAATCCGCTCTGCGGCGATCAGATCCGCGTGGAGCTTAAACTCGACGACGGCAAGATCAGCGACGTGCGCTTTTCAGGAAAAGGCTGCGCCATCAGTCAGGCTTCGACCTCGATGCTGCTGGAGACCGTCAAGGGAATGAAGCTCACCGAAGTCGCGCAGTTGCCCAAAGATGCCGTCTTGGAGAACGTCGGGATCGGCATCAGTCCAACGCGCATGAAGTGTGCGATGCTCGGCTTACGCGTGCTCAAGAGCGCGGCAATCGGCCGCCTCGCCGATTGGCCCGACGAAGAGTAAATAGTTACTACGGTTTGATCCAGTAGTGGTCGGTTATTTGTAAACCACTCGGGCCTGGCACTACGGTGAACGTACCGTAGTACTCAACCCCGCCCGACTTGACGTCGGCGTTCACTTGGTAACCCGAATTACTCCCCGGCGTCGAGCGAATGGACTCGATCTGTGACTCGCCGCTCATGAACGTTTCGCTCGCGCTTCCGCCTGCGAGATAGGTGTTTGCGGTCGCGCGGTCGCCGTGCGCAAGCGATTCGAGATAGGAACGCACGAGCGACACGGCAGGGTCACCAGCGGACGCTTTGGGAGGCGCGGCCGCTATTGACGCGGCCGGTGCGGGCGTTGCAACCGCGACCGGTCTCGACGTCGCGACGATCGCTTTCGGCGTGGCCGTCGCGACCGCCGGCATGTGCGGCACCATCGCGCGCAACCGCGGCGTCGTGCTCGGAACGGGCGTCGTGGTCGGGGCGGGCGTAGGGGTTGCCGTCTTTGCGGCCGGCGCGGGATGTTTGGCCGGCGTCGGCGTGGCCGTTGGAGCGGCACTCGGCGACGCTGCCGGCGACGACGAAGCCGACGGCGTTGCCGGGACCATTGGGGGTGCCGATCGCAAGGGCGTCACTACCGGCATCGACGCTTGCGCGAGCGCCGTTTGCCCCGGCCGCTGCGGTGCGTTGGAGCCGCCGAAGAAATGCGCGAGCACGCCCCCTAACAGAAGACCTGCCAGAATCACCACGAGGATGAGGGGGAAAACCGGAAGCCCTTTCCCGGAGGGCTCGTCATCGCCGCGTCGCCGGCGGGGCGGTTCCCTTCCGTTCAGGGCTTCAGCCGTTCGGCCAGCGCGTCGCGAAGCGCGGCGGGCAACGCCGCAACCAGCTCAGGCCGCTGCGAAACGAAGAGCACCGTCGCTTCCTTAAGCAGGTCCGGATTCGTTCGGGCGTACGCCAATAGCGCGCTAGCGGCTCCGTCTTCGCGCCGCGCGATGCTCTCCAACGTCGTGCCGGCGCCTTCGGCGGCATCCTCGGAGGACTCCCCGCGTTCCCGGAACGCGGTAAAGACCGACTCCACGAACGCCGGGTACGCTTCCGAAGGCATCGTCGAAATCCCGCGCTCGTAGAAAGCGGCGAGATCGGCCTCGTCAATCTTTGCGAGAAGCTTCTCGACTCTACCTACCAGCATGTCGGCCGGAACGTTCCCGAAGGACATCGGTCGATTCATTTATCCTTGGCAGCAGGCAGCTCCTCGATGCGGCAGAAATTGCTTTGCCATGATCCGAGTGAAGGTGCCGCTCGATCTCCATGCCGTCGCCCAAGGCGGCTCTAGTGCCTTTGCGCTTGCCACGCCGCTGCGCATTCGCGACCTGCTGGGATTTGCCGTCCGCGAAGTGATCGGGATGCGCGCTCCTCGCGACAAGTTTTCGCGTAGCATTCACCGAACGTTGGCCGGCCTTGAGGCCGGCGACTTTACGGTTGACGTCAACGGACGCAGCTTCGCCGACCCCGACGCCGTGATCGTCTGCGACGGCGTTGTTGACGTTCGTTTCTTTCTCAGCCAGCGGCGGAGGACTGCTCCGCGCCGAGCGTAGAGGCCCGACGGTTGCTCTTGCATCGGGTGATACTGTAGAGGAAAGTTCTTCTCGGCAGAAACGGAGCATACAATCAAACTCGGCCTCGTCTTGCTTACCGCGCTCCTGCCGGTGCTGCAGCCGGCGCTTTCGGATTTTCGGTACGATTTGGCGGGCGAGGACGTGTACCGGATCGAGTCCACCGCGACGGTTTCGAGAGTCACGTACAACGGTACCGAAGGCTTATCGATCAAGCAAGACGGCAAGGGCACTCGCTTTGAAGCGCGAGCGCACTACGTACGTTACTCCCCCGACGGCAAGAGCAACGCTGACGCCCGGTTCGTCACCGAACTTCTTCCCAACGGCTCGTTCGAAGGCCGCGTTGACGACGATCCTGATTTTCTAACGATCCTCAACCAGCCATTTGCCGTGCAACTTGATCCTGCAACCCTCCGGGATCTGCGCGAGCTCCACGGCGGCGTCCCCTTCTCGGCAAGCTCTCCGCTCGGCGGAGACTCGGTGCTCCACGGTTCCTTGCGGCCTGGCGCTAGCGGTCCGATCGACGGACACCCCAGTGTGGCCGTGCGTTTTCAAGCCGTTGGACCGATGAGCGGAACGCTGCCGGGCAGCTCCGACGCCAGTATTTCCGGCACGATGCGCATGGACGGCACGGCGTATTACTCCGTTGACGACGCGATGCTGCTAGCGCTCAGCGCGAGGCTGACGATTGAGGCGCGTCTCCGTCAAAACCATCCGGCCGTTTTTATACCGGTCCACATCACCTATCTCAGAGCGATTCGCGTGGTGAGGGACGAGCGGGACGTCGGTCAGGCGGTCAAAATGCTCCGATGAGCTCGACTTGCAGCGGATGACGGAAGGGTTGCTCGCGCAGCTCCGTCAGCGGCGTTAATGCCAAATGGTTTTGATGGCAGTCGATCAGCATTTCGATCCCACGCTTGACCGAGCCGGTCTCTTCGACGTACTTCGTTAACTTTTTCATGAAGTAGACTCGCGGATTGCGTAAGACCTTCGCGTAGTACGGGTCGTCGGTAAGCCCCGTGGAATCCACGCCCTCCTTGGGAACGAGCCACACGAACCACGGATCCTCGCTCTGGCGGTATCCGATCAGCACCAGGGGAATGGCTCTTGCAGAGTCTAGGTTCGGCACAAAACTGCACATCGTGTAGGCGTCCAGCGATATTTCCGTTGGCTCGATCATGGCTTGTGGCATCAACTGCACCTCTCATCCATACAAACAAAAAACCGCCATACAAACAAAAAAACCGCTTCAGCTATTGCAACGAAGCGGTTTCCTATGCGTTTCGGGCCAGCGGCCCGAGCGAATTCGGCATGGCGACCCTTTAGGAACGGGGGCAAATTTCCCTGCGCTTGCGGCGCGGCGGCCCGCCGGTTTTGAGGAGTTTTCTGCAAGGATGTGAAACCACCGGCCCTAGCGGTGGTGTCGGGGGCACTGTATGAGCGCTCCCGGACCACTCCTTCGTGGGAGTATACGTGCCAACAGCGAGTCCATCGGGCAGGACGGCGGCCGCGCACACGGCGGCGGCCTCGATCCCGAGCGTCGAGAACTTTGAGAGAATCGTCGACGACTACCAGCGCCGGCTCTACGGGTTCGCGTTACGAATGACCGGCAACCGAGAGGACGCTGAAGAAATCGTTCAGGACGCCTTCGTGCGCGCCTATCGAGCGCTGGGGAAGATGTTGCCCGAGCAGCGGGCCGACCTGCGGTTGCAGCCCTGGCTCTACACCATTACGCTGAACGTAACCCGCAATCGCCTCCGCAGCAAGCGCCCCCCCAACGTGGCGCTCGATGCGCTGGCCGACCCCGACGCCCTCTTACGCGAATCGAACGAGGGGCCGCCTCAGCCCGAGAGAATCGTCGAGCAAAACACCGAGATTGCGCTGGTCGAGCGTGCGCTGCTCCAACTGCCGATGCATTTGCGTGCGGCGGCGACTCTACGCTTCATCGAAGGGCGCAGCCACCCAGAGATCGCCGAAATTCTTAACCAACCGATCGGAACGGTGAAGTCGCACGTTCATCGAGCCGTACGCATCTTGCGACGCATTCTCGGCCCGCAGATCGGAAGATTCAACCCGGAAGGAGTTCCCGCTCATGCGTTGTCGTGACGTCGATGCATTATGGGACGAGCTTCGCGGCGAGTGCCAAGCCTCGCTAAAAGAGACCGTCCATACTCATCTTCGAGCCTGTCCCTCCTGTCAGGCGGTTTACGAACAATACGCGGGGGTCGCTTACTGCCTCTCCTGTCTGCCGCTTCCCGAACCTTCGTGCGACCTCACGAAAAAGGTCATCCAACACCTTGCGGCGCTCAAGGGCGCGATGGCCGCGCCGATCGTGCTCTCCGCGATCTCCACGCCACTGGGACGGCTCTATGCCGGATTCAAAGACAACCGCATCGCCTATCTTAGCCTAGACACCGCCGGTTCACCCGAAGAAGTTGCCG
>PMTY01000153.1 GCA_003167155.1 Candidatus Cybelea tumulisoli
GGCGTGCAGCTCTTTCTCGACGAGTTCATCCAGATGGCGCCGCCGCCGTCGGCGCGCGCCGAAGTCGACCCCGGCGATGCCGCTTTCACGGGCTTCGTCTTCAAGATTCAGGCGAACATGGATCCTCGCCACCGAGATCGCGTCGCTTTCGTACGCGTTTGTTCCGGCGAGTTCGCGCGGGACATGACCGTGCGCAACGCCCGCAGCGGCGACCAGGTGCGTCTCTCGAGAGCGATGCGGCTCTTTGCCGACGACCGCGAGTCCTTGGACGTCGCGTACGCGGGCGACGTCGTCGGCCTTGTCAACCCCGGGGCCTTCGCGATCGGCGATACGCTCTACGAAGGCCCGCGCGTCGTATTCCCGCCGATCCCGGCCTTTGCCCCGGAGCATTTCGCGACCGTGCGCAGCATCGACGTGTCGGGCTACAAGTCGTTCGGTAAAGGGATATCGCAGCTGCGCGAGGAGGGGGCCGTGCAGGTTTTTTATTCATGGGGTACGCCGCGGATCGAGCCGATCCTCGGCGCGGTCGGCGAGCTGCAGTTCGAGGTCGCAAAGTACCGCTTGGAATCTGAATACAGCGTCAAAACGGTCGTTGCGACGCTGCCGTACTCCTTGGCGCTCTACGTCGACGGCGAGCGCGAGCACTTGGCGAGCGCGAAGCTGCCCTCGAACGCGAAGCTCGTCGAAGACTGGAACGGTCGAGCGGCGGCGCTTTTCGAAAACGAATGGAGCGTGCGTCTCGCGCGAGAATGGAATCCGCACCTGACGTTTATGAAGTTCTCTTCGGAGAGCGATACGGAGGTTCTGGCGTCGTGATCCTTCGGTTGCTGCTCGTCGCGGCCGCCGTCGCCGGTTTGGCCGGCTGCTCGTTCCAAAACCGGGACGAGCGCGAGGCGGATCGTTTCACGCAGGCAGTCATCGACAACGATTTGAAGCCGGTGGAGAACGACATCGCCAAGGGCATCTCGCTTACGCGGGTCAAGGTCGCTGAGTGGTCCGACCAGCTCGGCGCGCAAGGTAAACTCCTCTCCGTCAAGGAGACGACTATCCGCTGCAACCCGGGGTGGCACTGTTTCGACGTGAAGTTCCAAAAGCACGACTACGTCGAGCGGATGCGCTTCGACGACAGCCATAAGGTTGTGGACTGGCAGTTCCACATGGTGGAGAAATAGGTGCTCACGAGCCAGTTGGCGCTTGACGATATTCGTGCGGCCGCACTGCGTCTGGCAGGCGTCGCGCATCGCACGCCCGTGCTGCACTCCTCGACTCTGAATGCGCGCGTGAACGCGACGCTCTTTCTCAAATGCGAGAACCTGCAGCGGATGGGCGCCTTCAAGTTCCGCGGCGCGTACAACTTCTTGGCGTCGTTGCCCGAGGGAGTGCGCCGACGCGGCGTCGTCGCGTTTTCCAGCGGAAATCACGCGCAAGGCGTCGCGCTCGCGGCGCGGCTCTTCGGCGTTCCGGCGACGATCGTGATGCCGACCGACGCGCCGGCGGTGAAGCTGGAGGCGACGCTGGGTTACGGCGCCGAGGTCGTGCCCTACGAGCGCGCCACCTCACACCGCGAAGAGATCGCCGCAAACCTGGCTGCGGAGCGCGGCACCACCCTGGTGCCGCCCTTCGACGACGAACGCATCGTCGCGGGCGCGGGAACGGCCGCTTTAGAACTCCTTGAAGCGGTCGACGGACTCGACGCGATCGTCGTGCCGGTCGGCGGAGGCGGACTTATCTCGGGAACGGCGATCGCCGCGCACGGCATCGATTCGAAGATCGCAATCTACGGCGTCGAACCGGATGCGGGCGACGATTTTGCGCAATCGCTGCGCACCGGCCGGCGGGTCACGATAGCGGTGCCGGCGACGATCGCCGACGGCTTGCAAACGACCTCACCCGGCGAAGTGACGTTTGCGATCGCGCGCGAGCACGTAACGGGAATCGTCACGGTGAGCGACGGCGAGCTATGCGACGCGATGCGCTTTGCGTTCGAGCGCATGAAGCTCGTCGTCGAACCGAGCGGCGCGGCGCCGCTTGCCGCCCTTTTGCAGCAACGCATTCCCGGCATCGCCGGTAAGCGCGTCGGGGTTATCATTAGTGGCGGGAATATCGACGCCGCTCGTTATGGCGAACTGATTACATCGCGGTCGACGGCTTAACGATAGCGCCGCAGGAAACGTACGTTCCAATATCGCTCGTGCTCTTGTGCACGTTGATTGCGTACTTGCCGGCCAATAGCTGGTCGATCGTTATACCCTTGACCGTCGTCGTAGAGGCGCCCTTGGCGACGCTCGTGAGCGGGTAGACGACGCCCTTGAGGCTGGCGCACGTTCCGTCGTGGATATGCGCGGGCTGAGGTCCGGCCGGTCCGTTCGGAATCGCGATCACGACCTTCACGGCCCCGTCGGCCTGCGTCAGGGTGGCGGTGCCGTTCTCTCCCGAACCATTTTGCGCACTAAGCTTGATGGTTAGCGTGCTGGTAGCCGCCGCGGCAGGTGCGAGGTAGCTCGCGCTAAGCGCGAGGCATGCGAGCAACGAGATGATTGTTTTCATAAGCGAGCGCTTCTGCGTTCGCCCGCTCGGCCCTCGCGGCTATGGCCCGCGTTGGATCCCGCCGAACTGCTTCTCGAGGGCCCCCACCGCGGCAGTGGCTTGCTGCGTCGGCGGTGCGTCGGCACCGTCAACCGTTTCCAGCAAGGCTGCGGCAGCTTCGTTGACCCTCGTAAAAGCCGCCACTGCGGCGGCGCTGCCCCGTGCCTTTGCGGCTGCATTGTAACTCCGGTTCGCCAGCAACGTAAGCCGCGCAGCCAGGAGGTATTGCGCCTTGAGAGCTTCGTTTGAAATAACGACGCGCGGATCCATGACGACGTCGACCGTGCTTTCCATGACGTGACCGTCAACGTCGAGGCGCACGGCGTAGCGGCCGGGGAGCACGAGCGGTCCTTGCGGCGTGCGCGGAGTATCGTGCGGAACCGCAGAGATCGGCAGATCCTGGTCTGCCGATGGGGGCGCGTCGCGCAGATCCCAGACGAAGCGATGCATTCCGGCGGCCGTCGAGGGCTTGACGAAAGCACGCTCCCAGTAAACGGGCTTGTCGAGATGCGGGATCGGAGCCGGCGCGACGTCGTCGCTGGTATACCTGCGCGCCAGCTGTCCGCTGCGATCGTAGAACGAGAGCACGACCCGCTTTGCGGGTTGGTTGAGCTCGTAGTCGACGATCGCGCCGTCGGGCGGGTTCTCGCCCATCGGTTCCTCCGGCGGAAGCGGCGTGTCGGTGTTCGTGCTGCGCCGCACGCGATAGGCGCGCTCGGGTGCAAAGAGATACGCGCTAAGACCGTTACGCACACCGGGGTCGACGGAGGCCAGCTCGCGCAGCGGCTCGACGTCGTCGAGAATCCAGAACCCGCGCCCGTGCGTTGCGACGATCAAATCGTTGTCGTGCACGATGATGTCGCGCACCGAGGTGCGGGGCAGATCGTTCTGCAACGATTGCCACGTCGCTGCACTGTCGAACGAAACGTACACGCCGTTCTCGGTCGCCGCATACAGCAGATTAGCGACGACGGGGTCTTGGCGCACCGCGTTGACCGGTTGGTCGGGCAGCCCGCTGACTCGCAATTGCCACGTTCGTCCGCCGTCGTGCGTCACGTAAACGTAAGGGCGCAAATCGTCCAATCGAAAGCGGTTGACGGCAACGAAGGCCGTGTCGTCGTCGAAGCGCGACGCATCGATCTGCGAAACCTTACTCCACGGCGTCAGCCCGGGAGGCGTGATATTCTTCCACTGAGCTTGTGCGGTCGAAGCACGGGTGATCCACACGAGGCCGTCGTCCGTCCCAGCCCAGATCGTTCCCCGGCGCACGTACGACGGCGCCAACGCGTAAACGACGCCGCGGTGATTGCCGTTCGACGGATCATCGCTCTCGAACGGGCCGAGCACCGCGGGTATCGCCGGGTGCGTTCGCGTCAGATCGGGGCTGATGGCGTGCCAGCTTTGGCCGCCGTCATCGGTTGCGAAGACGACGTTGGTGCCGTAGTAGAGGCGATGCCGGTCGAAATGGTCGAACGCGACGGGCTCGGTGCGCACCGTGCGGTACTGCTTGGACGGCAACGCGATCGGTGAGACTTCTTGCGTCTGATCGGTGCGCTCGTCGTGCTTTTCGAGCTTGCCGCCGAAGGTTATGCCGGGGTGCAGCGGATCGGGGACGACGTAGCCGTACTCTTGTGCGCCGACGGTATGCCAGTCACGCTCCGTTATCTCGCCCCAGTTGCCGCGGCTGACCACGCACGCCGAGCCGCTCTCCTGTTGACCGCCGCAGACCCAATAAGGAAAGCGATCGTCGGCGTTGACGTGGTACATCTGCGCCGTCGGCTGATTGTACCAAGAGCTCCAAGTTGCGCCGCCGTCCACGCTGATCGTCGCACCCTGGTCGCTGGCCAAGGCGACGATCTTTGGATTGCGCGGGTTGATCCAGACGGTATGATAGTCGTCGCCGCCCGGCGCGCCTTTGATTGCAACGAGCGTCTTTCCGCCGTCGGTGGAACGATAGGTTGAGGTGTTCGTGAGGTAGACGACTTGCGGATTGGTTGGATGGACCGCCAGCGAGACGAGGTCGTCGCCGCGCTGCGCGATCTCGTCGGCCTTGTTGACCAGCGTGAAGTGAGCGCCGGCGTCATCGCTGCGATAGAGGGCGCCGGCATCGTCGCCCTTCGCTTCGACGTCCGCATAGAGATAAACGACCCGCGAGTCGCTGGGTGCGACCGCTATTTCGGAACGCCCGACGCGCGCCGGCAGGCCTGCCGTCAACTGCGTCCAGCTCGTGCCGCCGTCGCTCGACTTGAATACGCCGCTTCCCGGTATCTCGAACGAGGCACCAATCTCCCACGGCGCTTGGCGAGCCGCCCAAAGCGTTGCATAGACCACGTTGGGATCGTTCGGGTCGATGACGACGTCGAAAGCGCCGGCGTTTTCGTTCTTGTAAAGCACCTGCGTGAAGGTCGCGCCGCCGTCGAGCGAGCGATAGACGCCGCGTTGCGAGTTGGGACCGTACGGATGGCCGAGCACGCCGACAAAGAGATGGTTTGCGTCCTTCGGATCGACGGCAATGGAAGCGATCTGCTGGCCGTCGCGCAGGCCGAGGTGCGTCCACGTATCGCCGCCGTCGGCCGACTTATACATTCCGTCGCCGACTGCGAGGTCGGGGCGCTGCAAGCCCTCTCCGCTGCCGGCATAGACGATCCGCGGATAGCTCGGAGCCACCGCGAGTGCGCCGATCGAGCCGGTTGGCTCTCGATCGAAGATTGGCATCCAGGTACGCCCTGCGTCTTCGCTTTTCCAAATGCCGCCGTTGACCGCGGCGATGTAAAAGAGATTCGGCTGCTCCGCCACGCCGTCGATTGCGACGGTGCGTCCGCCGCGAAGCGGTCCGACAAACCGCCAATGCATTCCGTCGTAGAGCGCCGCCGTAACGGCCAGGGCGGCGAGCATCAAAGGCGTTTGCCGTTGGGGCTGCGCCCACGCCGCTTGGGCTGGAACGCCGCCCCGATCTTCCAGGCCGTCTTCCGCGGCAACTCGGTATCCACGTCCCCGCATCCGATGGGGGTGAAATCGCGGCAGTCGTGTGGGCGCCCCTCGTAGATGCCGCAATAATGCCGGCCGCTGCGCGACCCCATGAGAAAGACGCACTGGTCGGCGAGGTCGTCGCCAACCTTGCGGAGCCATCCAACGTGAAATCCGTCGGCCGACGGACGTTCGACGACGTAGCGGCGCAGCGTCTCCTCATAACTCATGCCGAGGTGGGCGGCAATTCGCGCGACGTCGGACTTGCTGACGAATGGCTCGTAGCCGCTACAGCACTCCGCGCAGCCCGGCGGGCACGCGATGTTCTCGGGCAGGTCCTTGAGGTGCCTGCGGGCGAGCTCGATCACTTTGCCGACCGCCGCAACGAACTCGGGATCGTCGTTGTATTTATAGATCCATTCGCGATGGGTGATCTCGTTGGCATTGTAAAAGCGGGTGATCTTTTCGTCGTACTCCACCGTAATGTGCTCTTCGTCAATTTCGATCTTGTTGACGTGCTCGAGTGGGCGGGCGTCGAGCAGATCCGGGTGCGTCGCTTGCCCGGTACGGCGAGTGAAGTTTCGTAACGTAGTGAGGTCGATCGTCTCCATAAGGCTTCTTCGATTCCCGCGTCTTGCGGGTACGGCCTTCGCCGATATCAAAAGAGCCGACCATGCAAACGGCTATCGGCGTCGACCTCGGCGCGTCTCACGTTGCGGCAGCGGTCGTTACCGACGACGGAGCGATCCGCGTCCAACATGAAGAGGATCTCGAAGACCTTCGTTTCGAGGCCGTGATCGCGGCGGTCGAAGCGGTGGTCGAACTCGCGCTCAAAGATGCCGGAAACGCGATGGGCATCGGCATTGGCTCGCCCGGCAATATCGATGCCGCGTCCGGTGCGGTGCTCTATAGCCCCAACTTCGGCTGGGAGAACGCGCCGCTGGGGGACTCGCTTCGTAAAAAGTTTGCTCTGCCCGTGTTCGTTGCCAACGATGCGCGCTGTGCGACGCTGGGGGAGTTCACCTTCGGCAGCGGCACGGGTTGTAAAGATTTCGCACTGCTGACCTTAGGAACCGGCATCGGTGGAGGGATCGTCGGCGCAGGCAACCTGCTGCTCGGACACCGCTGGGGTGCAGGCGAGATCGGCCACCATCAAATTCGGCCGACCGACGGGTTTATCTGCGGCTGCGGAAAGATCGGCTGCTTCGAGGCGCAGGCCTCGGGGACGGGATTGATTCGCCACGCTTTTGCCGTCGCGCCCTCCTTTCCGCGCAGTGCGCTGCTCGACGCCGCGCGTGACAAGCTCAGCTCCAAAAAGATTCGCAAGGCGGCGCAGGCCGGCGACGCTCACGCTCTGGCCGCCTGGAATAATTTCATCGGCGATCTTGCAATCGGCTTGGCGAACGTGATCGCGTTCGTCAATCCCGAGACGATCGCGATCGGCGGCGGCGTCTCGACCGCCGGCGACTTTATGCTCGACGCGGTTCGTCCGCGCGCCGATGCGCTGACGACCATGGTTCCCAAGGGAACAACGCAGATCGTCATCGCCACGCTCGGCAACGACGCCGGACAAGTCGGAGCGGCGACGATGGCATTTCGCGGAGGCTTGACTGCCGTTGCGGTATAGCCGTTTCTTCCTCGCCCTCGCGTTGGTGCTGGGGACTTCTCCCGCGCGCTCCCAGAGCGGAGACTCGATTCACAAGATTCGCCACATCGTCATCATCATGCAAGAGAACCGCTCGTTCGATACGTATTTCGGAACGTTTCCCGGGGCGGACGGCATTGCGATGAGCAACGGCGCTCCCGCCGTCTGCGTTCCCGCCCCGGCCGGCGCGTGCGTCCGGCCCTTCCACGATCCCCAGGACCTCAATCGGGGCGGCCCGCACGGCGCGGGCGCGGCGATTGCCGATATCGACGGCGGACGGATGGATGGCTTCGTGAGAGCCGCGCAACGCAAGCGGCGCCGGGCCTGTGGCGATCCCAACGCACCCAACTGCGGGGGCACGGTCGCGGTCATGGGATACCACGACGGACGCGAGCTTCGCAACTATTGGAAATATGCACGCGACTTCGTGCTCCAAGATCGCCTCTTCGAGCAAAATGCGTCGTGGAGTTTACCGCAGCATCTCTTCATGGTCTCCGGGTGGTCGGCGTGGTGCAAGCAGATCGGCAATCCCATGAGCTGCGTCAACGAGCTGGAGTCTCCCGAATTTCCGCCGGACTTCCGTTCCGCCAACCCGCGCTTCCGCGCACCCGGCCCGGGCCGGCCCGACTATGCATGGACCGATCTAACCTATCTGTTGCACGCGCACGATGTCAGTTGGGCCTACTACGTTATGCGTGGAAACGAGCCGGACTGCGCCAACGGCCAAGAAGAGTGTGGTCCGGTGCAGCAAAAAGCCAACACGCCGGGCATATGGAACCCGCTGCCCTTCTTCGATACCGTCAAGCGTGATGGCGAGCTGGGCAACATTCGCGACTTACGCGATTTTTATACGGCCGCGGCCAACGGCACGCTGCCGAGCGTGGTGTGGATCACACCGGCGGGATCGTACAGCGAACATCCGCCGGCTCTGGTTAGCCGCGGTCAAGCCTATGTCACCGGGCTCATCAATGCGCTCATGCGCAGCCCGGATTGGAAGAGCACCGCAATCTTTCTGAGCTGGGACGATTGGGGCGGCTTCTACGATCACGTTGCCCCGCCGCACGTCGATGAGAACGGTTATGGCCTCAGAGTGCCTGGAATCGTGATCAGCCCCTATGCGCGCCGCGGCTTCATCGACCACCAGACGCTCAGCCACGATGCCTACATCAAGTTCATCGAAGACGACTTTCTCACGGGGCAGCGGATCGATCCGCAAACCGACGGACGCCCCGATCAGCGGCCTACCGTACGCGAGAACGTCTCAATCCTCGGCGATCTGCGTAAGGACTTCGATTTTCGCCAGAGCCCCCGCGCGCCGGAGATCCTTCCGAGCGGCCTCATCTGGAACGGCCTGTAACCCTGAGCGCGGTAGGGCTAGACGGCGGCGGCGGTTTCCAGTAGCGCGTTTGCCGCGGTCTCTGAGATCAGCGCGGCAATGCGGCGGGAGCTGTGACGCGGGGCGATGACTTCTTGGTTGTGGCGAATCATCTCGAGCCGGTCGGGCGCGGCAATTAGCGCGGTGACGGCGCGAACGACCGCCGCCGCGCCGTTAAGGGCGATCAAACCGAGGCCGTTGCGGCGCACGAAGTCGACGTTGCCGCGCTCCTGGCCGGGAACGTAGTCGTAGACGATGATCGGAAGCTGCGCGGCATTCGCCTCGGCCAACGCTCCGGGCCCAGCCTTCGTAACGAGAAGATCGACGGCGCGAAAATACTCCGGAATCTTGTCGGTGAAACCCAGGACGTGCATCGGGGTCGGCAACGAGCGGGCCAGTTCTTTGAGCCTCGCCTCGAGCGGTTCGTTGCGGCCGCAGACGACGACGAGCTCGATTGGGAGTTTGGCCTTTGCAAGCGCTAGTGCGGTTGAAAGTAGTTTGCCGCCTCCTTCGCCGCCCGCCATCAGCATGACGACCGGCGTTTTCTCGTTCGGCAAATTGAGCTGCGCGCGCAGGCTTGCTTTGCTTCCGGTGACGTCGTCGAACTTCGGATGGATCGGATGCCCGAGCAGATGCAAACGCCGCGTGGGCACGGCGCGCGAGAGCGCGCGTTGATAGACCTCGCGGGCCGGAACTACGACGGCGTCGACGTTGGGGACGAGCCACGACTCGTGAACTTTGCCGAGGTCGGTGATGACGGTGATGACCGGAACGTGTTGCATATGCGCGTCGTCGCGGGCGCGCATCGCGGCGTGGTTGAGCAGCGGATGAACCGAAACGATAACGTCGGGCCGGTAACTGATGAACAGGTCGCGCAAGCGCTCGCGGTAGAGTGGTTCGCAGAAGCGCACCAGCGCGCGGTAGCGCCGGCGTCCGTTGGTGGCGTAGTACAGCGCGCCATAGAGCGGGGGTGCATAGCGTAGAGCCATGCTGTAGCCGAGGCCCAGCTGCGTGAGCGGGAAGGCGCAATGGGCCGCGACGTCCTCGATCCGCGTCTCAAACGGCTCGCGGGCGCCGGACTCTTGCAGGGCGGCCACGATTGCGTTGGCAGCACTGCGGTGGCCGCCGCCCGTGTCCGAGATCAACAGTAGCGCCCGTTTGGCCATAGGACCCCCCGATTAAGCTCTGGCCGGAACCCTCCTGGTCGCGCGCCGGCCGGCATTTCGCGCTCGACGGCCCGTTGGTGCGAGCAACGCCAAGAGCGCGCGAGCCGGCGCATCGTAGAAGCGGAAGATATCGCCAAACTCGACCTCGGGATTTCGGTGGTGCCCGTCATGGTCCTCGGGAAGGACGATTCCCAGGGGGCGCAAGAGGGCTCGAGCCCTGGCTGGGGTCCGCCAGCCCAGCTCCGTCGTGTGACGCCACCAGACATGGAGTTGGCCTAGGGCCAGGCCGGCAACCGCCCCGGGCCAGGAGAGACGCCAAAGGAAAGCGGCGACGACGACGTATGGAATGGCGCCCAGAATGCCGTCGAGTAAAACCGCCGGATCGGTCGAGAGCACCGCATGGTCGAAGTACGGGCGCCGGCGGTCGTGATGCGTGCGCAAGTGCAGCGTGAACCACAGATGCTGCGGAACGTGATAAAAGAACGTCGAACCAAAATCTCCCAAGACGAGCGTGACGATGAGAGCCGTAATGAAGAGCATGCGTTTCGTCCCCTTATGCGGCGGATTTCCGATTCATGGTGTCTGGTTTGCGGCGGCGGCTATAGTGTTGTCCGGATGCACCGTACCTACCATATACCATACCAATGTCCGGCCAATCGCGCCGCCCCAACTACAGCGAGCTCTTAATATCGCATTAAGCTGGCCCTCGCCCGCCGACGTCGACGCAATACAAGGCGCCGTGTTGATTCGCGACGGACCGCCGGTGGATGCTGCGGAACTCGCCATTGCGCGCGCGATTCTACGGACCAATCCTCGGCTGCAGCCGGCCTACGCATTGCTCTTTGCCGGCGCGACGGCGCGCGCGGCCCGCGCGCATTCGCTTCCGGCGGAGTTCCTTGCCGCAACCCTCTTGCAAGAATCGGCCTACGATCCGCAAGCCCTCTCCGCGGCCGGCGCGATCGGCATCGCTCAGTTCATGCCCGAGACGGCGGCGGACGCCGGCGTGAATCCCTACGACCCGTTTGAATCGATCGACGCCGCGGCGGCACTTATCGCCGGGTACGCCGATGCGTACCAGGGGCGTTACGCCGATCCCTATTCGGCCGCGCTGGCGGCATATAACGCCGGTCCGTTCGCCGTTGCCCGGTATCGCGGCGTGCCGCCGTATGCGGAAACGCGCGAATACATCGCGCTGATTTACGATCGCTGGGCGCGCATCGTCTCCTACGAGCGTGGCGGCGGAGATTGAGATGGGAGGTGGAAGCCTATTGCCCATCAGGAGGTAGCCGAGATGCGTTCGCGCTTACGTGTCGCCCTCGTTGCAATGCTCGCCGTCACGGTGGGCGCGTGCGGTTTGCAGGCGAGTCCAGCGGATGGGTTGCGATTCGCGGCACCCAGCGGCTGGCGGGCGTCGCCGGGAATCTTGGGTTACATGCAGTTCTGGCGTCCGCCAAGCGACGACCGCGAAGTCCTTTTGCTCTTCAAGTCGCCTCGGCCGATGCAGACCAACGATATCTTCTCAAACTCCAACCTGCAAGACACGATGAAAGACGTAACCATCGTCACGCAGCAAACGATCAAGATTTGCGGCACGCAGCCCGCAAAGTACGTCCAAGCTCGAGGCTCTTCGTCGCAGGGAGGTCCGATCGATATCGAAACCGTGGCCGCGATGATAGCAGGCTCGACTTATTTCGCGGTTTACCTACGGCCGATCGCCGTCCGGCCCAATCCCATAGCTCTCGCCGCGTTGCGAGAAGTCTGCCCTAAACCCTAGAGGCTCCTAATCGCTTGGCGTTCCGCAATGCGTTAAGACAGCTCGTCACCCGTCAGCCCCTCGGATGGACTGCACCGGCATCATCGGGGCCCCCGTTGCGGCGAGTCTTGGGCTGGCCTGCCTTGACCGGCATTGGCTTGGGAACCATGCTCGGTGGAATCTTCACGACCATCGGCGCCGGCGCGCATGCCGCTGGGCCGGCCGTGATTCTCGCTTACGTTCTTTCAGGACTCGTCAGCCTCTGCGTGGCGCTGTGTTATGCCGAGTTCGCCTCGATGGTCCCAGTCGCCGGCAGCGCCTACACGTATGCCTACGCAACGATGGGCGAGCTCGTTGCTTGGATAATCGGTTGGGATTTGATCCTCGAATACGGCCTCTCTTTGGCGCCCACCGCGTCGTCGCTTTCCGACTACCTGGCGCACATGCTGGCCAACGTTGGGATCGTCTTTCCAGCCTGGGCGCAAACCGCCAACATCCAGGCAGTCCATCCGCAGGTCGATCTCGTCGCTTCCGTCGTAACGCTCGCCGTCACCGTGCTCGTCGCCATCGGCATCCGCGAATCGGCCGGCGTCAACGGAGCGCTGGTCATCGTACAGATCGCCTCGATGCTGGTCTTCATCGGAGCGGTTGCGCCCTTCGTGCACCTCAGAAATCTGCAGCCTTTTGCGCCGATGGGCTATCACGGCGTGCTCGCGAGCACCGCCTTGGTATTCTTTGCGTACATCGGTTTCGACACGGTAACCGTCGCTTCGGAAGAGGCGAAGCAGCCGGAACGTAACGTTCCTATCGGCATCATTCTGGCGCTTACCCTGGGCGGCATTCTCTACGTGGCGCTGACGCTCTGTACGGTCGGCGTTCTGCGCTTCGATCGCCTATCCGAGGGAGCCGCAATGCTCGACGCGCTGGCATCAGTCAACAAGAGCCACGGGCTCTATTGGATCGTCGCAATCGGCGGTTTGGCGGGCAACGCGACGGTGATGCTGACGTCGCTGCTGGGGCAGGTGCGCATCTTCTACGTGATGGCGCGCGATCGCATGTTGCCGCCGGGCGTCGCGCGGATTCATCGCGTCTTTCGCACGCCCGCGCGGATGACGCTAATCACCGGTGCGATCGTCGCCGTCTTCGCCGCGGTCTTGCCGCTGACGCAACTGCTGCTGCTCGTCAATATCGGCACTCTCGCGGCCTTCGCAATCGTGTGTGCCGGAGTCTTGGTGCTGCGCATCGTGAACCCGGCGGCTCCGCGTCCCTTTAGGGCGCCGCTGTTGCCCTTCTTTTCGATTGCCGGGGCCGGGTCGTGCCTCTACCTCGTGAGCGGCCTGCAGGTGGCGACCTGGTGGCGATACGGCATCTGGTTCCTGGTCGGCCTCGCGGTCTACGCACTCTACGGGTTCTGGAACTCACGCCTGCGGATCACGCTAATCGAGCCTTAGGAGCCTGTAGGAGGGGATCCGCCTGCAACTCGTCGAGCGTTCTCCGTTTATAAGAGCACGTACTCGGGCATGAGGGGGTGCACTGTGGCCATTGATACTGCGGTCTCCGACCGTTTCGAACTCGTCATGGTACCTCGTGCAAGAGGGGTACCCTCGTTCGCCGAGGACGTCGTGGCGGGAATGGGTTCGACGCCGAAACGCTTGCCGTCTAAATATCACTACGACGACGTCGGCTCGGCGCTCTTCGACGCGATCACGCATCTGCCGGAATACTATCTCACCCGGGCCGAAACCGAGATCCTCTCGGACTGGGGATGGCAGATCGTTCGACTGCTCGACGCGCCGGTTGATTTTCTCGAACTCGGAAGTGGAAGCGCCGTAAAGACTCGCCTTTTGATCGGCGAAGCGTTGCGCGTGCAAGACCAACTGCTCTATTCTCCGATCGATATTTCGACCGAGGCCGTCTGCGCGTCGTCAATGGCCCTGGTCGAAAGCTATCCGGAGTTGCGCGTGCGCGCCTACGCCGGCGACTATTTCGACGTGCTCGAGTCGCAGGCGGTGCTTTCGGATCGCAAAATGCTCGCCATGTTCATGGGATCGAACGTCGGCAACTACGAGCCGCACGAAGCGCGGCGCCTGTTTTTGCTGCTCGGTTCCGCGCTACGCCCAGGCGATGGGTTGCTGGTCGGAACCGATCTCAAGAAAGATCGCGCGACGCTCGAGCGGGCCTACGACGATCCGATCGGCGTGACGGCGGCCTTTAACCTCAACGTGCTCGCGCGGATTAATCGCGAGCTCGACGCCGGCTTCGATCTCAAGAAATTCCACCACATCGCGCATTACGACGAGCGGCGCGGTTCGGTGGATTCGTTCCTAGAAGCACAAGAACGCATGGCCGTTCGGATACGCCGCGCGGATCTTCAAATCGCCGTCGAAGCAGGCGAACGAATTCACACCGAATCTTCGTACAAGTTTGCCGATGAAGACGTTGCGCGGCTGGCCGAAGGCGCCGGCTTCGCGTCACGATCGGTCTGGCACGACCGCGCGAAAAGCTTCAGCGTTCACCTCCTCGTGCGTCAAGCAAGGGGATAGGGAAGACCCGTTCATTCTCGGAAGTAGCGGGCGAGGTATTTCCCCTATGACGCGTCGTCTTCTCATTTTTGCCATCGTCTGTGCTTTTGCCGCAGGCTGCCGCGGAGCAAGCGGTCCAACCGGTGCACTTCCGCCGGGGGCGGGAGCGCTTTTGCAACCGCCGCCTGGAACGAGGCTCGCGCCGGACACCAACGTAAACGAGCTTCCCGAACCGCCGGTCGTTAAAGCGGTCAACGGCGTCGCTACGGTCTCGCTGATCGCCGAAATTAACCCGGCGACGGGCCTGCCGTCGTTTGAGTACCAGGGCTTGCACGGCGTCGCTCCGACGATCGAAGTCGAACCGGGCCAGCGCTTCGTCGTCGACGTGACCGACGACTTGCCGGCCAGCGGCGGGCTCTCCTCGGACATGAACTTGCACTTTCACGGGATGGGCTCGGCGCCGCGCAGACCCGGCGACGACGTCATCGGCGTTCTTGCCAAGCCCGGTCAGGCGCTGCACTACGAGGTCCATGTCCCGATCACTCAGGAGCCGGGCCTCTATTGGTATCACCCGCACGTGCACCTCGAGACGAGCTATCAAGTTGGCGAAGGCGGAATGTCGGGGGCGATCATCGTCCTGGGCATCGAGAAGCACTTGCCTGAGCTCGGCAAGATGAAACAACGGCTGATTATCGTGCGAGCGACCGGGATTGGCGTGAACGCGCAGCCTCACGACGACGCAGATGCGCCGGGAGCCTCGGATGACGGCATGTCCGGCATGATGACGGCCATGCCGAAGGCAACGGCCCGCCCTCTCAATAGTAATAGGGCGCCGTGTCTTTTCTACGACGGCCTGAACGTTGCGCTCAACGGGGCCTACGAGCCGGTGATTACGATTGCGCCAGGGGAGAAGCAGTTCTTCCGAGTGGTAAATGCTACGGGCCACAAGACGCTCAAGCTCAGCGTGGAAGGCGAAAACGTTCGGCTGGTCGCCGTCGACGGATATGCTCTCGATAGCTATCCCGGCACGCCTCCAACGGAGTCGATGCCGTACCTTATCGTTCCGCCGGCCGCGCGCGCGGAGTTCATCGTCACCGGACCGGCAAGCGGCCACGGCAAGTTCCGGACGCTCTGCTATGACTCGGGCCCCAATGGCGATCCCGACCCGCCGTGGTTCCTCGCATACCTCGAAGCGCCGAAGCATAAGAATGCCGGCGGAGACTTCTCGTCGCGGCCGCTAACCGTCGGCGCGCCGCTGCCGCAGAACGAGTATACGACCAAGCTTCCGCGACCGGCGGCCAAACGCGTCGTCGTCTTCAGCGAAAATGCGAAGCCGCAATTCTTCATCAACGGCCAAATGTTTTCGATGAAGTCCAAGCCGATGTACGTGGTACACGTTGGTACGGTCGAAGAATGGCACGTCGTGAACGTCACCCAAGAAATTCACGACTTTCACATCCATCAGATTCACTTCTTGGTCCAAAAGATCAACGGCGTGCCGCTTGCCCATCCGTATTGGGCCGATAGCGTCGTCCTTCCGCATCGCTACCCGGTTGGAATCAAGAGTGTCCCGGGCACCCTCGACCTCTTGATGGACTTCCGTGCCTACATCATCAGAGGCGAGTTTCTCTTTCACTGCCACATCCTAGATCACGAAGATCAAGGCATGATGGCAAAGATAGAGGCAATTTAGCGGGGCCTCACGTTGTAATCGTGAGCCCTCACGGCGTCATCCTGAGCTTGTCGAAGGACGAGTTTTGGCTTCTGCTAGGCGGAGCGTTGCGTCGACGGCGATTGCAAGCGCGCAGGCTGCGAGGCTTCCGGCCACGATCATTTGCGGCTGATGCAACGTCAGCCCGTTGAAGATTAAGACGCCCAAACCGACGCCGCCGACGTAGCCGCCAAGCGTGGCGATCGAAATCATCGCGATCGCCGCGATGCGCACGCCGCCGATCAACACGGGCAACGCTTGCGGAAACTCGACGCGCAACAACACCTGCGGCGACGACATTCCCAGGCCTCTTGCAGCGTCGACTTGCGCGGGATCAACGCCGTTGATCCCGGCCACGACGTTGCGCGCCAGCATAAACTGCGCGTAGACGACAAGCGCCACGAAGATCGGCGTGAACCCAAGCCCGAACCACTCGACGAGGACGGCCAGCAACGCCAGGCTCGGAATCGTGTAGATCGCGCCCAACGCGCCGAGCAGCCAGGGCGCGACGTTCCGTCGCCGCGCCGCCCACAAGCCAAGCGGTACGGCGATCAACAGCGCGACCGCAAGCGCGACGCCGACAAGCTCGAGGTGCGCGGCCGCCAATGCAGCCACGCGCGCCGGATGAGCGGCGAGGTATGTCATGCGTTCGCGGTCCTCAGCAGCTCTCGAGCGTGCACGAAGTAGCGCCGGTAGACGTCGTCGCCGGCGTGAACGAGGTCGCGAACGTACGGCGTCGCTGCCTGGTCGAAGAGGTCGAGCGGCGTCGCCACTTGTTCGACGCGCCCGCTGCGCATGACGACGATCCGGTCCGCTAGCCGAAACGCCTCGTCGACGTCGTGTGTTACGAAGAGCGTCGTCGTTTCGAGTTCGCGTACGATGCGCACGAGTTCGCGCTGAAGCGCCGTGCGAGCCAAGACGTCGACTGCCCCGAACGGCTCGTCCATCAGCAGCGCGCGAGGCCGCGCGGCGATTGCGCGCGCAACCCCAACACGCTGGGCCTCGCCGCCCGAGAGCTGACTGGGCCGGCGATTTCGGTACGCCGTGGGGTCGAGCCCGACTAGCGTCAGAAGCTCGTCCACGCGTCGAGCGATCTGTGGGGCCGTCCAGCCTTGCAGCGATGGGACGACGGCGACGTTTTGGGCGACGCTCATGTGAGCGAAGAGCCCGACGGCCTGGATCACGTAACCGATGCTGCGCCTC
Source organism: Candidatus Cybelea tumulisoli (assembly GCA_003167155.1). Classification (GTDB taxonomy): domain Bacteria; phylum Vulcanimicrobiota; class Vulcanimicrobiia; order Vulcanimicrobiales; family Vulcanimicrobiaceae; genus Cybelea; species Cybelea tumulisoli. Next base: position 16,929 of record PMTY01000153.1, read on the forward strand.
AACTCCACTGGGTCGAGTTGGGTGACGTCGCTCCCGTCCACCACGACTCGTCCGCCGTCGAGCGGCACCAAACGGTTGACGGTGCGCAGCAGCGTCGATTTCCCGCAGCCCGACGGGCCGAGCAGTACGACGAGTTCGCCGCCATGTAACTCGAACGAGACGCCGTCGACGGCGTTACGATCGGCGCCCGGATAGCGGACTACGACGCTCTCAAAAGCAATTTGCGCGGCCTTCACGATTGGTTTGGATGTCCTTTGAGCGCTTTCAGAAACGCGGCCGCGACGTCGGCCGGATCCGCCGCGGAGTTTTCGACCGCGGCGTTCATCGATCGAGCTGCTTGGTCGGTGATTGCGGGCGAGACCGCATCGAGCACGCGCGCAATTGCGGGGCGCGCCTGAAGCGCCGCCTTTCGGGCAAGCGGGGCGACGTTATAAGCCGACCAGACATGGCGATCGTCGCGCAAGATCACGAGGCGATCCGATTCGATCGCGCCGTCGGTCGTAAAGGCGCTGGCCACGTCGGCTTTGTTCTCGAGCAACGCTCGGTACTTCAGCGCGATGTCGTACGTACGGACCTCTCGAAATTGAAATCCCCCATAGCGCGCTTGCAGCCCGGGTAGTCCGTCGGGCCGGGCGAGAAACTCTTGAATCGTTGCCAAGCGTAAATGCGGCGCTGCCGCCGCGACGTCGGACAGGGTGGCAAGATGCGCAGCCGCTGCAATCTCCCGAGTCGTCGCCAGCGCCTGCGAATCGTTCATCGGCGATGGCTGCAGCCATACGATGCCGTAGCGTTGCGCGAAGAGTCGCGCGACGACGTCGTAGGCGGTTTGCGAATCCGCAATGGGCGGCAGGTGCAGAACGTCGATGAGGGCCGTGCCGGTATACTCCGGATAGCAGTCGATGTTGCCGCGCCGCATCGCTGCCATGGCAATCTGCGTCGAACCGAGATTGAAGAGGCGCTCGACGGGCATGCCGGCATTCTCCAGCGCTTGCGCGTAGATCTCGGCGATCAGGAACGACTCGGTGAAGTTCTTGGACCCAACGCGAACGTGCGACCGATCGAACGTGCAGCGCGCAAGCGCGGGCGCCGCGGCCAGAAGTGTGAGTGCGCGCGCGCGAGAGATGCTCATTGATTCTCCGCCATCAGCCGGGCCGCCGCGCCAAGTGCGAGATCGGCGCCTAAAGCAAGAGCGGCGACGAGCGCTGCCGCGACGAAGAGCAGCGTCGCGTCGTCGGTTTGGAGTCCGCGAACGATCTCGTCGCCGAGACCGCCCGCACCGATGAACGTCGCCAGCGTAGCGCTCGCGATGGTCTCCGTCGTAGCGGTGCGCAGACCGACGAACGAGACGGGCAGCGCCAGCGGTACGACCACGCGCGTGAAACGCTGCAGCGAGGTCATTCCCATCCCCGTCGCTGCGTCAACTGCCGCACGCGAAACGCCGCGGATGCCGAGGTCGACGCTGATGACGATGGGTGGAATCGCGAGCAGCGCAAGCGCGATGACCGCCGGCGTCATGCCGACGCCCAACCAGGGCAGCAGAAGCATAAGAACCGCCAGACTCGGAAGCGTTCGCCCGACTCCCGCCAGCGCGAGCACGACGCCTCGCAGCCCGGCCGATTGCGTGGCCGCAATCCCTAACGGCAGGCCCGCCGCCAGCGCGATGGCGAGCGCGCAAAGAGCCAGGGTAAGGTGTTGCGCGACGTGCGCCGGCAGGTCGTTTAAGGCCACCGGCAAGTTTTTGGCCGTTTGGGAGGCGAACCCCGGCCCGAACCGCTAAGCACCAGAATAATCGTGATAACCGAGCCCCTTACCCCGCAACCGGCGATTCCGGTCGCAAGCCTCGACGATCCCGCCTTCTATATCAGCCGCGAGTTGTCGTGGCTGGAGTTCAATGACCGGGTCCTGGAAGAGGGGCTCGACGAGCGTAACGCCCTGATGGAGCGGCTCAAATTCGTCGCGATCTATGGAACGAACCTCGACGAGTTCTTTATGATTCGCGTCGCCGCGATCAAACAGCAGATCGAGGCTCAGGTCATGCGCCGTTCCGAGGACGGGCGTACGCCGACCGAACATCTCGCCGCCATCTCACAACGGCTGCGCACCTCACTGCCGCTTCAAATGCGGCTGCTCAACGAGCAGCTCTTACCCGCGCTCGACCTCGAGGGCATTCGCTTGATGCGCGTCGGCGAGCTCGACGATGAGACGCAAGCCGTGCTCGAGCGCACGTTCGACGATAACGTCTTTCCGGTCCTGACCCCGCTGGCCGTCGATAGCGGCCACCCGTTTCCGTACATCTCCAATCTCTCGCTCTCGTTGGCGGTAGAACTCGAGGAGGCGACGAGCGACGGTGTCGAGCTGCACTTCGCGCGCGTAAAGATTCCGCCGACGCTGCCGCGCTTCGTTCCCGTCGAGGGCGCGAAGGAGCGGCGCTTCGTCTTGCTCGAGGATTTGATCGCGCATCACCTCGACGGGCTCTTTCCGGGCATGCACGTCCGCGACTCCTATCTCTTCCGAGTCACGCGCGACGCCGACCTCGACCTGCAGGAAGACGAAGCCGACGATCTCTTGCGCGCGATCGAGTCCGAGTTGCGGCGGCGACGCTTCGGCGAGCCGGTGCGCCTCGAGGTCGAACGGGGAATGCCCGAGTATATTCGCGATTTTCTCTGCAGCTCGCTGGAACTCGAGCCGGTCGATTGCTACGAAATCGAAGGGTTGATGGCCCTGAGCGACCTTTGGCAGATCGTCAACCTTCCGGGCTACGAGCATCTGCGAGACAAGCCGTACATGCCGGCGATTCCCAAGCGGTTGATCGGCGTCACCGATATTTTCGCGCAGATTCGGGAAGGCGACATCCTGCTGCACCATCCGTACGAGTCGTTCGATCCAGTGATTCAGTTTTTGCAACAGGCTGCCGAAGACGAAAAAGTTCTCGCCATTAAGGCAACGCTCTATCGGACCTCGGGCACGAACTCTCCCATCGTCAGAGCGCTCCTAACCGCGGCGGAGAACGAAAAGCAAGTTGCCGTCGTCATCGAGCTCAAGGCGCGTTTCGACGAACAAAACAATATCGAATGGGCCAAGCGGCTCGAGCGCGCGGGGGCGCACGTCGTCTATGGCTTTGCCAATCAAAAGGTGCATGCCAAGACGCTCTTGGTCGTACGCCAAGACGAAGATGGCCTCCGGCGCTACATGCACTTTGGCACCGGCAACTACAACGAGAAAACGGCGCGCCTCTATACCGATCTAAGCCTCTTTACCTGTCGTCACGACCTCGGCACCGACGATGCTGCGCTCTTCAACGCGCTGACGGGCTTTTCGAAAGTCACCGATTACGAAGATCTTTGGGTCGCTCCGGTCACCTTCCATCGCGAGCTGATCGCTCGCATCGACCGGGAGACCGAGCACGCTCGCGCGGGCCGCACCGCCGGCATCCGCGCCAAGATTAACGCGATCACCGAGGGCGACGTCGTGCGCGCTCTCTACCGCGCGTCGCAGGCCGGCGTCCCGATCGACTTGCTCGTGCGCGGAATGTGCGTGCTGCGCCCCGGCGTTCCGGGAGTTAGCGAGAACATTCGCGTCCGCAGCATCGTCGGGCGCTTTCTCGAGCATTCGCGCATCTTCACCTTCGACAACGGCGGAGATCTCGAGACGATCATCGCCAGCGCCGATTGGATGGGACGCAATCTGGACCGGCGCGTCGAGCTTGCCGTTCCCGTTCTCGACCCGGTGATGGCCGAAACGCTGGCGTCGCAGATTCTTACCGTCCTTCTCGCCGATAACGTCAAGAGCCGGGAGCTGCGGGGCGACGGCACATACGCTAGACTATCGCCCGGACCGGGCGAGATGCCGGTTGATGCACAACGCGTTTTTTTAGCGCAAGCACAGGGTCTGTGAGTGATGGCTTAGCGGCGTAAGCTACTCTAAAGGAAAAGAGCGTGGTCTCCGATCAAGAGATCGTCTTCGAGCGAACGATTCCCATTCTACGGATGTTCGACGTCGCCAAGGCGCGCGAGTTTTATCTCGATTACCTTGGATTCGAGGTGGCGTTCGAGCACCGCTTCCACGACGAAGCACCGCTTTTCATGGGCATCTCGCGCGGCGGCGTGTCGATCTTTCTCAGCGAACACTACGGCGACGGCACGCCCGGTACGCACGTCATCATTCGCCTTTCCGGCATCGACGCATTGCATCGTCAACTCGTCGCGAAAAAGTATCGCTACTTTAACCCGACGATCCAAACGCAGGAATGGGGGACACGGGAAATGATCGTCTACGATCCGTTCAACAATCACCTCGTCTTCAGCGAACGCATCGATTCTTCGGGCTAGCCCCAGGACGTGTGGGCGATCTCGATGACGCGACCGTTCCTAATCGTAAAATCCAAATCGTTTTGTTCCGCGTGGGGGTCCTTGTCATCGCTACATTCGTAGCGGTCCATACCGCAGGCGTGAATGACGGGCGGCTTCCCAAGCGTCCGGACGACCGTCGGCGCTCGCTCCGATCTTCAGGCCGGAGGTCGTGTGCGCATCACTCAGATCGATCCTGGGAAGCGACGCCGGCGGTGCGCCTTTGACGACCCGCAACGTCCAGACGACGCCGGAATCTCCGCCGACGTGACTGAGCGCGACGTTGGTTTTGGGATCGTACACGTACCACGGGACGGTCATGCTGACTTTTTGCTTCCAAAGCACGCCTGTTGGTACGTCCACAACAAGGGTTTCCGCGCCGGTCTTCACGTACGGCGGTTCCTGCTTGCTATAAAGGCCGTCGAGCGCGGGGCACGTCTGCGAGCCGAACCACGTTGCTAACGGATCGCTCGCAGCTGCACTATTTGCCGCCGGCGATGCGACCACTACCGCAAGAACGAGAGACAGGAAACGAAGCAATCTTATATCTTCGATAAATTAGAGTTACATCGAAAGGTCATCCCGATGAAAACGTAGTTGGCGCCGTAGTTCAGTTCCAACGAAAGACGATGAGTCCGTCGCCCTTCGTTTTGCTCCAGCCCGTCCACATGCGGGACTTGATTGCGTTGGGCTCGACGTATGACGATCCGCCGCCGCCGCCGCCGCCTTGGCTCTCGTCGTAACTCGCGCGATTAGCACCGCTGCCGCCGCCCCCGCCGCCGCCGTAATAACCGCCGCCACCGCCACCGCCGGGCATGCCATAGTCGTCGCCGGAGGCGCTGCCCGGCCCACCATTCCCGCCGCTACCGCCGAGGCCCAACGCTCCGTTGGCGCCGGGCAGGCCATCTCCGCTGGACGGATCGCCAACGCCGCCGGCCCCGCCCGCACCGCCTTGACTCTGCGTGCCGCCGCCACCACCCCTGCCGGAATACTCGCCGTCGGTGCCTCCCGGCTTGCCCGTCAAACCGCCACCGTCCCCTCCTCGATCCTGGTTGAAATTAAAGGCTAAGCCGGCGCCGCCGCCGCCCGCGGCGACAATGATGCGGTCCTTGAGTGCATCGCCGCCCATTCGCACATCCGACCCACCACCGCCGCGATAGCCCGCTCCGCCTCCATACCCCGGGGCACCGCCCGCGCCGCCGCCGTTGAACCCGCCATGCGGGCCCGAGCCGCCGACGAAGACGTAGAACTTATCGCCGGGTCGTACTGGGATAACCGCGTAAACGCGGCCAGGAAAGCCTCCTGGAGCATAGCTGAGCGAACCGTCGCTGCCAGAGCCCTGGCCGCCGCGCGCGCTCACGGTAAGCTGCCTCACGCCCGCGGGGACGGCGAAGATCTGCTCTTTGCCGGTGTAATCGAATGTTCTAGTGTGGTGTGGCGCGCCCGAATCGGTGGCCATGTCATAGTTGGCGCGTAGCGGTACCGTCGATCCGCCGCACCCCGAAAGCAGCATCGTGGCGACGACGATGATAAGCCCCAGGCTACCCAGTGTCCTCACGCGCAAGCCCTCCCGAACTTAGAGTCAGGTTTAGCCGTAAAGCGGATTCGGCGCCGAATTTTAGTTCCAATTAAAGATGACGATCCCGTCGCCCTTCGTTTTGCTCCAGCCAGTCCACATGTGGGACTTGATTGCGCTGGGCTCGACGTATGACGAGCCACCACCACCACCACCTCCTTGGCCATCGTAGCGGATCGAGTAGGCGCCGGCGCCCCCGCCGCCGCCGCCGCCGCCGTAATACCCGCCGCCACCACCACCGCCGCCTGCAGACTCGCGGTCAGACGCGGCATTTCCGCCGCTGCCGCCGAGGCCTAACGCCCCGTTGCCGCCCGGCTGGCCGCGTAGGGAATAGCTAGAGTAGTCGGTACCACCAGCTCCCCCCGAGCCGCCTTGACTCTGCGTGCCGCCCGAACCGCCACCGCCGTCGACACGTGAACCGGTGTCGCCGCTTCCCGACTGGCCGGTTAAGCCTCCGCCGTTGCCTCCGTAGCCATAGCCGTAGGTATTGACGGCTTCGCCGGCGCCGCCGCCGCCCGCGGCAACAATAATGCGGTCGGTTAGCGCGTCACCCCCTACGCGAACGTCCGATGCGCCACCGCCCGGGTTGCCGGCGTACGTTCCACCGCTACCCTTACGGCTACCGCCGGCGCCGCCGCCGTTGAACCCGCCGCGTGTTCCGGACCCACCGACGAAGACGTAGAGCTTATCGCCGGG
>PMTY01000022.1:0-20526 GCA_003167155.1 Candidatus Cybelea tumulisoli
GCCCAGGGCTTCGCGCAAAGCATTACCGGCGGCCCGATCGCCTCGCAGGAAGCTCCCAAACTGCTGGGCGGAAACGGCGGCGGTTTCGTCGGGGCGAACTCCGCGTCGCCCAACGAAAACCCAAATGGTTTTACAAACTTGCTCGAGCTGCTGGCCATCTGGCTGATTCCCGCGGCGTTTCCGCTGCTCTTCGGGAGAATGATCGGCAACCAGCGCGCCGGGCAGGCACTGTTGATTGCCATGCTGGTTGTCGGAATCGGATCCTTCGTGGGAGCGCAGTTCGCCGAGCAGGCCGGGAACCCGATCGTGCACGCCATGGGCGTTCATGGCGGAAACATGGAAGGCAAAGAGGTTCGCTTCGGGGTCCCAAATGCGGGCCTTTCCCTCGCGGTCGCGACCGATTCGGGAACCGGCTCTTCAAACTTCGCCTACGATTCGCTTACGCCGCTCGGCGGTTTCTTCGCGCTGCTAAATCTCGAACTCGCGGAGATCATCTTCGGAGGAGTCGGTAGCGGTCTTTACGGGATCCTAGTCTTTGCCGTCGTCACGGTCTTCTTGGCAGGTTTGATGGTCGGGCGGACGCCGGAGTATCTCGGAAAGAAGATCGAACGGCGCGAAGTCCAGTACGCGATGCTCGCAGTGCTGATCTTTCCGTGCATCATTCTCTTCGCGACGGCGATCGCCGCCGTGATCCCTGTGGGCCGGGCAACGCTAGGAAACGGAGGCCCGCATGGCTTCACTGAGATACTCTACGCCTTTGCCTCTGGGGCGGCCAACAACGGTTCGGCATTTGCCGGCCTTGGACCGAATACTTTTTACGATATGGCGACCGGTCTGGTTATGCTGGGCGGGCGTTTCCTGGTGATGATTCCGACGTTGGCGCTCGCGTCGTGCCTGGCGGCGCGGCCGACCAACGATCTCTCACACGCAGGCACGTTTCGCACCGACAACGCCCTCTTCATCGGACTGCTCATCGGCGTCATCCTGCTGGTCGGCGCGTTAACCTTCTTGCCGGCCGATTTGCTCGGTCCGATCGTCGAGCACTTCGAGCTGCAGCAGCACGTGGTCTATTAGCCCAGCCCTCTAGGCTCCTCGAGGCGGGAAAAATTAGCGGCCTGCCTAACCGCCTGGCAAAACGCCTTTTTCCTCATACCTGCTCGGAGGAATGCCAATGCCTACACCGCCAGTGACGATCAATATCGGAAACACCGGCTTTATGCTGCTCTGCGCGAGCCTCGTCATGCTGATGACGCCCGGGCTCGCCTTTTTTTATGGCGGACTGGTGCAGCGCAAGAACGTGCTGACCATCATGATGCAAAGCTACATGTCGCTGGGATGGACGACCGTGCTCTGGTTCGCTTTCGGGTATTCGGAGAGTTTCGGGGCCGATTGGCACGGAATCATCGGCAATCCGGCGACGTACGCGTTCCTCCACGGCGTAACGCTGCAGACGATGTTTGCCAGCACCGCGAACATCCCGCTCGTCGTGCACATCGCCTATCAAATGATGTTCGCGATCATCACGCCCGCGCTGATCACCGGCGCCTTTGCCAATCGAGTGACCTTCAAAGCCTACTTCTTATTTCTCACCGCCTGGCTGATCTTCGTCTACTTCCCGTTCGTGCATATGCTCTGGAGCCCGGACGGCATCTTGGCAAAATGGGGCTGTCTGGACTTTGCCGGCGGCATCGTGGTCCACGCGTCGGCCGGCTTCGCGGCCTTAGCCTCGGTGCTCTACGTCGGACGGCGCCACGTCATCGACAACAAGCCGCATAACGTTCCGCTCATCGCCCTAGGTACCGGGCTGCTGTGGTTCGGCTGGTACGGCTTCAACGCCGGATCCGAGCTGCGCGTCGACGCCGTGACCGCCTCGGCATTTCTCAACACCGATATCGCGGCCTCGTTCGCCGCCGTCGCGTGGCTCTTCGTCGAGTGGGCTCGCGGGCGGCAACCGAAGTTCGTCGGCCTGCTTACCGGTGCGGTTGCAGGGCTCGCAACGATAACCCCGGCGGCCGGTTACGTCTCGCCGATGACTGCCGTGATCATCGGCCTTGCGGCAGGCATCGTCTGTTATTTCGCCGTCACGCTGAAGAACCAACTCGGTTGGGACGACGCGCTCGACGTCTGGGGCGTCCACGGAGTCGGCGGATTCTTGGGAATCTGTTTGCTCGGCGTCTTTGCGTCGACGCTGTGGAATCCCAATGGAGCCGACGGGCTACTGCGCGGCAACCCCGCGTTTCTCGGCAAGCAGTTCGTCGCCGCGACGCTCTGCAGCGCCTGGGCCTTCGCCTTCACCTACGCAATGCTGGCGCTGATCAACCTCGTAACGCCCGTCAAAGTCGACGAAGCCGCCGAAGAACGCGGCCTCGACGTGGCACTGCACGGTGAGGAGGCCTACCCGCTGGGCGTCTGACGCGCCGTCGCGCGGCGCACGACCGGCTCGATTGCGAAGCTGCCGATTGCCAGCGTCGCCAGCGAGACCGCAAATGTCGCGTCGATGATTGCCTCGCGATACGCGATCGCGGCGGGAATGGCCAGACCGAGCGCGAGACAGAGTGCGCCGCGCATCCCGCCGACGCGAACGACGTCGATCCATTCCCGCGGATAGGGTCCCGGCAGCAGCAAGCCGCCGACGACGGCGCGCGCCACCGCAACCCCAACGAGGCAGGCGATGGTAAAGACCGGCGCCTGCGCGACGCGGCCGATCTCCAGTGCGGCACCCACCATGAAGAATACCAGCACGTTTGCCAGCAGTGCGCCGACGTCCCAGAAGCGGGTCACGTCTTCGGCGATGCGCAGCGTAATCCACGACCGTTCGTAGTATCGCAACGCGACGCCGTACGCGATCGTCGCGAAGATGCCCGAAAGCGCAAGGTAGTCGGCGGCGAAGTAGGCGCCGTACGCGCAGAGCGCCGTTGCGGCAATTTGGAACCTAACACGCCGGCTGCCGCGCAGCACGCGGGCCGTTGCGTACGCGATCGCAACCCCGAGGGCCACACCGCCAACGCTGCCGGCCACGGTCTTGAGCGCTACGATCGCGATCGCGCCGCCGCCGGCCGCGCCAAGTCCGAGGGCAACCAACACGCCGCGATAGAGCGCCACGGCAACGGCATCGTTGAAGAGCGATTCGCATTCGACGATCGTGGCCAGCGTGCGCGGGACTTTCAGCCGGCGAAAGACCGCGACGACCGCGATCGGGTCGGTGGCGCTGAGAATCGCACCGGCCAAGAGCGCGGGCCCGAACGGCACGCGAACGATCGAGAGCGCTCCCGCGACGATTCCCGCCGTGAGCAGTACGCCCGGTCCCGCGAGTGTGGCGATTGCTATCCATTGCCGGCGCATGGCCCGAAAGTTCAGGTTCCACGCCGCCTCGAAAAGCAGCGCAGGGAGAAAAACGTAGAGCGTGGCGTGGCCGAGCGCGTACGCCAGTCGTCCAGGCGCGACCAGCCCGTAAAGAACGCCGAGTCCGACGACGGCGAGGATCTGCCACAGCTTCACCAGCTATTTCGTTTAATGTGTGTGCGTGAAGTTTCCGACGCGCGTGACCGCTCGAATCGCTTCGACTGCATGGCGCATGCCCAACGGCGCGCGCGGCCGGCCGACGGCTTCGAAGTAGAGCGCCGGATCGATGTTGAGCGTACGGGTCTGGACCATCGCGACCGGCGTCGCGCGCAGAAACGTGTCGGCCGCCGCAACCTCTTCTTCATCGTCGGTGACGCCGGGGTGCGTCAACAGGTTGAGGCTAACGGCGAGCCCGCGTTTCACGGCCAATCGTATCGAGTCGAAAACGTCGTCGAGTCCGTAGCCCTGCGGACGGTAATACGCGGCATAGACGTTGGGACGAAACGAGTTGATGCTAATCCGAACCGCTTGCAATCCGGCGTCGATGCAGCGCGCCAGCGACGCCGGCTGACTTCCGTTGGTGTTCAAGTTGACCGTTCCGTTCGCGCACCGCGCGCGAATGCGTTCGATCGCCCGCGCGATTGCGATCGAGCGCAGCAGCGGCTCGCCTTCGCATCCTTGGCCGAACGAGACGATTCCGTCTTCGACGCGGTCCAAATGATAAATGGCTACGTCGGCGAGCTCCTCGGCCGCAACTTCTTCCGCGATGCGCGTTTGCGGCGATGGTACGCCGGTCTCGACCTCTTGTTCGGAGATGCAGCCGATGCAGCGCGCATTGCATTTCGGCGAAACCGGCAGCGCGGCTTCGCCCCGTTCGAGAAAGACGTTCTGCGCCGTAAAGCAGGCGTACTCACGCGAGCAGAGCGCCACTTGCGCGAGCACGCCGTTGGCAGGATCTTTTGCGAGGCGCCCCTCGATCAGTCGTTCGAGCTCACCCGGCTTAAAGCGGCGAGGCTTCCAATCGTCGCTTTCGTCGGTCTTCATCGCAGCCACGTGCAACCGGTCGTCGCGGGCGCAGGCGAACGTGTAACCGAAGAGCGGCAGCGCCGGCGCCTTGCGCTGCGCCGCATACGCGGGCACGAGCAGCCGCGTATAGCCGGCCGGCAGAGCGACCGCGAGCGTAGTGCGGCTGGAGATGGGCCCGATCGTCGTCAACGGACTGCGCCCGGGAAGCAGCATCTCCAGCGTGCTCTGCGGCGCAGGAATCAGCTCGTCGAGAAGCGCCTCGCGTATGATGCCGGCATCGGCCAACGGCACGAGGCTTGGATCGTACGAGATTCGGCCACCGGCGCCGCACGATGCAAGCGCGACGGAGGTGTCACGGCGCAAGTTCATCCTCGAAGTCGACTTCCGTATCGAAAACGCGGACGGCCGGGCCGGTGAGATAGGCGTTGCCGGTGCCGTCCCATTCGACCACCAGCCGTCCCCCCGGCACGAACACCTCAATCGGCGAAGCAGCCATCCCGCCCGCGATCGCCACGGCGGCGCAGGCAACGGCGCCCGTACCGCAGGCCATCGTCAGGCCAACCCCGCGTTCCCAATGCGCAACGCGCATCGAACGCCGGTCTTGCAGCGCAGCGACGTGCACGTTCGTGCCGCCGGTAAATCGCCAATCCTTTTGGATTTCCTCGGCAGTGCTTTTAAGATCGACGTCGTCAAGGCTCGAGCGCACCAGCACGACATGCGGGTTCCCAAGATCGACGAACCATCCGTCAGGCAATGGCGTAATAGCCGGGCTGCCCATCGCGACGCGGACCGCGTATTCGGATCCGCGTGAAACGATTTCGGTCGAAACCAGGCCTGCCTCGGTTTCAAATATGATGCGCGCTCCTTCTCCCGCCTCGTCGAGCCAGCGTGCCGCGCAGCGAACGCCGTTGCCGCACATCTCGGCTTCGCTTCCGTCGGCATTGATCGTTCGCATGCGCGCGCCGGCAACGTTCGACGATTCGATCGCAATAACGCCGTCGGCGCCGATGGCCGCCCGGCGATCGCAGGCCCATTTCGCAAAGCGCGCGAGGTCAACGTGCCCGCCGCGGCGCCGATCGACGATCACGAAATCGTTACGCGCACCGTGCATCTTGGTTACTTTCATTTCAAACGCGCTTCGCAGACCAGCCCAGCTTTTCCCGTACCGTCTCACGGAGCGCCTCCGGCGCGCACCAGACCGTATCGGGTTCGCTGCGAAACCACGCGCGTTGGCGCCGGGCGTAGCGTCTCGTCGCTCGCTCCAGCGACGCCCGCAACTCGGCAATCGTGCTCCAGCCGCGGAGATGGGCGAGTGCCTGCGGGTAGCCGACCGCATTGGCGGCGACCGCAAATTCACCGATGCGCTCGGCCTCGTCGAGCAATCCCGCGGCCAGCATTTGCTGCGTCCGGAGCGTTATGCGCCGGTCGATCTCGGTTTGTGGAAGATCGAGAAAGACGAGCAGCCACGCAAGTCCCTCACCGCGCAGCGTACGCGCTCGCTCTGGGGAAGCGGGTGCCGGGGCTTGCGCCAACGCGATCTCGAGCGCGCGGAGCACTCGATAGCTGTCGCCGGGATGAAGCGCTCGCGCACGCGCTGTGTCGCGCTTTTCGAGCCACTCGTACAGAAACTCCGCGGGATGAACCCGCGCTTCGCGCGTTAGCCTCGCTCGCAGCGATTCGTCGTACTGCGGCGCGAGGTCGATGCCTCCGAGCAGCGCGCGGATATAAAAGCCGGTCCCGCCGACGACGATCGCGCGCTTTCCGCGCTTGAGAATATCGCGAATCGCCGCAATCGCATCGCTTGCATAGCGGCCAGCCGAGTAGCGTTGCGCGGGATCGAGAAATGCGACGAGATGGTGCGGCGCACGCGCCAGCTGTTGCGGCGTGGGCGCGGCGGTGCCGATCGGCATTCCGCGATAGATCTGTCGAGAGTCGGCGCCCACGATCTCCGCATCGTAGGCGTCTGCAAGCTCGAGCGCGAGTTCCGTCTTTCCACTCGCCGTCGCCCCCGCCAGAATCAGGACGCCCTCAGACACGCTTGAACATGCGTGCAATCTCGCCGGGGCTCAAGCGCACCATCGTCGGGCGGCCGTGCGGACAATGCATGGGATTGGCACAGCGCTGCAAACGCTCGACGAGCACGGACATCTCCTGGGATGCGAGCGGTTCGCCGGCAACCGTCACGCTATGACAGGCGAGCGTTGCCCAAACGCGTTCGCGAACGTCGCGCTGCTTGGGATCCTCGCTGAGGTCGTCGAGCATGCCGGCCAGATCGAAGTTGCGCGACGAATAGCCCGCGGGCGTCGCGACGACGCGGTAGGTTCGCTCGCCGAAGGCTTCGATCTCGAGGCCGCCCTCGCGCAAGGCTTCGAGCAGGCGGTCGAGTGCCGCGCTGCGCGCCGCATCCAGTTCTACGACCTGCGGCACCAGCAGCGGCTCGCTGGGAGTCCGCTGCGCGGCGGCAGCGACGATCGCTTCGTACGCGATGCGCTCGTGCGCCGCGTGTTGATCCACCAGCAGCAGCGTCTCGCCGTCGCTCGCGAGGATGAACGTGCGCTGGAGCTGCGCGAGAATCCGAAGATGATCGGATTCCGGTTGGCCGCGATCGTCCGGGTCCGGGCCGAAGAGCGAAATGGCCGGGCTCGCCGAGCCCGCGGATATAGCCGCACTCGACGGGCCGCCGGTCTGTTCGGCAAAGCGGGCCCGCGCGTGCTCTTTGAGGGTTGCCGATATGCTTGCGCGCACGGCATCGAAGACTTGCGACGCATACCGCAGGCGCACGTCGTACTTCGTCGGATGCACGTTGGAATCGACGTGATGCGGCGGCAGATCCAAAAACAGCACGCCATACGGATGGCGCCCCAGCATGGTGAAGGTGGAATAACCGCTCGTCCAGGCACCCGCTAGCGGGACGCCGCGCACGAGCCGCCCGTTGACGAAGAGCAGCTGCATTTTTCGATCGGGACGGTCGCGTCCCGGTTCGCTAATGAAGCCGCGCAGCGCGCCGTCAAGCATCCGGGCCGGCGCGCCGTCGAGCGGCAGCAGCGCTTTTGCAGCTTGCGCTCCAAAGACCATGGCAAGGCGCTCGCGCTCTTGATCGCTGTGCGGCATGACCCAAACGTCGTTTCCGTCGTGGCGCAGCGTGAAGGCGATCTGCGGATAGGCAAGGGCGAAGCTCGAGAGCCACGACGAGATGCGATTGAACTCCGCGCTCGGCGCGCGAAGATACTCACGCCTCACCGGAAGCCGTTCAAAGAGCGAACGGACTTGAACCCGCGTGCCGGGCGGCGCCGCCACCGGCTCCACGGCGGACACTTCCTCGGCGTGCGCGCGAACGCGCGCAGCGATTGGGAGGCCGGGTTCGCGCGAAACGATCTCGAGTTCGCAAACGGCCGCAATCGAAGCCAAGCCTTCGCCGCGGAAGCCCAGCGTCACGATCGATTCCAACTCGGAAGCGACGTTGAGTTTGCTCGTCGCATGACGCCGGACTGCCAACGCTAAATCTTGCCTGGCGATGCCCGTCCCGTCGTCGACGACTTCGATGAGATCGATCCCGCCTCGTTCGACGTTGACGGCGATGCGAGTCGCTCCCGCGTCGACCGCGTTTTCCACGAGCTCTTTGACGATCGAGGCCGGGCGTTCGATGATCTCTCCGGCGGCAATCTGACCGATCGTTTCCGCATCGAGCTCGCGAATTGAGGGCACGACTGGTGATTCGTGGCGTGCACAAGGCGTCCCGGCTGCCGGGCGTCCCCCTCGGCTAGCCAAACGGCCAGATCAGAAAGACGACGCCGACTATTGTGATTACGGCGCCGCTCAGCACTTCTCCATATCGTTCCACCCGTCCAAGAGAGAGGCTTTGCAACGCGGCGCCCGATGCGACGCAGAGTGCGACGTACGTAGCGATCGTGCTCAGCCCAAAGCAGAGAGCCATGATCGCGAGCAGCCCCGCGCCAAATCTCGCAGCGGCAAAGAATGCCGGAATGCCCTCGAGCATCGGCGAGGAGCCCAGGATGAGGAGCAGCGCGACGCGCCGGTTTGGGCGGTCTCTCGGCACGGCAGGGTTTGTGGGGCCAGGGCCGGTGCGCATCTCGAGCAGCGAAGCAACGGCGATCCAGAGACCAAAACCAATCAGTGCCGCACTCGAAAGGATAGAGACGAGGTGGCCGAAGCGCACGGCGAGTACAACTCCGGCAAACCAGACGACGACCGCGATGGCGAGCGTCGAGAGCGTGTGGCCGAGTCCCGCGATCGACGCCGCCCGCGCCGTCCGCAAAGGCGTCCAGCGGGCGCCTCTGGCCAGCACTGCAATCGGCGCCCAATGATCCGGGACGAGCGTGTGCAGCACGCCAACGGCGATGACTGCCCCGACGAGCAGCAGCTCCGGGCCGAGTCTCACCGCAGGTACGTCTTCACGACCTCGATGAGCTCCTCGGCGGCGCTGACGTGCGCGCGGGCCTTTGACGTCAGGACGTGCGTCCTTACGTGTTCTTCGAGGACGTCGGACATGAGTGAGTTCATCGCTCCCCGCGCAGCCGCTATGCGCTGAAGCACGATGCTGCAGCCCTCTTCCGAGTCGAGCGCCCGCTCGACGGATTCGATCTGACCGCGGATTCGCCGCACCCGGTTGAGCAGTCCTTCCTTCTTCGCAATGGTGTGACTCATGCGCCGAGAGACTTCGCCGACGCCGCATAATACCCTATGGGGGTATTGGTATACCAGCCTGCGGCTCCGCGGGGCTCGGGGTTGACCAAAGCCGCTGACCCGGGTATTCTAGTTGAGGATTCCTCGTTAGGTGAGGCGTCTGCACGAAGAGATGCCGCTGCCCGGAAAGGTCGAGAGACCCCAACGGGTGACCAGATCCCGCCGAATCAAGGCGGAATCTAATGCGGCTGGTCCTTCGACTCCGCTCAGGATGACAAGCGGGGACCTCATGTCGTGCAGTGCTAAAGCTCGACAGTGAGGGAGAATGCGCGGCAATCGCCGCACGGATTTCTCAAACTGTCGGCCTGCGAGGAGCAGCGACGGTTTTTTTGTTTGGCAACGGAAGGGGGTGATGTCAGGCCATGGACGACGGACCTAGTAGTCGATCGCACCGGCTCGCGATGAGCCGCGTACTCCTGCTGCGTTCCGTCCGATCGGCGCGGCAGACCATAACACAATAGGAGGTACGTGACATGAAAAGAGTTCTGGCATTTCTGCTCGACTTTACGAGCAACCGGGCGGCGCGCGGAAAGACCGCGTTCCACGACGATACGTTGCGGGCAAACCAAGGTGGCAACCCCGCCTATACCTTTAGCTACTGGCGCTCTCTGGTCGATTAGTCGAGAAGGCGATTTGCCGTGCTTGCTGCGATTCTCTTTGCGACGATCCAAGTTGCAGCAATGCCCGGCACGTCGCCGTCGCCTTCACCGGCGCCGACTCCGCGTTTCGATCTGAAGGCTAACGGATCTAACGTCTTCATCGACCAGGCGACCGGTGGGCGCGGCATTACCCCGCCGGAGGGACCGGGGTTTGCGAACGGCTCACCGATCTCGCCGATGTCGCCGTACGACTGGTTCAGCTCCGCGCCGGTGACGCCGGGAGTCGCGGGCATCGCGCAATACGAAATCACGGGCACCTACCACGCCACGGGCGTGGATTTTGGCGCGACATTCGGGCTCGGCGTCCTGACCGGCAGCACGACCAACGCGCTCTATTGGGGCGAACCATTGATCCCCAATCTGGACGGACACGACCTCTCCCGAAGCGTTCCGTATGCGATTCTCTTTCCAACCCACGCGGGCCAAGACGATGCGAGCGTCGCCAGCGCCAGCCTACTTGGTGCATCGGTTGGCGCCGCGGATTCCAGTTGGAAGGTCCGGGGCGGCTATTTTGATCTGATCCAGAGCGACCGCTTCGTCTTTGCACCGCCGCCGCTCACCGATGCCGTTCCGAGTCTGGGCGTGCAAACCGCAGAGACACTCGGTCCAGGAATGCCTTCGATCAAAGACTGGACCGCGGCTCCGTCATCTCTGCCGTTGCTCGGCGCCGACGGGTACTGGCGCCAGGGGGGACTCTCGCTCGAGTTGACCGACGCGCTGCTGCCGGCGCTCCCGGAAACGAACGTCCGTTTGACGATGGGCTCCCTCGTCTTAGATCGTGGAGACTTCGGACGCTTTTCCGTTCAAGTCGCGCATCTCTGGACGACCGGCGACCCCATCTTGTCCACGACCTTCTTCGGCGTAGACCAGATCATCCATTACGGCACCCAGGGACGCCTCTTCACCAGTGAGCTGGCAAATCAAGAGCAGACCATCTCCGGTGCCCGCGCCTTCTTTCATCCTCTCAAAGGCTGGGACGCGCTAGCGGAGCTCGGGCGCGCGTGGTACGACGCCGGTTTGGTGAGCGAACCCGGCACATCGCATTTTGGGAACTACGAGCACTTTAGTCTGGCGCGCCACATTGGTGACGACTTGGCGACGCTGGAATTTCATCGTTTCGATCCGACCTACGCAACGATAATCTTACCGTATGGTATCCCCGAGAACATCTGGAGTGTGGCGTGGTCCTGGCCGGGCGTGTGGCTGAAGTCAACCTACCAGCTCGTCGACAACAGCGTCATCGGCGCCAACCGGGCCGGCTTTCATTTCAAGTACGATCACAACAGTAAGTATCTGGAGATGCACGCGAGCTACGGCGACTGGCGGCAGCTGATACCCGAAACCGAGGCGAATGCGTCCCAAGTGGGCTTCGTCGACGGCTTCTTCCTCTTACAGCAAAACGGATTCGGCACGATCGGGCACGACCGCCAACTCGGACTCTACGTGGCCTGGCATCTTCCCAATGACGACTTTGCTTTCGACGGCGTCGAGGATTATCTCAATCGCGATGCCGATCCCGGCCAGCCGCTGGACGTTGTCGACACGCGCTCGCCTCAAGTCGTCGTGAGCTGGGCGCATCACTTTAACGGCAAGCTGCTCGCGGTCGGCGGCTACGGTCGCTACGAGACGATTGGAAGATGGGCGATTACACCCGTCGATGCAATCTACGGCGTCGGCTTCGCCGGCGTGCAGCTCGCCACGGGGGCGAACACGGCGCTGCTTGTCGAGGGAAGGCGCTACGCGCTGACCGGTCTGCCTTCGATTCCCTATGGCCCGCCCCCGACGATGCGAGGGACCGCTTTCATCGTCGACCAGAAGATCGCGTTGTGAGCACCGAATCGGCCGCCGCCACCCGTCTTGTAAGGCCGAACGTCTTTCGTTCCGTCGTGATGTTCCTTTCGATCGTTGGGCCGGGCATCATCACGGCCAATGCCGACAACGACGTCGGCGGAATCCTGACGTACTCGCAAGCCGGCGCGCAGTTTGGCTACTCGATGCTCTGGCTGCTCGTGCCAATTACGATCGCACTCGTAGTGGTCCAAGAGATGTGCGCGCGAATGGGCGCCGTCACCGGCAAAGGCTTGGCCGATCTCATCCGCGAGAACTTCGGCGTGAAGGTAACTTTCTGGTGCCTTCTGCTCTTCGTTTTGGGCGACATTGGAAATACCGCCACGGAGTTCGCCGGGGTGGCGTCGTCGGCGCCGATCTTCGGCGGGTATCTGCACGTGCCCAATCTCGAGGCCTTCAAGATCGCTTTGGTCGCCGGTGCGGCAATCTTCGTCTTCATGACGGTGACGCGCGGAAGCGCCAAAATGATCGAGCGCGTCTTCTTCTTCTTCTGTTTCGTCTACGTCGCTTATGTCATCAGCGCGTTCGCCGTCCACCCCGATTGGCACGACGTTCTGCACCAGAGCATCGTTCCGCATATTCAGGCATCGAAAGCCTACATCATTATGGTCATTGCGGTCATTGGAACGACCATCTCGCCGTGGATGCAGTTCTACATTCAGGCGGCGGTCGTCGAAAAGGGCATCCGCGAAGGGGACTACGGCTATTCGCGTCTCGACGTGGTGACGGGCGGAATTTGGACCGACGTGATCGCGTACTTCATCATCGTCTCGTGTGCGGCAACGATCTACATACATAATCTCCACGCGGGGGCTCATCCGATCGTCGTGAACGACGTCGGCGACGTAGCGGTTGCCCTCGCCCCGCTGGCCGGCAAGTTTGCCGCGTTGCTCTTTGCCCTGGGACTGCTCAACGCGGCGGTATTTACCGCATCGATCTTGCCGCTGTCAACGGCCTTTTACGTCTGTGAAGCCTTCGGCTTCGAGCGCGGCGTCAATCACCGGTTCCGCGAGGCCCCCGTCTTTTACACTTTCTATCTCGCGCTCATCGCCATCGGCGCCGGTACCGTAATCATCCCCGGTGCGCCGCTGTTGGGAATCATCTTCTACTCGCAGGTGCTCAACGGCGTGCTGCTGCCGATCGTCTTGGTCCTCATGCTCCTGCTGATCAATAACAAGCGGCTGATGGGCCGGTGGACGAACTCGCCGCTCTTTAACGTCATCGCTTGGGCCACCGTCGTTATCGTGGGCGTGCTCACCCTCGTCTCGACGGTGCAAATCATCTTCCCGGCATTAGGCAGCTAGATCGTGTCGGACGCCATTTTTGCCGAGCGCATCGTCCTCGCGTTGGTGCTCGGCGTGGTGATCGGCATCGAACGCCAATGGCGCCAGCGAATGGCCGGCCTAAGCACGAATGCGCTCGTTGCGGTCGGCGCCGCGCTCTTTGCCTCCATCTCGATTCTGATGAACGCAACAATCAACCCGACGCAGGTTGCTGCGTACGTCGTTTCGGGCATCGGCTTCTTGGCAGGCGCCGTCATTTTCAAGGAAGGCTTCAACCTGCGAGGTCTCAACACGGCGGCGACGCTGTGGGCGACTGCGGCGGTTGGGACACTCTGCGGCTCGGGCTTCGAGGCGGATGCCACGATTGGGGCGGCCATCGTCCTTAGCGCAAACGTCTTTCTCCGGCCGATCGTCGCGCGAATCAATCGACAGCCGCTCGAACAGACGGAGCTCGCTGCGGTATACGAGATCGCAGTCACGTGCCCGGAGCCGCAAGAGGAAGCCGTACGCGCGAACGTCCTCGCCCAAATCCGCGCGACGACGTTGACGTTGCGCGCCCTCGAAAGCCACAACGTCGATCCGGGGCGCGTCCGGGTGACCGCAAGCGTCGCAACGACCAGTCGAGCCGACGCGAAACTCGAGCGGATCGTCGGCCGGCTAAGCTTGGATCCTACGATTTTGGCCGCAAGCTGGCGAATCGCCGCCGTGGAGAGCCGCGAGCTCAGCAGCGTAACCGAAGAATAACCGTTATTCCGTGTCGGGGGCGAGATCGGCGCCGATAACCAGCGCCGTCTTCCTTCCGGGATGAATCGCCGTGGCAAACACGTGTGCCAAGCTCGCAGCCGCCGGCGTTGCACCGACCACGAGGCTCGCGCGCTTCGTCTTCTCGTCGACGAAGGTCGGCACGTTCCAGCCGGCGCCGCGCAGCGCACCGATTAACGTCCCGTCGAACGCCGCGTTCCCGGTCGCGTTGGCCACCAAGACTTCGTCTTGCGGCGGATCGCCTTTGCCGAAGAGTACCGCGCCGATCAGTTTAGCCCAGCGCTGGTCGGCAAAGACCACCGACGCATCCCCGACCCAGCCGGCCTTGCTCGGAAGCGTAAAGGAACGAATATTTTCGTCGGGGACGTTGCGGTAGATCGTCAACAGTGAGACGAGCTGCTGATTGTTGAGCGTCGTGTTGATGTCTTTTCGTGCGAGCTGCATGATGTTCGGCAGCTTTGTCCAGTTCTGTGGTTCGCTCAACTGATCGATCAGGAGCTTGAGCACCGTTTGTTGCCGCTTGACGCGTCCGAAGTCCGAGGCCGGATCGTGCCGGAACCGCACATAGCCTGCGACTTGCGGCCCGTTAAGATGCTGCTCTCCTTTTTGCAGGTGGATATGAAGGTCGCCGTTATCGTCGTCGTAGTTCATGTTCTCGTCGACGTTGACGTCGAGCCCGCCCATGGCATCCACGATCGCGGCGGCGCCTTCGGGCTGCAACGCTACGATTGCATCGATCGGCGCGGCCCCTAATAACCGGCTCACAACCCGAGCGGTCATATGAGCGCCGCCATAGGCATACGCGGCATTGATCTTCATGGGACCCTGCTTGGGAACCGACACCCAGGTGTCGCGCGGAATCGACACGAGCGTAACGGTTCGCCGCCCCACGTCGAGATGTGCCAGAATAATCGTATCGGTCGTCGCCTCGTCCGCCTGATACCCGAGAATCAAGAGGTTCAATTTGAGCTGCCCGAACGAGCGCTTTGCCGTTTGCGTGACGATCTGCTGCCGAATCGGACCGCGCACCGCGATGAAGCCGGCGACTACTGAAAGGATAGCGACGGCCGCAACGGCGGCGACGCGGAACCAGACCTTTTTATGCATATAACGTACCGGATCTCTCCCACAATTTTGTTAGAGCAGGCGCGAAGTATAGGGGTTACGGTTGTAGGAGAGGGGGTGCGCGTTCTCCGATTCGGCAAAGCAGAGGGACGAGCTGCCGGAAGGAGCGTTCGTCGCTGCGGCGCGGCGGCAGAATCTCGAAGCGATGCGCGGCGAAACTCGGAGTTGCTTTCATAAGCCGAATGACGCGCAGCGTCGTTGCGGCAAGCCCGCGCGCCGATCGTGCGATCCAAAGGGTGATCGCCACACCGAAGGCCGCATGGATCGCCAGACTGGCGAAGACTGGTGCTCCCAGCCATACCGCCGGACCGAGCGTGTGGCCGCCGACGATGAGTTGCTCCGTGGTCTCCATCACGTACAACGCAACGATTTGGAGAACGAAGATCGCCGGCACGAGTGAACCGATCCGGCGTGGTAACGCCGTCCAGGCCAAGACCGCGCGCGCCGTGCCGATCAGATACAGCGCAAGAACGGCGATCCCGACCACGAGCGCCGGGATAACGTCGAGATTACTTCCATCTGTGAAGTTTCCGGGACCAAACCAGCCGGCGTTGGAAGCGAACTCCACGACGGGATCGGCGACGGCCGCGGCGATTACCGCGACAGCCAAGCAGAATGGGAGATGTTTCGAGGAGGCTCTCAAGCCCAACGCCCTTCCGGTGCGACGCTCACGCCCCCTCTCGGCAAACCCTCAGCCTTTCAAGAGCGAGAGCTGACGTTCGGGCGCGGGGCGCTTCGGCATCTTTTTACGCAGGGGAACGCGCGTTTCGATGTCGGCTTCGCCGGAGAGCGCGTCGGCAATCTCCTGCGCGCGCTCGATGACCGCATCGGGCAAGCCCGCCATGCGCGCCACCTCGATGCCGAACGAGCGAGAAGAGCTTCCGGGCTGCACGCGATGAGAGAAGACCGGCGCTCCATCGCGGGCGGTGTTCTCGACGGCGGTAATATGGTAGTTCGCAACGACGGGCCAGTGTTCGGCGAGCGCGCAGAGCTCGTGGAAGTGCGTCGCAAATAAGACCAGCGGCGACTGTTCTTCGAGGCCGACTAAGAACTCGCAGATCGCTTGTGCAATCGCCAGGCCGTCGAGCGTTCCGGTTCCGCGGCCCACCTCGTCGATCAAGAGTAAGGAACGCGCGGTGCTCCGCCGCAAGATGTTCGCCGCCTCGGCCATCTCCATGTAGAACGTCGATTGGCCCGATGCCAGGTCGTCGCCAGCACCGATTCGCGTAAAAATCCGGTCGACGATGCCCAGCTTCATCGCTTTCGCGGGCACGAACGAGCCGATTTGCGCCATGATCGTCAGCAGGCCGGCCTGTCGCAGATAGGTGGATTTGCCGCCCATATTCGGCCCGGTCAGCAGAATGAAGCGATGCTCGGCCACGCGGAGGTAAAGGTCGTTGGGCACGAAGTGTGCGTGCAGCACCCCCTCCATCACGGGGTGGCGCCCGTCTTCGATTGCGACGACGCTCTCTTCCACCAATACCGGGCGCACGTAGCCGCGTTCGGCGGCACACTGCGCGAGCGCCGAGAGCACGTCCACCTGCGCGACCGCGCTAGCCGCACTGGAAAGTTCGTCGGCGCGCGCGGCAATGCGTTCGAGCATCGCGCTAAAGAGCCGCTGTTCCAGCCGCTCCTGTCGCGCCTGCGCCGTGGAAATCGCAAGCTCGAGCTCCTTGAGCTCCGGCGTTACGTATCGTTCGCCGGTCGTGAGCGTCTGCTTGCGGACGTAATCGTCGGGAACCGCCCCGACGTAACTCTTGCCGATCTCGATCGCATAGCCGAAGGTGCTCGCATACTTTACCTTAAGCGTTTTGATTCCGGTGCGCTCGCGTTCGCGCTGCTCGAGGGCCGAGAGTCGAGAACGCGCGTCCGTTCGGAGCGCGACGCACTCGGTCAGCTCCGCATCGGCTTCGGGGCGAATCACGCCGCCATCGCCGATCTGCGCGGGCGGCTCGTCCACCAGCGTTACGTTGAGATCGTCCAGCATCGCGTCAAAGTCCGCGACCTGCAGGAGCAACGGCGCGATGGCGGGCACCGCCGCCTCTCTCAACGGCCCGAACATCGCCAGCGTTCGCCGCAACGAGCCCAGATCGCGCGGCGTCGCGCGCCGAAACCGGACCTTCTGCGCGATCCGCTCGAGATCGAAGATGCCCCTGAGGATCTCTCGCAGCGACTGACGACGCTCGTGCTCGGTCAGCAAGGCCGCAAGCGCACCTTGGCGTCGCGCGATTTCACCGGGCTCGATCAACGGCGCAAGAATCCAGCGGTTGAGCATGCGCGACCCCATCGCGGTCGCACAGAAGTCGAGCGTTGCGAGCAGCGTCGCTTTAGGGTTGAGGCCTTGCGCGCGAGTCAGCTCGAGATGTTTGCGCGTTGCCGGATCGAGAACGAGAAACTCTTGACGCCGGTAAAACGCTGGTTCGCCAAGGCCGCGTTCGCCGTTGGTGACTCCCGTTCGCTTGACGAACGCGCCGAGCGCATCGACGGCTCGATGAATCGCCAGCGACTCCTCCATCGAAAAGCCGTCGAGATTCGCGCGGTCGCGCACTTCGACTAAGCCCAAGGCGGGCGTCGCCAAACGCGCGCCGGCCGCCTCGACGGCCGCCGCGATGGAGGAGCGCATCTGCGATGGAATGTCGGCGACGACCTCCGACGGCGCGATGCGCGCGAGCTCCGCGAGCAGCTCGTCGTATGCATTATCGCCCGCGATGGCCGTCGCGGCGCAGTAACACGTCGAGACGTCGGCGTAGGCGATGGCGAAGGTTTCGCCGGCCATCGCCATTGCAGCCAGATAGTTGTTCTCTTTGCCGTCGAGTAGGTGGTCCTCGATCAACGTTCCCGGCGTAACCAACCGCACGACGTCTCGGCGCACCAGCCGGTTCGGCTGCGGAACTTCCAGCTGTTCGGCAAGCGCGACGATGAAGCGTTGCTTCACGAGCCGCGCGAGATAGCCCGGGAGCGCGTGGTGTGGGACGCCTGCCATTGCGACGCGCTGACCGGCGCCGGCCTCTTTGCTCGTCAGGGCGATCTGCAGCGCTCGCGCGATGGTTTCGGCATCCTCGCCGTACGCCTCGTAGAAGTCGCCGACGCGGGAGAGCAGAATCGCCTCGGGATGCTTGTTTTTCATACCAAAGTACTGCTCGAGCATCGGCGAGTACTTGGTCAACGCTCCTAGGTCCCCAATGCTTTCGAGATGGCCGCGACGTACGTGCCTTTCGGATGTCCCGTACCGTTCGGCGGTGCTTGGGGATTATCGCGATCGAGATCCCAGATCATGACCCCGCGATAGCCGATGCGCTTGACGGCCGCACCGTAACCGGCGGCCGCCTTGGGCGCTACGACGACCCCGTCATCGGCCTTCCCGATCATCAGTCCGAGGACGATCTTGTTGTTTGGAAAGCGTTGGCCGCCCGGCATGCGGATCTGCGCGAACTGACGCAGCACGTCGAGCCGGCAATCGTCGCGCGCTCCCTGCGTGTAACTGCATTTGTTCGAGGGCCGCCAACCGTACTGGTCGTACGCCATGACGTTGACGTAGTCGATCGCCGTCCCCGCCTGCTCGATGACGGCGATATCCTCGCCTTGGTGCCCGCTGCCGGCTTTTGCATCCGCTCCGTCGATGAATGCGTCAAATGAGACGATGGCCGTTGGAAAGGCCTTTCGTACGGCCAAGAGCACGTCGATGAGCTGCTGCTGACCGTTGGCCGGGATCACTTCATCATCGAAATCAAAGCCATCGTAGAGCTTGCGATGTGCCTTCACGTAGGCTTGTAAGTTGCGCGCGAAAAGGTCGGGATCGGTAATATCGAACGACGAGTTCGCCCCGCCGAATGAGAGCAGCAACTTGCCGCCATGCGCGTGGATACGGTTTGCGCCGGGGCGCAACGGATACGTGTTTTGCGCGGGCGATATCGCGTTGCTGTTGGCGGGGCTGAACGCCACGTCGACCGTGGTTACCGCAGCGGGTACGCTTCCCAAGCGCGAAAAAGCATCATTACGGTTGGTATCCGACCAGGATTCCCAAAATCCAACGAACTCGAGCGCACCCGAGCGGGCAGTCGTTACGTTCGAGGTGTCGTTGGAGGCCGGCAGACTCGACGAGTTGCCGCTACAGGCGCCAAGCGCAAGAGACAGGACGGCAAGCGCGAGGCTGCGGAGGCGCACGTTTCTATGCCGTCGCGATCAAATCGAAGAGCGGCCGCATCACCGGCACTCCCGCATCGGCAAAACGCGCGGCCCGCCCTACCGCCGTTCCGAAGCAGCCCCAAACGTGCGCGCTTTCGATCGCAACGTCGAGCCAGGGCGTCTGCGCATACGGATGGAGCCCTTCCCGATCCTCCGCCGGATAGTCGGCGGGTTTTGGCGCAACGACCGTTACGTTGTTGAGAGTCTTGCCCGTCAGGCGACGGGCGTCTTTCTTTGAGTCGCCGGCGATCAAAACGCGCACGGTTCGGCCGATATGGCCGTCGTGATAGCGGCGGGTCACGGCGTTCTGCGCGTCGAGAAGTTCCGCGAAACGCTCGAGGGCAAGCTCTCTTGGAACCTGCGGCCAGCGCGCCGCCGGCGTCCCACGCCGAATCGAATAGATGAAGCTGAAGGCGTTGGCGAAGACGCCCGAACGCACGTAGTCGAGCGTGGCCTGGAAATCGCTCGGCGTTTCGCCCGGAAAGCCTACGATCAGGTCGGTCGTGATCGCGCACTCCGGCAGGCGGCGCCGGATGGACCGTACGATCCCGTCGAACTGCGCGAGCGTATACTTGCGATTCATGCGCCGCAAGAGCCCGTCGCTAGCCGATTGCAGCGGCAGATGAATGCGCGGGTTGAGCGGTTCGAGAGTGCAGAGATCGTCGAGAATTTTCTCCGTGAAATCCTTGGGATGCGGCGAGATGAAGCCGAGCCGTTCGAGTCCCGGCAGCGCCGCGATCGACCGGCAGAGATCGCCAAAGTCGTCGCCGCTTGCCGCATCGCTCCAGGCGTTGACCGTTTGACCGACCAAAACGATTTCGCGCGCGCCTTGCGCGATCCGGTCTCGCGTCTCGTCGAGAATCACGCTCTTCGGCCGGTGATCGAAGCGGCCCCGAACGTACGGCACGATGCAGAACGTGCAGTAGTACGAACAGCCGCGCTGCACCGTGACGTAGGCGCGCAGGTGCGAAAATGCACCGGTTACCGCGTCGCCGGTGCCGCCGAGCGACGTCACGAGCGCGCGATCGTCGCTAAAGTCAACGTCGTCGAAGTTGGGCTGCCATGCGGCGAGCTGCTCGCCAAGCTCCGCCAGCTCTCGCGTGCCGAAGATCGCGTCAACGTGCGGCGCCAGCCTCTTCATGCGGTCGCGGTCCTGTTCGGCCAAACAGCCCGTGACGACCAAACGCAGACTGGGATCGACGCGCTTGAGCGCGTTGAGATGGTTCATTCGGCCGTACGCGCGGCGCTCGGCGTTATCGCGAACGGTGCAGGTGTTGAGCACGATCACGTTCGCTTCCTCGGCGGCCGAGGCTACGCTATAACCCGCCGAGGCCGCGCGCTCTGCGATATAGCGGGAGTCGGCTTCATTCATCTGACAGCCGAAAGTCTCGATGTAAATACTGGGCATCCGTCTTTTCGCACTTCGCGTGGCGCCCGGGCCATTCCGGCCCCTGTGGGTGTCGCTCGGTCGCATTGAGAAATGAGGTGCCGTGCTAAACCCAGCCACCGTTGCGATCGTCGGACGTCCAAACGTCGGCAAGAGCGCCCTCTTTAACCGCCTGATCGGCCGCCGGCTGGCGATCGTCGAGGAC
>PMTY01000022.1:20531-43763 GCA_003167155.1 Candidatus Cybelea tumulisoli
CATCCGCTCGACGACGACGTGGCGGCGATCCTGCGCCGTAAGCGGCGCCCGATGGTGCTGGTCGCCAACAAGGCCGAGTCGCCCAGCGCCGCGGCTGGGGTTTACGCTGAGTTTGCCAGGCTTGGATTCGGCGAGCCGGTCGCCGTTTCGGCGATCCACGGTGAGGGGACGGGCGACCTGCTCGATCGGATCGTCGACCTCTTGCCGGCTCGAACGGACGAAGTCCCGGCCGGCGAAGAGCTTGCCCTGGCCGTAATCGGGCGCCCCAATGTCGGGAAGAGCTCGCTGGTCAACGCTCTGCTCGGAGAAGAGCGCACGCTGGTCTCTCAGACGCCCGGCACGACGCGGGATGCCATCGACACGCCGTTTCGCTGGGGCGATCGAGCCTACCGGCTGGTAGACACCGCGGGCGTGCACAAGAAACAGCACGCTCACGGTGCGATTGAATACTACGCCGCGCTGCGGTCGCTCAACGCAATCGCGCGATGCGATATCGCGATCCTCGTCTTCGATGCCATGGTCGGAATCATGACGCAGGAGCGCCGCTTGGCCGGCATTGCCATCGAGGAGCGCAAAGGCCTGATCGTCGTGGGCAACAAGTGGGACCTCGTTCGCGAGCAGGGCGGCGATTATACTCGCAGCGATCTGACCGGAGCCGTTCGAGAACTGATTCCATTTGCGCCCTTCGCCCCAATTACGTTTCTCTCGGCCAAAACCGAGCGGCGTTTAGGAAGCCTCATGCCGGTCGTGCTGGAGCTGGCCGAAAATCTCGACCGCCGCATTCCAACGGCACAGCTCAACGTCATCGTCCGCGACGCCGTGCTGACGCATCCGCCGGCCGTCTCCTCGGGTCGCGTCCTGCGCATTTATTACGCATCGCAGCCCGGAACGCACCCGCCGGTCTTCGTCTTTCACTGCAACGACCCCGATCTGGTGCAAGGGCACTATAAGCGATTCCTGGAGAACGTCATCCGGAAACATTTCAACTTTGAGGGGATCCCGCTCACGCTCGAGTTTCGTCCGCGCCGCGAGCGAGAGGAGTTAGAGTAAATGGACGTCGGCATTCCAGAATCGACGGCGATCGGCATGCTGGTGATCGTTATCGCGATGGTGATCGGCATCTTCATCGCGGCATTTCTCATCGGCTCGATTCCCTTCGGATATCTCGTGGGCCGCATCTTCTTCCATACCGATATCCGCAAGCAAGGCTCGGGCAACATCGGCGCGATGAATGCGCTGCGCGCGATGGGAACGCGCGGCGCCGCCGTCGTCCTGCTCCTCGATGCGCTCAAAGGATTCGTTCCGACGCTCTGGGCGCTCAACGTTTTCAACGGATTCTTGGACACTCCGGGCTTGCCGCCGGGAGGGCAGGTCATCGCTTCGCTGGTCGCAACCGGCACCGTGCTGGGCCACTGCTTTTCGCCGTGGCTGCGTTTCCGCGGCGGCAAGGGCGTCGCGACGTCCTTTGGCGCCATCTTTGCACTCTGTTGGCCTGCGGGGCTGGTTGCGGTTGGCGGCTGGGTGGCCGGCGCCGCGATCACTCGATATTCGTCGGTGGGTTCGATGCTGGGAAGCGTCCTGGCGCCCGTAGCGCTTTGGATTTTTACCGGCTCCCTCCCCGAGACGGCCTTCGGCGTTGTCGCGGCGTTGGTGGTCCTGTTGCGGCACCGCGACAATATCGCGCGCTTGCGAGCCGGAGCGGAGAGTCGGATTCGCCTTTCGAAGCCTAGCTCATGATTTCGTCAAACGATCTTCGCAACGGCGTGACCATCATCGTGGACGGCCAACTCTGGACCGTCATCGAATTCCTGCACGTTAAACCGGGAAAAGGATCGGCCTTCGTTCGCACCCGCATGAAAAACGTCAAGACCGGCACCACCTTGGAACGGACCTTTCGCGCCGGCGAAAAGCTGGAGCGCGCCACCGTGGACAACCGGCAGATGCAGATGCTCTATAACGATGCCGACGGCTATCATTTCATGGACCAGGAGAGTTTCGAGAACGTCACGCTGCAGCGCGATCTGATCGGCGATCCGGCCGATTTCTTAAAAGACGGCATGGCCGTCGACATGCAGTTTCACGACGGCGTGCCAATCGGCGTCGACCTTCCTGCCCACGTCGAGCTGCGGATCGTCGCGACGGATCCGGGCTTCAAAGGCGACAGCGCGACCAACGTGCAGAAGCCCGCGAAACTCGAGACGGGCGCCACGGTCAACGTTCCGCTCTTCGTCGGAGAGGGCGACGTCATTAAAATCGATACGCGGGATCGTCGCTACATCGGCCGTTCGAGTTAGACAATCTGCGTTTTGCGCTAGAGCTCTTCGCCGCCGCCTTTGTCGCGAGCATCTTCGGCTCGATGGTGGGTCTCGGCGGCGGTTTCATCCTGGTCCCGATCCTGCGTCTCTTCTTAGGGTTTTCACCCGCCTACGCCGCGGGCACATCGCTGGTTCTCATCGTCGCCAATAGCGCCAGCGGCGCCTTCACGTATCTCTTGCAAAAACGCGTCCACCTCAAGATCGGGCTGCTGATTGCGGCGGGCGGCTTGCCCGGAAGCATTCTCGGAGCGATCGCGTCGGTCCATATCTCGGCGCGGCTCTTCGACACGATCCTTGCGGTGCTGCTGGTTGCCGTCGCGGTGGATATGGCGTGGAACGCGGAGCGCCGGATGGCCGGGCGAATCGAGCACGATCGCGTGACAAAGATCAAAGGGATGTCGTATCGTGCAGCCCTCGGTTTGGGATTCGTCGTGGGGATTTTCTCGAGCCTCTTCGGTTTGGGCGGCGGTATCGTGCTGGTGCCGGCCTTCCTTTACTTCTCGGAGCTGCCGGCGCACGCCATCAGCGCGACGTCGCACTTCGCGATCCTTCTCACCTCACCGGTCGGCCTCGTGGTTCACGTAATGCAGCACGATATCGTCGCGCGAGACGTCGTACCGCTGGTCGCCGGCGGATTGCTGGGCGGCCCAATTGGCGCGCGGCTCTCGCTGCGGCTCAAATCGCCGCAGTTGCTCATCGTCGTCGCGGTCGCCCTGGTGGTCGCCGCGGCTTCACTGGTTTGGCGCCAACTTTAGAGCCCAACTCTAGGAGCCGGTAGGGCTAGCCAAGACCCGCTTACGGGAGTAGAATTAGCCGGCTATGACACGTATACAATCCATTTGTTTCGTGCTCGTGCTCGCCGTTGCTCCCGTGCTGTCAGCATGTTCGGTCAAGACGCTCCCGCCCGCCGCCCCCGCAATGGGAACGGTCGAGCCGGCAAAGCCGAAACTGACCGGAGGCTGGAAGGGCAGCTGGGACACGGGCAGCTACTCAGGCACCTTCTCGATGCACCTAACGCAAAAGGGCAAGAAATTCTCCGGCACGGTTGCGATTACTATAGACTCGCGCACCACCAAAGGGACCGTAAAAGGCACCATCCGCAAGAATAAACTCACCGTGGTCGTCTCCACGAAGCAGCTGGGAACCGGCAAGGGGACGGGTGAGGTAAACAAAGCGCGGACGACGATGAGCGGCACCGTAACGATCCACGGATCGAAGAGCACCTTTAACGGCTCGAAAACGTAACGCGCGCTAGGAGCCTGCGGGCCCTTAACGCGGTGCGGTCATCTCCTTGGGAACGACGATGCGGTCGTATTCCTGTTCGGAGACGTGCCCGAGCGCGAGCGCGGCCGCCTTGAGCGTCGTCTTGTCGTGGTGCGCTTTCTTGGCGATCTCGGCGGCCTTGTCGTAGCCGATATGCGGGTTGAGCGCCGTCACCACCATCAACGATTCGTCCAAATACTTCTTGATCTGCTCTTCGTTGGCTCGCAGACCATCGACTGCATGTTCGCGGAACATCGTGCACGCGTCGCGCAAGAGGGTCGTCGAGTGCAAGAAGTTATAGATCATCACGGGGTTGAAGACGTTGAGTTCGAAGTTGCCCTGCGACGCTGCGAAACTGATCGCCAAGTCGTTGCCGAAGACTTGCACGCAAACCATCGTCATCGCCTCGGACTGCGTCGGATTGACTTTGCCCGGCATGATCGAGCTGCCCGGTTCGTTTTCCGGTAGAATGAGTTCACCGATTCCCGCGCGCGGCCCCGAGGCCAGCCAGCGGATGTCGTTGGCGATCTTCATCAGGGCGGTGGCCAGCATTTTGAGCGCGCCCGAGGCGAAGACGAAATCGTCGTGCGAAGCCAGCGCCGTGAACTTATTGGGATGCGAGCGGAAAGGCAGCCCGGTAAGCTCCGCGATCCGGCGCGCGGTGCGCTCGCCGAACTCGGGATGGGCGTTGAGCCCGGTGCCGACCGCCGTTCCGCCGATTGCTAGGTCGTAGAGCGGGTCCAGCGCCTCTCGGCATGCGCGCATCGCACGGTCGAGTTGCGTGACGTAGCCGGAAAACTCTTGGCCCAGCGTGAGCGGCGTCGCGTCTTGCAGGTGCGTTCGACCGACCTTCACGACGTGCGACCATTCCTGTGCCTTGGCATGCAGCGCGTCGCGCAGCGCCTGCACGGCCGGCAGCATCTGCGACATCGCCTGCGCGGCGGCGACGTGCATCGCCGTAGGAAACGTATCGTTCGACGATTGCGACATATTGACGTGGTCGTTCGGATGGACCGGCTTCTTCGATCCCATCTCGCCGCCGGCGAGCTCGATCGCGCGGTTCGAAATAACCTCGTTCACGTTCATGTTCGTCTGCGTTCCGGAGCCGGTCTGCCAGACCCGCAGTGGAAAATGCGCGTCGAGCTTGCCGGCGATCACCTCGTCGGCCGCCGCAACGATCAGCCGCGTGTTCTCGTCGTTGAGCTTGTCCAGATCGTGATTGACCAGCGCCGCCGCCTTCTTGAGCAGTGCCATCGCCCTGATGACCTGCTTCGGCATGACGTCACGCGGCCACGTGCCGTCCCCGATGTCGAAGTGCACCAGCGAGCGGGCCGATTGCGCTCCGTAATATTTGTCGGCCGGAACCTCGATCTTTCCCATCGAGTCGCTCTCGACACGGACCGGCGCGCCGTTATGCGTTTTCATCGTCGTCATGGTCTTGAGAACTTCGGCGTCAGTCGCGGCCTTTCCGGGCGGCGGTGCGCTCGAGCGTGGTTCCGACGGCCTGCATTTCGACGATTTCGTAGACCGTTAGCGGAAAGCGCGGGTCAAAGCGACGTTTGTTGCAACGGGCGCAGCTCGACGGCTTGCTCGGCCGGCTTCGCCGCAGCGCCTCGAGCCCGCAGTGCTCGCAACGCAGAATGTAGCGTTTGGTCGACTCCCGCAGCGGCGGAGCGTTTCCGAGATCGTGATAGATCGAGGACAGACCGCACTCGCGCAGCTTGCGCTTGAAGCGAGCGCCGTGCCCCATTTCCTTGAAGCGCGCGTAGCACCACGCGTGAATCATCTCGTGGAGCAGCGTCTCTTGGAGCGCGTCGGGCCGGCGGCCAAGCTGCTTTGACGACAGCTCGATGAGCATCGGCTGGCCGGTATAACTGATGCGCCCGGCGGAGTTCGAAAAGCGAGCGTTGTAGCGAATTCGGCAGCCGGGGGCCTCGCCGCTAAAAAATTCATAGTTCAAACGCGCAAAAAGCAGCTGAAGATCGGCCTCGGCGGGGAGCATTGCATGGTTTTCTTCGTGGTGCGTCCAACCGATTCTTCGTGCCGCCAAATCAGCCGGGCGGGCTTCCGCTGCGAATTTCCCTGCCGATCTTCCTCGTCATTGCCGCTTTGTTTCTCGGCATCATGGCGCTTTTGGTGGCCAACGGATTCGGAGTGACCGGTTCGGTCTTCGGCAAGGCCGTCACGACCAAAACCGCAGCGCAGACGCCCGAGCAGGGCTCGCAGAACGACGTTGAGGGCGGTCCGCCGGCGCCCGTAGTAGCGGAGTTACGGAAGCTGCGCGAGCGGATCGCCACCCACCCCAGCGACGACGTCGCCTTGGCGCAGCTCGGCGATATGTATTTAGCCTCGAATCATTTCGCACAAGCCATTCCACTCTACGAGCGTGCTTTGCGCGCAAACCCGCGAAACGTCGCGGCGCAGGAGGGCCTCGCGCAGGCGCGCCAAGCGCTGCGTCAGTGAACGTTTATATTTCCTGCGACATGGAGGGCACCGCCGGCCTCTGCTCGTGGAAGCAGTGCGACCCCAGCGACACGCACGAGTATCCGGTTTTTCGCTCGTACATGACGCGGGAAGTACGCGCGGCCATCGACGGCGCGCGCGACGGGGGTGCGCGCCGAATCCTTGTCAACGACTCGCACTGGTCCATGCGAAACCTTTTGCTGGACGAGCTCCCCGCGGACGACGATCTGCGCGTCATCTCCGGTGCGCCCAAGGAATGGAGCATGATGCAGGGCTTGGGCGCCGGAAGCGACGCGGTCTTCTTTACCGGCTACCACGCGAAGGCGGGTGACGCCGCCACGCTAGCCCATACCTACTCCGACGACGTTTACCGCGCGATCGTTAACGGCACGCCGTGCAGTGAGGCGTTACTCAACGCGGCGCTGGCCGGCAGTTACGGCGTTCCCGTCGTCCTGATTACCGGAGACCGAACGATCGTCGATGAGTGCCTGCGCGCTATGCCGTGGGCGGTCGGAGTCGTCGTGAAGGACGCGATCGGATTCTCGGCCGTGAACTCGTTGACGCCGCAAGCGGCGCGCGAGGCGATTTTCGCCGGGGCTCGCGAGGCGGTGGGTCGCATCGCCCAAGCGAAACCCTTCATCTTCCAGGCACCCTTTGAGCTCACGATCGAGACGGCCCAAGTCGAGCATGCCGATTTCATCGAGCTCATGCCGGGTTTCGTCCGAATCGGCGGACGTGCCGTGCAGTTCACCAGCGGCGACTATCCGACTCTGTTTGCGGCCTTTCTCGCCGCGACGCGCATCGCCGCCGCCGCCGCTCCCATCGGATGAACCTTTACATCTCGAGCGATATGGAGGGCGTCGCCGGGGTTTGCGCTTGGCAGCAGGTCGATGGTCGAACGCCGCACCCCGAGTACGAGATCTACCGCCGCTACTACACCAGAGAAGTGGCGAGTGCAATCGAGGGCGCACGCGGGGGCGGCGCGGCCGGGGTGCTCGTCAACGACTCGCATGGTTCGATGCGCAACCTTTTGCTCGACGAGCTTCCCGCCGACGTGCGCATCATCTTCGGGAACCGCAAGCCGTTCTCGATGGTGCAAGATGCCGACGGCGGCTTCGGCGGAGCGTTCTTCATCGGTTATCACGGGGCAGCGGGCGATGCCGACGCCGTGTTGTGCCATACCTATACGCCCTCGGCTATCTACGACGTTCGTGTCAACGGAGTCCGATGCAGCGAAGCGACGCTCAACGCCGCCCTGCTCGGCTTCCATGGCGTTCCAGTCCTGCTGGCGACGGGCGATCGCACGACCGTCGAAGGCATTGTGGAGCAGATGCCCTGGGTACGCGGCGTCGTCGTAAAAGAATCCATCGGTAACTTTGCGGCCAATTCGATGATGCCGGCGGCGGCCCAACGCGCGATTCGCCGGGAAGCCGAAGCGGCGATCGCCGGCGCGGCAACTGCCAGGCCTTTTTGCTTCGAGCCGCCGATCGCACTCGACGTGCAGTTCGTCACCGCGGCACAGGCGCATCTCGTTGCTGCCATTCCCAGCTTTGAGCGCACCGGCTCCCGCAGCGTACGCTTCGTGCACGACTCCTATCCGGTCATCTTCAAAGCCTTCGTCGCGACCTGGCGCCTCGGCGCCCAAGCGTAATGGATACGGCGCCGGCTGCCGTAGATGCCTACTCGATCTGGCTTCATGCTCGGTCTGCGGTTACGAGCGCGCGCTACCCGGACCAGCTTACCTACACGATCGCGGTCAGTGGGCTCGACGGAGGGACACCGGTCGCCGATCGCTATCGGGCCAGCGCCGATCCCGCTGACGGAGCGATTCGGATATTTCCCATCAGCGACGAACAGCTGGCCAAACCGCCGCCGGTTCCCCACGGTATCAACGTAAACTTCGGCATCGTCCTCTGTATTGCGAGAGGGGGATGCGCTAGCAAGCAAATCCCAGTCGGTCATCCGGCACCCAATCAATATCTACTGGGCGAGCCGCTGCTGGAGCCAACGTATATGTTTGGTCTGCGCTACAAGGCGATGCGCACAGCGGCAACATCGCCTGAAGCGCAGAGTTCGTTGCGGGTCATTGCCGTTGTATCGTCAGGAGCACGCGACTATAGAGTTTCGCTGATCGATACGCCGCTGCTCGATGGCGTACCGACCTATCATCTCGGACTTACGCCGCTTCGTAAGCCGAAGGATAACCGCTTGCGCGAGCTATGGATCGGCACCACCGATTACTTACCGAGGAAGGCAGTCGTCGCGGGAAACTTCACCCTTGCGCCGCTCGTTGACGTGCCATGGTCGGTCGACTTCTCGATTCTGGACGGCGCGCCGTATATAACGCGCGAAAGCGCCGTCGATACTCTTTATCTCACTCATCGCCGCGTAGTCCGAGAAGCAACCATCGCGTTCGAAGATATCCACGAACGCAGCTCCACGATCTACGACGTCCCGCTCATCGAGCCTGAGGTCCAAGACACCACGCTCGTCGAGCCGGGCCCCTAAAGCAGGGGAGCGAGGGCGGCGCAAGAAACCGGCCTCTTGCTCGGTGCTAGCACCTACTTCGAAGAGAGATTGCATTGAAAATCTGGAGACCAGTCATCGTCACGCTGACGGCAGCGATCGCGCTCTTGTCCGTCCCTGCTGTTGGCTCCGCATCGGACACGAGCGGCGTGATGGCAACGATCAATGGCGCCGTCGGGGCATTTAACAAAGGCGATATGAAGGCGTGGGCGGCGGCGTGCGCCCCATCGGTATCAATCATCGACGGTTTTCCGCCCTACACGTGGAGCGGGACGGCGGCTTGTGCCGATTGGTGGATCGCGTTCGACGCTGGGAACAAAAAGAACGGCATGAGTTGGGGGATGGTGGCGCTAGGTACCGCGCTGCACGTCACAGTGACGGGCAATCACGCGTACAGCGTTTTTCCGGCCACTTACACCTACAAGATGAAGGGGAAGCCGGCTAAAGATTCAGGCATCTTCACGCTTGTGCTCACGAAGTCGTCGGCCGGTTGGCTAATCGCGGCTTGGTCCTGGGCCCAGCGCTAACCTGACGTCGTCACGCTGAGCCGTTCGAGGCCGTTTCAGCGCATCGACCACATTGCGCTGGCGATCCCGCGAGGCAAAGAGGACGAGGCGCGCTCGTTCTACGTCGACGTCCTCGGCCTCACGGAACAGCCAAAGCCCGCCGAGTTGATCGATCGCGGCGGAGTATGGCTGCGCAGCGGGGACGTATCGGTGCACCTCGGCGTCGATGACGATTTTCGCGCTGCAACGAAAGCTCATCCGGCGTTCCGATGCGCCGGCTATGAAGCTCTCTTGCAGCGCGTTCGCTCTCATGGAGGACATGTCGTCGAAGACGACTCCTTATTTGAGGGAAAGCCCCATTGCTACATTACCGATCCGTTCGGAAACCGCATCGAACTAATCGCGCAATAGGCGCGTCAAGCGTCGTCCTCGGTCGCGGCAAGCGGCGCGCCAAGCAGTTCGAGGTCGGCCAAATCTCGGTGCCGCCCCACGGTTCGCTTGTTGACGATGAGGTCGCGGCGCGAGATCACTGGAATGTCGAGGCCATCGATCGTCGCGTGATCGCACCGCGGCCAGGCCTCGTCGAAGGTTACGCCTTCGATTCCGGTAAGCACGTCGATGCGAAGAGGCTCGACTCCGAGTTGCCACACGGTGTCGTCGTGCTCGAAGTCGGCCACCGTAACCTGATCCATAGGCGCACCAAACTTCGCTAGAGCGCGAAAGACGAGTCGAGCGTTCTCCGCAGTTGGACGAACCCAGACATCGAAGTCGCGAGTCGCTCGCGGGTATCCATGATAGGCGATCGCCGCAGCGCCGATCACCATATATTCAACTCCGGCGGCGTAGAACTCGCGCAGTAGCGCGATCCAGTCGGATTGCAGCTCCATCGATCCCCCGTAGCAGTAACAAATCCTTAGTAATACGCCACGAAAGCGCCATGCGTTCCTCTGGGGTCATGGCCGCAACCGCCGCACGGTCGAAAGACGATTCATCCTCGCCGAGGCGGATTTTACGCGCCTTCAACTTTCGCTCACTAAGCGACCGCCGGCTTCGCGGCTCCAAGCGCAATCGCGATGTCGACGACGTCTTCTTCGCTTAGCGAAAGTTGACGCATCGCGATCTCGTAGAGCTCGATCGTCTCTTCGCTCTTGCTCGAGGCGGCGCGCTCTTCGCGTAGACGTTTGACTTCGTCGGTCACGCGGTGCGCGAGCTCAGAGGTCGGCTCGACGCCGGCGTGGGCGAGGCGCTTGGCGTGACGGCGCAGCGTATCTTCGACAAGCGCGGCGCCGGTATGTTTTCCGAAGACCCAGCTCGTGCTCGCGCCGACCAGTTCGGCCGGAACGGCTTCGTACATCCGGTGATCGACGAGCATCGCCTGCGTGTGGATGCCGGACTCATGGGCAAAGACTTTGGAGCCGACGATCGGCTCGTGCTGCTGCAGCGGAATGCCGCTCATGCGCTCCATGAAGCGCGCCAGTTCGCGCAACTTCGCGTACTTGAAGCCTGGGAGCTCGATCCCATAGAGAACGCGCAGCGCGACGACGAACTCGTGCAGCTTCACGTTGCCGGCCCGCTCGCCGTAGCCGTTGGCCGTTACCGACACGACCTTGAAGCCGCACGAAACGGCTGTAATCGCATTAATGGTCCCCAGGCCGTAATCGTTGTGAAGGTGCGCGACGATCGGCAGCCCTTGCGGTAAGGCCGCAACGATGCGCGAGCAGTACCAGCGCGTCGCTTCGGGCGTCAGCGTGCCCACCGTATCGGGCCATGCCGGGCGCGTGCCGCCGGCAGCCAGCCCAGCCTTGAAATACTCGATGAAGTACGCGACGTCACCCCGGCTGCCGTCCTCGGCACCAAACTCGATGCGCTCCACGCCGCACTCGCGGGCGTGCCGGATCGCGTCGCATTGTAGACGGACGTTCGCCTCACGGTAGAACGCCAACGGCAGATCGAGCCACTCGCGCTCGTCGCGACCTTCGTAACGCAACAGCGTTTTGCCGATCTTGTATTTCAGATGCAGATCGCTACCACTGGTAAAGACGAAGAAGGTTACTTCTCGCGGTTCGATTCCAACGTCGCGCAGAGTTTTGACCGTAACGTCGATGTCGTTCCGGTTGCTGCGGCACATCACGACGATCTCGACCTCACCAAGCTCGCCGCGGCGCTTTGCCTCCATCACGAGTTGCAGCGTGCGGCGATCGCCGGCCGACGCTGCTGGAAAGCCCACGCTCATCACGTGCACCCCGATACCGGCCAGCTCTTTGGCAATCTCGAGCTTCTGGCCCGGTGTGTAGCAAACGCCCGGCATCTGTTCGCCGTCGCGCAGGGTCTCGTCGTAGATCCGGATCTCTCCCGGATCGGGGAACTTGACATCGCGCGTGAACTCTTTGGGGTCACGAATGAGGCGTTCGATCGGTTCGCGGAGCATCTTGTGGCGTTCTACGAGCCTGATACCATCTCTTCGTGCCGCACGTTCTGTTGCGGCTCGCCAAAGCGCAGTTCGGCCGTATCGCGGGGGAAAATCAGTTCGAGCGTCCAGTCGAAGGCAACGCGAAGCTTTCGATCGAGGCCCGGCAGCCGCAATAAATAGTAAGTGCGCCACAGAAACCAGGCGATAAAGCCGGTTATCACGCGGTTGCCCGGAAGCTGCGCGACGGCCTTGCGCCCTCCCAAAGCGGCCATCATGCCCAATGATGTATAGCGGAACGGCTTCGTCGGTTTGCCGCGCATCGCGGCGACGATATTGTCGGCTAGGGCCGGCCCTTCACGAATGGCATGTTGCGCAGTGGCCGGATAGACGCCGCCCTCTGGATCCGGAATCGACGCGCAGTCACCAAGCGCCCAGACGCCGGCGACGCCGGCGATTCCTACGACGCGCATGTCGCTTTGCGTCTCGATCGCACCGCGCTTCGTCTTCGGCAACGCGGTCTTTGCAACCGTTGGCGAGGGTTGCACCCCGGCGCTCCAGATGATGGTCTCGGTCTCGATGCGGCGTCCGCTCTGCAGATTGAGTCCCGTCGACTCCGCGCCGGTGACGCCGTCGCCGGTGACGACTTCAACGCCGTCACGCTCGAGGACGCGACGCGAATACTCACCCATCTTCGCAGGAAGGCCGGCGAGCAACGTTAGCCCCGCCTCGACCAAAATCATCTTGACTTCGGCGAGTCGCAAGCGCTTGTAGAAGCGCAAGACGCTACGAAAAAGCTGCACGATCTCACCCGCCGCTTCGACCCCGGTGAAACCGCCGCCGACCACGGCGATAGTCAGAAGCCGCTTGCGCCGCAATTCGTCGTCGATCGTATCGGCCAGCTCCAAGAGCCAAACCAAATGATTGCGCAGCGCGTCGGCGTCGTCCAGCGTCTTGAGCGCCCACGTGTGCTCCTCGACACCGGGCAGGCCGAACGTCGACGTCGCGGCGCCGAGCGCCAGCACCAGATGATCGTAGGGTTGGAGCACGCTCCTACCGGTAAGAACGTGGTGGTACCTCACCGTGCTCGCTCGGACATCAACTTCGTCGACGTCGGCCAGGACGAAGCGGCTGCGACGTAACTGCTCGCGCACGGGCGTAACGACGTGACGGACTTCGAGCTCGCCGGAGGTCACCTCGGGCAGCATCGGGGTGAAGAGCGTATAGTTTTCCCGGCTGAGCACGACGATCTCGGCTTCCTGCGGGCGCAACCGGCGCTCGAGCCGACGGGCCACGGCCATTCCGGCGAAGCCTCCACCAAGGACTACGATGACCGGCACGAGTCGCGGTTGAAGACTGCTTGGTGGATTACCTGCCGCCCCCTACGCAGCCGCCGGCCGGCGAGCAGCGCGAAGACCCCAAGCCGGTCAAGCGGCGTAACCGAGGCAGCGGTGCGATCCTCGCAGCCCTCGTCGCGTTCTTGGTCAAGTTCAAGTTTCTCTTGCTGATCGGCGGCAAACTCTTTGCGATCAGCTGGAGCTTCCTGCTCTCGCTCTGGATCTACGTCGTCATCTTCGGGTGGAAGCTTGCCGTCGTCATCATGCTGCTCTTGCTCGCCCACGAGCTCGGGCACTACTTTGCCTTTCGCGCCTACGGTTTGCCGGCACGCCTACCGGCCTTCGTTCCGCTCTTGGGCGCATTTACCGCGGGCGCCGCGCCCGACGATCTGGAGCAGGATGCCTATATCGCGCTGGCGGGGCCGCTGACGGGGCTGGGGCTCGCCGCGGCCTGTTACGCGATCGGCGACGTGACGCAGGATCGCTTCTGGTTTGCATGCGCGGATCTTTCGGCGTTCTTGAATCTCTTCAACATGCTTCCCGTGCCGCCGTTTGACGGCGGGCGAATCATCGGCGCCGTCTGGCCACCGCTCTGGATCGCCGGCTTCGTTCTCTTTATCGGCTTCGCAATTCTCTGGCACATCCCGCTGCTCTTCATCGTAATCATCGGCGTCCTCGGACTTCCGTCGATCCTTTCCGCGTGGCGCGGCCACGTGGATCCGCGCGCCGCGAACATGACCTTCTGGGCGCGCGGACGTGTAAGCCTGTGGTATCTCGCGACGGTGCTGGGGCTGCTCGTCGTCATGTCGCAATCGCATGCGATCGCGAACCCGGGCTCGGCAAGCGGCTTCGGCCTGTGAATCGCGCGTGGGCGCTCGCGCTCGCGTGGGTTGCAATAGCGATCGCGCTCCTGGCCGCGCGCCCGTTGCCTACGCCGGGGCCGCCCTTGCGCGATTTCGAGGCGTATTGGTCGGCCGGATCGGCGTGGAACGTCCGTGCCGATCCTTATTCGAAAGCGATCTGGCAGGCGGAGCGCACCGTCCCGGGCGTTGACCCGCAACGCGACGAACTCTTGCCGTTCATCAATCCGCCGCCGGCGCTACTGCTCTGGAGCGCCTTCGCGCGACTGCCCTATCGAGCGGCGGCTGCACTCTGGCTGACCCTCCTCGCCGGCGCACTTTTCGCACTGATCGTCACGCTGATTCGCGCGAGCGGCGCGCCGATGAGTGCACGGCTATTCTTTGGCGCGCTGGCGCTGGCGATCGCATTTGGGCCGATCACCAGCGATCTCGCGCTGGGACAGTTCGCGTTGCCGGCATTCCTCGGGGCGACGCTGCTCGTGGTGCTCGCCGATCGTTCCATGCCGCTGGCCGCAGCAGCCGCGACCCTTGCATTTACCGCACCCAACGTCGCGCTGGGTCTAGCGTCGCAGTTCGACCGCAAGCGCGCGGTACTCTCAATCGCCGCCGCAGCGATCGTGGCGTACGCCCTGGGCGTCGCAGCCGCGGGCTGGACGTGGCCCGTTACCTACGCCGCGAACGCGGCCGCTCACGCTGCTGCCGAGCGATTCGTTACAATTCAACTGACGCCGGCCGCGATCGCGTACGGTTTCGGCGCGACGCCGCGTTCTGCGCAACTGATCGGCGCGGGGACAGCGATCCTTGTGGTTGCCGCTGCGCTGCTTCTGGCTTTGCGCGTTCGCGATGCATTCCCCCGATTTGCGGCATGGTCCGCGCTCGTGCCGTTTGCCGGGGTATTTTTGCACGAGCACGACCTCCTGATCGGCTATCCTGCCGCACTTTGGTGCGCCTTGCGCACGCGCGCGACGGCACGGACGCTCGCGCTAGGCGGTGCGCTGCTCGTCTCGATCGACTGGCTCGGTCTGGCGCAGCGGCCGACCGGCATAGCTCAAAGCGCGCTGCTGGCGACCGCGGCGTTCGCCGCCTTTAGCGTGCTCGGCGATCCATCTGAAACCCGCAGGACTTGGCGCGCGGCGTTGCCCGTCAGCGCGCTCTTTGCCGGAGCGGCACTGCTTGCCGCACATCATCCCGCTCCGGTCTGGCCCGA
Organism: Candidatus Cybelea tumulisoli; assembly: GCA_003167155.1. GTDB lineage: Bacteria > Vulcanimicrobiota > Vulcanimicrobiia > Vulcanimicrobiales > Vulcanimicrobiaceae > Cybelea > Cybelea tumulisoli. Next base: position 35,416 of record PMTY01000022.1, read on the forward strand.
CTCGTTGCCGGCTTTCCATGCGAACCCGAACGCTGCGACTGCCGAAGTTTGGCTGGCCGAACAGCGCGCCGCCGGTCTGCTGGGCGTCGCGCCGGTGTGGGCCTTCCTGCGCGCGCTCCCGCTGCTTGGCTGCGCGCTTCTCGCCTGCGCTATATATCGACACTCTGCATATCGTCAAACGGAGTAAAGACGCCGGGATTATACCCGGTTAGATTCGGGCTGTGGGCGTAGCCGACGTCGAGGACGTAGAGCACGATCGTCGGTGCGTCGGCGATAATCATCCGCTGTTCCTTATCCAGAAGTTCGGCTTCCTTTCGCAAGTCGTACGTTCCCTTGACTTCTTCCAACAGCGCGTCGAGCTCCTTATTGCAGTAGTGCAACACGTTCTGCCCGTTGGGCGGAATCTGATTGCACTCGAACTGGTTGGAGATATCGGCAACGGGCTGACCCCCCCAGGCGAACATCGTCATATCCCATTTCGCGCCGTAAACGATGCCTCCGTTTTGGTAAGGAGCGAAAAACATTGCGGGCGCATACTTGCGCGTTTGAATCTCGATCCCGACCGCTCGCAGCTCTTCACGGATCAGTTCAACGGTGTCGTCGGAGGCGGCAGAACCGGTGAAGTAAGGAAACTGCAGCGACAGGCGCTTACCGTCCTTCACGCGGATTCCGTCGGGACCGACCTTCCAACCGGCTTCGTCCAGCAACTGCCGCGCCTTAGCGGGGTCGCGTTCGATGAATGGGATATTTTTAGGCGCGAACGGCATGATCGAGGGTACCGTGCTCTCTTGCAGAACGGCGTAACCATGGTCGATCTTGGCAACCATCTGCCGCCGGTCGATCGCAAAACGAACGGCCTGCCGGACGCGCCGGTCGCTCACCAGCGGCCGCGCGACGTTGAAGTCCAGATGCGCGTAATCGACGCCGGGGTGCACTTCGACCTGCAGTTTGGGAATCTGCTTGGCCTGATAGATGTAGGTCGGCGTCACCTGAGGCCAGAGCTCGACGTCGCCGGTCTGCATGAGCGTCAGCAGCGTGTCGCGCGACGGAATTAGCTTGTAGGTAACGCGCGCCAGCTTCGGCGCTCCGCGAAAGTAATACGGATTGGCCTCGAGATCGATGCTGTCGCCGCGCTTCCAATCGACCACGCGAAAGGCGCCGATGCCCACCGGCTTGGAGTTATACGGAATGTCATTGATGTTCTTATAACCCGCGAGCAGGTGCTTGGGAAGGACCGTCGGATTGGCGCCGGCGCTGCCGAAGAACGTGGGAAGGAAGGACGAGTACGGGTGTTTGAGATGATAGACGACCGTATACTTGTCGGGCTCGTCGATCTTCGTTATAAGGTTCCAGCCGTCGCGGCCGACTTCGTTATTGGCCGGATTAAGAACGACCCCCGTCGAGAAGACTACGTCGTCGCCGTTAAATGGCGCGCCATCGGACCAGCGGACGCCCTTGCGCAGATGCCAGGTGATCGTGTCGCCGTCCTTGCTGATGCCTCCGTTCTCTTGAGTCGGGACCACCGTTACCAGCTCGGGATACGGGCGATTCTGCGCGTCGTACTTGACCAAGTACGCTTGCGTCATCTGCGAGATGAATCCCAGCGTCAGCTCCGTGAAGAGATGAGGATTAAGCGTCGTAACGTCGCCGCTCCCGTCGGCGACCGTCAAGTAATGCGCCGTAACCGTTTGGCCGCCGCCTTTGGTACACGAACAGAGCATGGCTGCCATAACGATGGCGGCCGCATAACGAGAAATCCTCAACATATCCGTACGCTCCTTAGATCGAGTAGTTCCAGGGATCCCAAAATGCCGAGATGACCGGGGACGGGTCGAAACCCTTCAAGTCGCTGTTATACACGAACGGAACTCGCGAGAAGCTGACGATGATCGTCGGAACGTCCTTCGTGAGCTGCTGCTGGACGACGACGTAGTCCCGCTTACGCCGAGCTTGATCGACGGTCGAGAGCGCATCGTTCATCGCAGCCGTCGCGACCGGATTATCCCAGAACATTGCGTTCTGCCCGTGCGGCGCCATGTTCTGGGACGAGTAGATCGCACTATCGTCGGGATCGGCCGCGCCGTACCATGAAAAGCTAGCCACGTCGTAATGGCCACCTTGCAGAATCCCGTTGGCGGAGTTGTCGAAGAACTGACTGGTCGGATAGTTCTTGATGTCGGCTTGGACGCCGACGTCGCGCCACTCGCGTTGCAAGAACGTTTGTAGCGCTTTGCCGTAGTTGGACTCGGTTTGTGTGCTAAAGGTGATCTCCAATCGTTGACCGTTCTTGACGCGAACGCCATCCGGCCCGACCTTCCAACCATCCGCATCGAAGGTTGCGCGGGCCTTCTGCGGGTCGTACGGGTAATGGGTGACGTCGTTCGTAAAAGCCCACGAGAGCACCGGGCTTTGATCCGTCTCGGCGGCTCTCGCCGATCCGTGGAGGAGCTTGCTGATAATGTCAGCCCGGTTGGTGGCATAGGCCAGCGCAATGCGAACGTTGCGGTCGCTCACGATCGGGTGCCGGAGATTGAAATCCACGTGAGAGAAGAGAAAGGAATCCACCCGGATCGCTACCAGTCCGTTTGCGGGGTCGGCGGCCAGCGACGCGTATTGCGGCCACTTCATCCCCGACCCAACGGCGAGCATGTCGATTTCGTGGGTCTGGAGCTGCGTCTCTTCCGTGTTTTCGTCGGGCAGAATCTTGTAGATCACTTCGTCGAGCTTGGGTTTACCGAGATAGAAATCCGGATTAGCCACCATTCGAACGTCCTGGCCGCGATTCCATGCAACGACCTTGAAAGGGCCGCTTCCGATCGGCAGCGAGTTATAGGGGGCTGTGTTGAACGAGCCCTTGTCGTCGTTGTATTTCGTCAAGATATGCGCCGGGAGGATGGGCGCATTCCCATTCTCGCTCCAAAGCTGTTGTAAATAGGGCGCGTAGAGCTTCTTCATGTGGATCACCGCGACGAGCGGATTCGAGCAGTCGATGCTGCCGATGCTCTTGTAGCCGTCGGTGGTGACCACGTTATTATGGGGATTCATCACGACTTGCCAGGTAAACTTCAGGTCGTCGCAGGTGAGCGGAACGCCGTCTTGCCACTTGATGTTGGGACGCAGCTTGTAGGTCAGCCGCAAGCCGTCCTTACTGACGTCGCCGTTGGCAATCGTGGGGATTTCGCGCAGCGCATCGGGCACGGGGCGCCCCTTCGCATCGTAGCGGATCGCCCACGAGAAGATGAACATCGCGAGATCGAGCGTGGGTGAAGCGGAGTCCAAAATAACGTTGAGACCCTTGGGATCGGACCCTTCGGACCAGCGAAAGACTCCGGGCTGGGTCCACTGATGCCTGCCGGTCGAGGCCGAGCCGCCCGAACCGGAGACCTTCGTACAGCCGGCCAGCGCAGCCGCGGCCAACAGCACGGCGAAGCACGACGAGATCCTGATGCTCATACGGGCCCCAGTTCTTCATCCGGCGGCGCAAGCATTGCTTCGGGATCGACGCCGCGCTGCGCGCAAAAGTCACGGTAGGCGCTCGGAGCAATCTCCGACGGTTTGATTTCGCTGCGCCCGCCCCAAAAGACGTTGGTATAGGTAAACCCCACTCCGGCCTCCCGCAGGTGCTCGTCGATCGCCGCTTTATGCGCGAGCACGACCGGTTTCTCCATTCCGTGCGCGACCGCCATGACGTTGACCTCGTGAAACTCAGGGCCGCCCTCCCGCCAATACGCGTGGGTGATCACATAATGCCGCCCGACCTCGCAGCCGGCGCGAACTTCCAAGCCGGGCGCCACCGCCCAGTGGAAGAGCGCGTTGTACCTGGTCACCCGCTCGTTCCCCGCCGTCGCCTTGACGTGCTCCAGAAAGGTGGAGAACCGCCCGATTACGCCCAGCTCCTGGAGTTCTCGAGCGACGTCGACGAACGCCTGGAGGTCGAGGCCGGCCTCGCGAGCGCGGGCCGCCCAAAGGTCGCGCACGAGCTCTTCGAGCGCAAACTCTCGCTTGAGGGTAACCAGCACGCGCCATTGCAGTTCGGAGAGCTCGACGATCGAGGTATCGAGGGGCTGGGCCGGCTCGCCGGCGCGCGCGCCCGGTTCGAGGCCCCGCCGGCGAACGTGCCCGACTCCCAGCGCGAAAAGCATTTTGGCCGGCATGATCCTAAAACGTTGCGCCCCGACTTGGCCGCTCAGCCATTGCGCGTGCTTGCGCAGCGAGAAGCCTTGCGGGACTTTGAGCGTCGTCCAAAGCCGGTAGCTGCTCCCGGCCGAAACGGAATCCGTGGACCTGATCACGACGTGGCCGGAGAACGGATCTTCGGCAAACATATAGTCGAAAGCCGCGTCGAGCTTTTCGGGCGGGACTTCCCACGCGCAGAGCGCCCCGCGTGCCAGGCTCGTGGAGAGCAGCGTTTGGCGAACGCGCCGAATCGTGCCGGCCTGCAGCATCGCAACGATTCGTTCGATGACGGTCTGCACGCCGATTCCGCTGCGCGTGGCGATCTCGCCGAAGGGATCGGTTTGAAAGCCCGCGAGCCGATCTTCAGAGATCGCGAGGATCGCGGCGTTGACGGGGTCCGATATCGTGGCCGGCGTTTGCGAGGCTGCCGGCCTCATCTAAAGTTGAACGTCGCTAAGACCCGTGGCGTACAAATAGTTCTCCTGGGCAGTGTAAACGCCGTAGACCGCCGCGATGTATGCGGATTGCGCGGTCGTGAGATTCGCCTCCGCGGTAACGACATTGAGAATCGTCGACGCTCCGACCCGATACTGCGCCTGTGTCGCGTCGAGGGAGACTTGGGCCGACGTCAGCTCCGAGCGTGCCTGCACTAAAGAGGCGCGCGACGAAACAAGCGTCGCCAGCGCCGAGCGAACGTTCGACTCGATGGTGAGCACCGTTGTGTTCAGATTGGCCACCGCCTGATCCAACTGCGAAGCCGCAACGGCAACGTTATAGTTCGTTTGGCCTTGGTCGTAGATCGGCACGGTCAGCTGCAAGCCGATCGATGTATCGTTGGTAAAACTGCCCGGACCCGGACAGGACGCTGCGGCTTGTTTCCCATTGAGGCCCGGCTCGCTAAAGCAGTCGATGAATTGACGAGTGACACCGTCGCTGGCTGCGGCCGAAAGAATTGGAAATCGCGCCAGTTTAGCGTAGCGCAGATTTTCTCGCGCGGATGATACGTTGTATGCCGCCGAAATATAGTCGGGGCGCATGATTAGCGCTCGCTTCAACGAAGCCGCGTATGTCGGATTTGGAACGGGCGGTTGTGCCCGCAGCGACTTCGGCACGACCATGGCATCGGCGTCGAGCCCGAGCGTCGTTGCGAACGTTGCCTGAGCCCCAATCGCGACGCCTTGCGCGGTCACCAGGTTTCCCTTTGCTTGCGCGGTCTGAAACTGCGCCGCGGCGATGTCCGAGCGCGGCGCGGCGCCGTTACGGATTTGCGCCGCGACCGAACCTTCATTGACCTCGAACTCGTGCACGAGCTGCGCGTCAGCAGTCACCGTTGCATTGTCTTCGAGCACCGTGTAATAGGCGGTAGCGACGTTAATCTCCAGCGTCTGCAGGTCGCGCAGCAAGGTGGCGCGCCCCGCGATGTCAGCCTCTTTGGCCGAGCGAATCGCGGCGATGGTCCGGCCTCCGTCAAAAATCAGCTGGCTAACCGTAATGGTTGCCGCTTCGTTGACGATCGTCGCGCGCGACAGCGGCGCCGGCGACCCTAACCCGAAGACGGCGGCCGGGGTCGGGCCGGTACTCGGCGCGCTCGTCGGCGAAGGTCCACCGCCAGAGCTCGTGGTACCGCGGCTGAACTGCTTACCGATCGACGCGTTTCCGCTGACCCCGGGATAGAGGGCTTGCAGCTCCGACGTATATTTCGCGTGGATCGCGGCCCATTGCGCGTTGTCGTTTGCGAAGACCGGCGAAAGCGCAACGCCGATCCGGACCGCGTCGGCGAGCGATATCGATTGCGGAACGCCCTTCTTCGGCGTCAGCTGCTCGACGTCGGGGGCGGGCGCACCGTACGCTGGATAGGGAATGGGGGTTCCACTGACGGTCGGTTCGGGCTGGGGCGAGGGCATCTCGACCCCTGGAACGACCTGGTCTCCGTTGGGATTCGGCGCGCTTTGCGCCAAGCCGACCCCGGTTACGAGGCCGCCGAGTACGAGGGCGGCGATGAGCGCTTGGGCCGAACGTGCGGTTCGCTTCATCGTCAGTGCACCGCGCCGGCGCCGGAAGGACCCGACGAGGGCGCGTTGGCTACGGCGACGAGGCTGCCATCCTTTAGAGCGTCGGGACGCGTCGTTATCACCATCATCCCCGGCAGTACCCGAGGACCGATCACCTGCGCGAGCGTGTCGGTCTGGATTCCGAGGCGAACGGGGACCGCTTCGGCCTTTCCACCGGAGATCACGTAGACGACGCTGCCGCTGGGAGTCGCAGCCACGGCGCTGCGCGGAACGACGGTGGCGCCCACGGCTCGTTCCTTGGTCACCGTCACGGTCACCAGCATGCCGCCACGCAACACGTAACCGGGATTCTGCAACTCGAGTCGGGCGAGGTACGACAACGTCCCCGAGGTCGGCACCGCGTTCACGGTGTCGATCGGGGCGCGGAAGCGCTTTCCGGGCAGCGACGAAGACTCGAACGAAACCACGCTTCCCGAATGAACGAAGGGGAGATCGTCGTCGGGGACGTTGACGTTGATCCAAACGCGATCGATGCGAGCCACCTGGAGAACCGGCGAGTTAGGCGATGCGTACGCGCCGGGGTCGAGCAACCGGTTTGCCACGACGGCATCGTATGGAGCGTACAGATAGGTCTGCGACAACTCCGTCCTCAGGAGACGCGCCTGCGCCGAGGCGGCCGACGCTGCGGCCTGCTGCGACTTGACGCCCTGAAGGCTGACGACGTTGTTCCGCAGGCCGACGAGGGCGTTGTTGTAGGCCTGCTGCGCCTGGACGTAGTTTGCTTGCGACTGCTGGAGCTGCGTTTCGGAGACGTAGCCCTGCTTGAAGAGCTGCTGATTTTGATTGAAAACCAGCTTGGCATTCTGAAGCGCTGCCCTTGCGCTTTCCAGCGTCGCCTCGTTCGTCTGCGTCTGGACGGGATATCCGACGACCGCGCCTTGCGCGGAGGCCGAAGCCTGCGCTGCCTGCGCCTCCGCTTGCTGGAGCGAAGCCTGGAGCGTGGAGGGGTCGATCGTCGCCAGCAGCGCGCCCTTCCTTACCATGTCGCCGATGTTCACGTTGATCGCGGTGACCGTGCCGCTCTGCTGGAAGGCGAGGGTGGACTGGTCGAGCGGCGCAATCTGCCCGTCGAGCGTGACGTAGGTAGCAATATTCTGACGTGTGACCGCCGCCGCATCGACGCTCAGCGGCATCGGTCCTGGAGGCGGCTTCTTCCCGCATGCGACGAGCGCCGGCGCGGCGACGGCCAGCGCGAGCGCGAACAGCATCATCCTGAGCATCTGCTTCTCAACCCGATCCTTCATGGTCTCATATACGGCGAGCGGTGCCATTTGATTCAAGCCTTATTCGGCCCTGTGCTAGAACCGCAGCATGAGGTGAACGGCTGCAAGGCGTATCTCCAGGTGGCATGAGCGCGAAACTCGACATCGGCCGCTCGTACAGTCTCCAGAGCCGCGTCGAGGAATGGATGACGGCCGAAAAGACCGGCAACAAGGGCGTCGACGTGCTCTCCACGTCGGTGCTGGTTCAGATGGTCGAGACCGCGGCGATCCATTGCATCGAGCCCATTTTGAGTGCCGGGCAAGTTACCCTCGGCACGCATATCGATCTAGAGCAGAGTAAACTGGTCCCGGTTGGTTTTATCGTAAGGACGGAGGTCGAGGTCGTCATGCTCGACGGTCCGCGCGTCAGCTTTGCCGTCCAGGTTTTCGACGAGCAGGAAGCCGTTGCAGAGGGCACCCACGAGCGCTATATCATCGACAAGGCCAAGTTCCTGGCGAAGCTTCGCGAAAAGCTCGCCTGACTATCGACTCTATAAGCCCCTGACCTCTGTGTGCAGGGGAGGCAATCGGCCGTTCCCGAAAAGGGTTAAACGGGCAAGTGCCCGAGCCCGTCCCCTAGGGCCGGTCAAAGGCAATCCCATAGGTCTCATAACAGCTAGGAGGACACATTGAAGCGACTGAGCACTGGAGTCCTGGCCGCGCTAATGGTAGCCGGACTCGGACTCAACGCGGTCGCAGCCCAGACTGGCGCATCGCATGGCAACATTGGAACCAACGCGATCGCGCAAGACATGGGCGCGAACCCTGCTCCGCCGGCGAACTTCGGTTCCCCCCCGTCGGGGCAGTATCCTATTCTCTATAACGACCATCACGTCTA
>PMTY01000022.1:43878-46375 GCA_003167155.1 Candidatus Cybelea tumulisoli
ATACCGCCGACTCCGCCGCCGACCCCGGCACCGCCGCCTCCGGCACCGCCGCCGCCGCCACCGCCCACACCAACGCCGACCGCGGCACCGTACTACGACTTCTTCGTAGCCGGCGATTACATCATTTCGCCGAAGGTCTACAACGAATTCGTTAACGGAGCTTCGAGCGACAACAACAACAACGGCTTCTCGTATCGCCTCAAAGGCGCTATCGAGATTCCCGTAATGAACCTCCCCTGGATGGTAGCAATCGACTACCGGCAGTGGAACTGGCAACATAACTGCGGTGGAGCTGCGGATCCCGGATGCTACGTTACAACGATCGGCGGACTCGGCCAATCGGCAGTTCCGACGTTCCATGGAGCCGACTACGACTTCACCGGGGCGTTAGGCATTCGAATCCTATCACCACGCATCTATCTCGCCGGCGCATACATGTCGCGTAGAAACAACTACGGCTATCCGACGGAGAATGGCGCAGGCGTCGGTCTCGAGAAGCTCCCCGATCTCGATCGGACCTTCTCATTCTATGGCAACGTCTACTACTTCTTCGACGTCCGCGGCAACTACGGGAGCGTAGCTGGGGCCTGTTCCCCAACGACCTCTCCTTGCACGTATGACGTGGGCTACAACGTCCTGAAGTATGACATCGGCGTCTCCTACACGTTCCCTGGGTTCCCGCTGTACTTTGAGGCGGGCTTCCTGGGCGATCGCGGTTACAACCTCAACGCCGCACCGATCGGTTTCTCGGAGAGCGGCCCGTACGCAGGTATTGGCCTGAAGATCTAAGCTTCCAGCCATTCCTTCAGTCAAAAAGCCTCCGCTAACCGCGGAGGCTTTTTTTTCGAAGGTCCTTCGAAATTTCTGCGTTAGGGTTTGTGCGGCGGGCTCGGCGAGGGACCGAGCCGGATCAATGTCTCTGCTGCATCGGGTACCGGCGATGGTTGGACGCACGGCGGCGTGATCACGTCGACGTCAGGGCGACCGGGCGCGGGCGAAGGCACCGGAGTAGCGTCCGGCGTCGTTCCCGGCATGACGTCGAGAAGCGCCGTGGAACAGAGTTGCGCCAGCCCAAACCAATGCTCGGTATAACCTTGTGCAATCGTCGTCTTCATCGTCTTACCGAAGTACGTGTTGCCGTACTTCACGGCAAGCAAATGCATGAACTCCCACGTCACTTGCTGCTCGGGTTGAGTGTAAACTTTTCGCAACACCAGAACGGCAAGGTAGTAAGAGCGCGCCAGCTCGGGATCGTTGGGATACTTCGCGGCCCACTTCCGCAATGCTTCGGTCGCAAAATCGAGCTTCGCGATCAAATGCGGATCGGTCGTGTAATCCCCGGCGCTAATCGCACCATCTTTATACGTGTTGTCGATGCCGAGATAGCTCATCTTCATCCGGCCGAAATATTCGTCGCCCGGCGCCGAGCTGTTGAACTCTTCGCATTTTAGGTGCGCCCATTTACTCTTGGTCGAATCGCAGAGATCCTTCGAGGCAGGCTTCTGGGGCGTTGCGGCAGGCTTAGGCGTTGCTGCGACGGCAGACGTTGCGGGCTGCGGCAGCGCGAAAACGAGGATGGCGCTCGCTAGAACAAGCGTAAACGACGACGTTGATAACGTAGTTCTTGCATTTCTCACGGCTACTGTTTTTCCGCGAACCCCCCCGGTCACCCTTCCAAAACGGCGGCGTAAGGGGCGTTCCTTTGCCGCCGCGAACGACGCAGAATGGCTCGCTCCATTGCGGTCGCGGCGCTGCAGCTCGCCGCGCACGATCGCGGCGACTCGCACATGGGGCTCCAACGCGCCCTCGATGCAACCCGTCTCGCCGCGCCGCAAGCCGACCTCGTCGTGCTCCCGGAAGCCACGTTCCCCGCTTACGTGCTCGGCAAAGCACCGCTTGGTGCGCACGAAGCACAGGATGCCATCGAGCGTTTACGCGTTATCGCGCGAGAAACGCAGACGGTGATCGTTGCCGGCGCCGCCGTCTTGCGCGACGGGCGTGCGCGCAATGCCGCCGTCGTCATCGACGCCGATGGTTCGCTTGCCGGGCACGCGGACAAGCTCTTTCTCTGGCACTTCGACCGGCGATGGTTCGAAGACGGCCAACGGCTGGCACCCATTGCGACCACGATCGGGCTTCTCGGCGTGCTGATTTGCGCCGACGGACGGCTGCCGACGATTTCGCGCGCGTTAGTGGATCGCGGCGCGGAGCTGCTCGTCATGCCGACGGCATGGGTAACGAGCGGCCGCGATCCGCAGTCTCTGGAGAACGTGCAAGCAGATCTCTTGGCTCGCGTCCGTGCCTACGAAAACCACGTGCCGTTCGTTGCTGCCAACAAGTGTGGCAGCGAGCTCAACATGGTCGCGTACTGCGGCAAGAGCCAGGTCGTCGACGGCGGCGGCGAGATCGGCGGCATCACGAGCGTCTCCCGCGCCTTCTGCGGTACCTGCAACCGCCTCCGTCTCACGGCCGACGGGGCCATCCGCAACTGCCTGTT
>PMTY01000144.1 GCA_003167155.1 Candidatus Cybelea tumulisoli
GTTCCATCCAAAAATGCCACGTGCGCCGACGCAATCGCCGCACGAAGTGCGCCGTCGATGCCGGCGAAGACCGGGGCGAAGAGCAGGCGGTTCTTCCGGTCTAAGTCGGAGACTTCGTAAGCAACCACCGCGCCCGACAGGCGACGCCGCCCATCGTAGCCGGGTGTCGTTCCCGGAACGGAAACGGCGCGAACCGCCAGCTGATTTCCAACGATGTCGTCTTCGCTTGCAGCCTCGCAGGGGGCATCGAGCGGAACCTCGAGCCAGCGATTCGGCGGCTGCGAAAAAGGAACGAAGGCCGGCTGTGCCGCGGCAATGGCGCGGACCGCGGCGCTCGACCGGAGGATGAAGCCGTGTTCGCCGCTCTGACGCAGCGTCACCAGCCCTCCAAGATGATCGACGTTTGCATCGGTAAAGAGCATGCCGCCGATGGGCGTGCCCCGCGGCTTGCGCGGCTGCAAGGGCGCGAAGGCTTCAATCTGCGCTCCGATATCGGGCGAACAGTTGAGCAGCAGCCAGCGCTCGCCGTCGGCGCTCACCGCCAGCCCGGACTGCGTACGGTGCGGGCGGCGCCCCGTTCGGGCCGCCGAGCAGTTGTCGCAGGCGCAGTTCCACTGGGGCACGCCGCCGCCGGCTGCCGAACCGAGCACGCGAACGATCACGCCCGGCGATAGACCGGTTCGGCCCCGGAGACCGCGTCGCGCAAGGCGACGATGCTCGCATGATCCGGGCTGAGCGAGCAGGCCGGGTCGGTAACGCCGGCGTCGCCGGTGACCAAGTACGCCTGGCAACGGCAGCCGCCCCAATCCAGCTCGCGCCGCTCGCACGAGCGGCACGGATCGGGCATCCAATCGGTCCCGCGATAGCGCACGAACGATGCCGATTCGCGCCAGATCTCTCCCAGCGAACGATCTCGCACGTTCTCAAACGCCAACGTTGTAATTCCGGCAGCCGCCGGGCACGGGAGGGCGTACCCGTTCGGCGTCACGGTAACAAACTGACGCCCCCAGCCGTTCATGCACGGTTTGGGAAAATCGCCGAAGTAATCCGGCAGCACGTAGACGATCTCCATCGCGCTGCGGAGACGCTCGCGAGCCGCGGCGACGACTTGTTCGCCGTGGCGAACTTGCTCCAGCGTCGGCATTAGCGCGGTGCGGTTGCGATAGGCCCAGCCGTAGAACTGCACGTTGGCCAGCTCGAGCCGCCGAATCTCCAGCCGCTGCGCGAAGTTGATGATCTCCTCGATCGAGTCGTGATTCAAACGGTGCAGCACGCAGTTGAGCGTTAGCGCGACATCGCGCGTAAGAACGCGCCGCAACGCCTCCAACTTCTTGTCGTGCACGGTTGCGCCGGCGATGCGGTCGGCCAGCGCTGTTTGCGGCGCCTGAATGCTAATCTGCACGTGATCGAGGCCGCCGTCGACCAAACGGTCGAGCAGCACGTCGTCGAGAAACGTTCCCTGCGTGATCAGATTCGTGTAGAGGCCGCAGGCCGCGGCGGCCTGTACGAGTGCTACGAGATCGGGGCGCAGCGTCGGCTCGCCGCCCGAGAAATGCGCTTGAACCACGCCGAGATCGGCGGCTTGCCGCAGGACGCCGCTCCACTGCTCGGTCGTCAGTTCGTCACGATACGATCGCAGATCCAGCGGGTTATAACAATACGGACACTGCAGGTTACAGCGGTACGTCAGCTCGCACAGCAGCGACAGCGGCCTCGGCACCGCGCTCACTGCACGAGCCCACGCTGCTCGAGGCGCTCGAAGAGGTCTAGGATGTCCTCGCCGGCGCGGCCGGCGCTCACGTCGAATCGCTCGGCGACCGTCGCGATGATCTCTGCCAGCGGCCGGGTTCCGTCGACGAGTTCCAGCGCCGCCGCTGCCGGCGCGTTGAGAACGAGCGCGCCTTCCGGGATCAGCAACATGACGCTGCCGTCTCCGTCGTGGCGCAGCTTCACGCCCTTACCGAAGCGCGGGTGTGCGGTGGGCTTCATTTGAAGACGCCGCAGGCGAGCGCCGTCGCGTCCAGGATGCACCAAAGAACGTCGCACTTAAATCGCAATGCTTCGACGCAACGGGTTTGGATGTCGGGCGTGGTTGCTTCACGCAGCACCCACGATAACGCCGATTCGGCGTCGCGCTGCGCCAGCGGAATTCGCTTTTGAAAATACGCCAGACCGGAGCGATCGATCCACGGATACTTTTCGATAATCGCCGCGACCCTGGCCGCCATCACCGGTGGGCCAAAAAGTTCGGTGAGAGAAGAGGCCACCGCTTCGATCCAGGGGCGGGTGCGGGCGAACGTCACGTAAGCGTCGACGGCGAAGCGAGTCCCCGGTGCGACCGCGCGTTCGGAGAGCACGTCGGCATCGTCGAGCCCGACGGCTCGCGCGAGCGCCAGCCAGGAAAGCGTACCGCCCTCACCGTCCGCGGTGCCGTCGTGATCGTAGATGCGCGAAATCCACGCCCGGCGATACGATGCAGAGGGCAGATTGGCGAGAATCGCCGCGTCCTTCACGGGAATTTGCTTTTGGTAGTAATAGCGATTCGCTACCCAAGCCTGCACCGCAGCGCGGTCGAGCGTTCCGGCGACAAGCCGCCGATGAAACGGGTGCTTGTCGTGGTAACGCGCCTCGCCGACGGCGTAAAGCCGCGCGACGAGGTCGGAATCGGCCGTCGTTGCGGCGGTTAGAGCTTGAGTTCGCGCAGCGGCGCGCTAAGGTAAGCCGTTACCTCGGCGCCGAGCTGATGCTCTTGAAAATCGGGGCGCTCCCACGGCGCGCGCTTTTCCTTCATGTAGATACTCCTCGGTGCTGAGCCCGTTTAACTACTATACAGTATCCCATCTCCGGCCCCTCTTATGCCCCGCCGCTGGAGTAATCGGCCGCCCCAGCAAAGGGGCGCGTGCTCGCGTAGGCGAGCTTTTGACGCATCAGCCGGCTGGGGATCCGCACGCGGTCTGCCAGGCGCAAAAGCGCGAGGAACTCCACGTGCCACCAGGTCATATCGATCTCGAACCAGCGCAGACCGTGGCGCGCAGAGAACGGAAAGGCGTGATGGTTGTTGTGCCAGCCTTCGCCGAACGAGAGTAGCGCGACCCACCAGCAGTTCGTCGAGCAGTCCGTGGTTCGATAGGTTCGGTAGCCGAGCATATGGGCGGCGCTGTTGACCAGCCACGTCGAGTGGTACGCAAAGACGAGCCGCACGAAGACGCCCCAGACGACCCAGGCCCAGCCGCCGAAGATGAAGAGCGCCCCCGCCAGAGCGAGCTGGAGCGGGAGGCCCAAGTGCTGCAACGCCCGGTAGAATGGATCGGCGGCGAGATCCGGAGCATAGCGCGCGATCTCTTCGTCCGACGGCATATCGACGTTCTGCTTATAGAGCCAGTCGACGTGGGCCCAGCGAAAGCCGAGCCGGATGTTATGCGGGTCACCTTCGTCGTCGGCATGCGCGTGATGCTTGCGATGAATGGCGACCCAACGAATGGGATCGCCTTGGAGCGCGAGCGTTCCAAAGACCGCAAAAAGATATTCGAGGGGCTTGCGCAAGCGCACGCTGCGATGCGTCAAGACGCGGTGGTAGCACAGCGTCACACCCAAGACACCGGTAAGGTATGAAAGGATCGCCGCGACGGCAATATCCGAAAAATGGAAGAACGCCGGCACAAAAGCGGCCAGCGCACCAATATGAATAACGGCGAGCCCTATGCCCGTGCCGTACCGTGCCGCTAGATTCATTGTCCTCTTCGTTCGCAGCTCACGCTGGGGCTCCTATGTTAAAGAGAGCCTGCGCGAGGCAGGCTCTCTCCGTTGTTAGTAGCGTGTCAGCGGTGCCTAACGGTACGAGTGCCGGCTGGCGAAACAATCGCGGCAATAAACCGGCTTGTCGCCTCGCGGCTG
>PMTY01000076.1 GCA_003167155.1 Candidatus Cybelea tumulisoli
AAGGGTCTTCGACCGCCCCCAAGTGGTGAACTGCGCCGGCGTGGCGAGATGCGTGATGTCGCCCGTGTGCACGACGAAACGCGGCTACTTGGGACGTGGACGTGGGTGATCTAGCAGCGTGAACGCGAGGTGTTTCACGTCTGGTATATGCCGCAGGGCGAAAAACGGTTCGGGTGAAGATTCGACCGATGAATCGGACGCTACGAACCGCCGCGATCCTTTCCGCCTCGCTCTTCTTCTTCTTGCAAGCAGGCGCGCGTGCCGCGCAGCCATACGCCGCCTTCACCGCGGGGGCGCACGCTTCTGTGGGCCTTTTCACGATCTGGCAGAAAGAGGGCGGAACGTATCTCGAGCTCGCGCCGAGTCAACTCGACACGGATTTCCTGGAGACGATCGTGCCCGGGAACGGCATCGGTCAGGATCCCGTCTGGTGGGGCGATACCGATTACCTTCCGACGCAAATCATCCGCTTCGAGCGACGCGGGGACGCCGTTGTCATGGTCTGGCGGAATTGGTACGCGGAGGCGGGCTCGAGCGCGTCGGCGCAGCTCGCCAACGAATCCGGTTTCCCCGACTCGGTCGTTGGGATCGGCAAAATTGTCGCCGAGAACCCTGCGACCGGAAACCTGATCTTCGACGTTTCCTCGCTGCTTAGCGACAATATCGATCTGCGCAACGTCATCAACGATGGCATTGCGCCCGATAAAGCCTATCGGCTCGACCCGACGCTTTCATATTTCGATGCCGTCAAGGCGTTTCCCGAAAACGACGTGATCACGGTGGCTCAGACCTGGACAACCGACGCCAAGCACGTGATCGACACTGCGCCCGATGCTCGCCGCATTTTGATGCGCGTCGTCTACAACTTCGTGCAGATGCCACGCGACGATTACCGTCCGCGTTTGATGGACGATCGCATCGGCCTCTACGACGACATCTACGTCGACTTCTCCAACGATACCCGCGCGCGACGCCAGTTGCCCTACATCGTGCGGTGGAACTTCGATCCCGCCGATCCCGGCCGGCCTTCGGCGGCGCGACATCCGATGGTCATCTACCTGAGCAAGACGATTCCACCGGCCTACCGCGGCGCGATTCGCGATGCGTGTCTGGAGTGGAATAAAGCCTTTGAAAAGATTGGGATCCTCGACGCGATCGTCGTACGCGATCAGCCGAACGATCCGAACTGGGATCCCGACGACGTCCGCTACAGCGTGATACGGTGGCTCAACGAAACCCGGCCGAGCTTCGGCGCGGACTCGCAGACGCTGTTCAATCCACTCACCGGCGAAGAGATTCGGACCGGCGTCCTGGTCTCGGCGGTCGTCGGCGTGGGGCCGCGCCTGGCGTGGCAATACTTCGTCGATCCGGTGCGGTACGGCCGGACGACCGATCCGGTGCCGGCCCAGTTTCTTCACGACTCACTCTTCGCCACGGTCGTGCACGAGATGGGCCACAATCTGGGAATGCAGCACAACTTCATCGGGCACGAAGCGTATACCGCGGCCGAGCTGCAAAGCACCGCGTTCACGCGCGAGCACGGCATTACGTCGAGCGTCATGGAGTATGCACCGCTGAACCTCTGGCCTCAGCCGTACAAACAGGGTGACTTCTTCCAAACGACGATCGGCCCATACGACTACTACGCGATCAAGTTCGGCTACGCGCACATTCCCGGTGCGCAGACTCCCGAACAAGAGGTGCCAACGTTGCGACGCTGGGCTTCGGCGTGGTCGAACCCGTGGACGCGTTATGCCTCCGATGAAGACGTGGACTATGCAACGGGGCACGCCGCCGACCCGCGCGTGGAACAGGGAATGTTGACGAACGATCCGCTCTCGTGGTGCGACATCCAGATGAAAATGGAACGCAACCAGATTGCGTCGATCAACCGCTACTGGCCGGCGAACGGAAACGCCTACGAGCAAGAACGCGATATCATTGCTCAAAGTTTGCGCCGTTACGACCATTGTGCGATTGCGGCCGCGCATTATCTCGGCGGCCAATACCTCTCGTGGGCTCATGCCGGGGATCCCGATGCGCAGTCGCCGATCGTACCCGTTGGCTTGCAGACCGAACGCCGTGCGATGAACGTGCTCGACGCGTCGCTCTTTAGTTCGAACGCGCTGCCGGTGCCGGCCTCGGTGTTGAACCGGCTGCGGTACTCGGAGTGGTCGGGCTACGGTTATACGAGTTGGGACGGCTACGGAAATCTGCCCAAGTGGGCGTACGATCCGCCGGAGCGCCACGATTTTCCGCTCGTCGAGGAGATCAACGACGCGCAACTCACGGCCGTCGATTATTTATTCAAACCGCTGGTGCTGCAGCGGATCGACGAAAACCCGGCCGAGTCGACGCAGCCTACGATGACGATTGCCGACCTCTTCGATTGGCTGCACGCCGGGATCTTTGGCGATCTGCGTGACGCTACGATTCCGCTCGTCTCGCGCAATCTGCAGAGTGAGTACGTCGGACGGCTGGCAGTCCTGGTTATGGCGCCTCCCAAAGGCACACCGCCGGATGCACAGGCGCTCGCTGCGGCCGAACTCTTGCGGATCGCTCGCGACGCCGCGACCGCCATGCACGGCAACCACGATGCGGTGACCCGCGCGCACCTGGCCGCACTCGTGCACGCGGCCAAGTATCCCCGGGCGCCGAGCTCTTCCCAAACTTCGAAATAAGTTTAGCCGTGACTTGCATTGACGTCGTAAGACGGGCCTGAACAAGTGACTGTCGAAGCGTTATGGCGTCAAAAAGGGGAGCGAGATGATTGATTTGCGTTTAGGCCGCTACGCAGGTGTTTGCGTGACCATTGCCGTGCTCGCAGGGTGCGGCGGCCAGGCCAGTAACGGCAGCGTGCCGAGTATCGCCCCTGACTCTTTTCCTAACCATAAATCCTTTTATTACACCGGCAAGGCGCAGGATTTCACGGTGCCCGCGGGCGTCACGCACATCTCGGTCGTTGCTCGCGGCGCGAAGGCCGCGGGCTCGCCCATAGTCGATGGCGGGCGTGTGCATGCCGTTATTCCGGTCACCCCGGGAGAGAGGCTCGTAATATACGTCGGTGGTGACGCTTCGGGAACGACCGGCGGCTTTAACGGGGGTGGCAGCGGCGGTTCAACCGGTTCCAGAGGAGGAAGAGGCGGCGGGGGCGCTACCGACGTCCGCGAGGGCGGAGCGGGCCTGGCCGACCGGATTATCGTTTCGGGCGGCGGAGGCGGAACAGGTCAGAGGGGTGGCAGTTATGGCGACGGCATCGGGGGAAAGGGCGGCGGCAAAACCGGCGGCGCGGGCGGATGCGTTCACAATTACACGGGGTCAGGGTGTGAAAGACTCGGCGGCTACGGCGGCGACGGCGGGGGGCAGTATGGCGGTGGCACGGGCGGCGCTGGAGGCAATTGCTTTATCGGGTCGGGGACGCGCGGTGAGAACGGAGCACTTGGTATCGGCGGTAATGGCAGCGCAGGAGACTTAAGCAGCAGCTACGAGACGTACGGCGGCGGTGGTGGCGGTGGCGGCTATTATGGCGGCGGCGGTGGCGGGTCTGGCTGCACCTATAACTACTATAGCGCCGGCGGCGGTGGTGGCGGCGGCGGCTCGTCGTATGTCGAGCGCAGGGCCAGGGACGTGCACATGTGGCAAGGGTGGAAAAACGCGGACAGCAACGGGCTGGTCGTCTTCAGCTGGTAGGCAAAGAACCTTGCACTCGCGGGAGGCTACTTCGCGCTGCTAATCGTTAATCCGAGGGGGGTAGTAAGTCCGGTAATCGTCTTGATTGGGCTGCCGCCGGAGGGGTACTTCCAAATCCCGACGCTGCCCGAACCACTGCTGGTGCCGGCAACATCGGGACCTTCGATCCAGAATTCGTAGAGGCCGTTCGCGTCTTGGAGCGAGGAGCTGCCGTGCTCGGTCGCGTTGCCGTTGCTGATCGAGAACTGATAGATGGTCATCTGTTGATCGCTAACCGCGAGGTATTTGCGATTCCACTGCACGCCTCCAGGCGCGAGCAGAGTTTGCGAAAGCTTGAGGTTCGTGAAGGTGCTGCTGCCGTTCGGAAGCTCCGCCAGACCGGTCGCGCTGCCATTCTTCTTATATCCGTCGACGAAGAGATTGCCTTTGGCGTCGTAGCCGCAGTACCAGAAGGCGGCGAAAGCCGAATCCGAATAAAGGTTAGAGTACTTGCTTGACTTTGGCTTATAGAGCGAGATGGTAGCCGGGCCGTGGGCGCCGGTGCTGCTGGCGTTGTGGAGGTTCGCCACGGCCAGATCCCCGTTTTTGGGGTTGACCGCACATCCGCCCGGGTTATGGTTCGCGTCGGAAAACGTCGCGATCGGCGAAGAACCGCCGTGCGGGTACTCGACGATGTCTGCGTCGTACTCATCGGCAACGAACACGTCGCCTTTCTTGTCGACGCACAGACCGAGAGGTTCTCCAAAGCCGGTCAACGTCTGCGAAAGTGTTCCCTGCGGATACGTATAGACGTAGACATCGCCGGTGCTGCTGTCCGAGACGTAGAGCAGGTCCGATTTCTTCGCCGGTTGCTCGATCTGCAAAGCTGCGATCGAGTTCGCAGTTGGAGTGACGCTTCCGCACGCAGTCAGTCCGACTATCGCGAAACCCAGAACAATAGAAAGGCGCATTTGTAGTCGCCTACAATACGGCCGAGCGCCCGGCACCCCTGCAGGCCAATCGAAAATCTCCGAAGCGTTAGCCGGAGGCGCCAGTCGGCGAACCCGGTAGGAACTGATTAATAAACGTATCGATGCCGCGTGCGCGCAGCCGATTGCACAGCACGAGGACGGCTGATGAGCGGGCCACCCTTGAAACTGTAGAGCACAGTTTCGGTGCCGGACGTTGTGATAGAGAAGACTGTTCCCCCGCTGTTCGCGCCCCCACCGAACTCGGTCGTGCCATAAAGTACGCCCTTGACGTTGATGAGGCCCGAATCCGGGTTGGCGCCATCTCGCCGCAAGGCAGCGAAGTTATGAAGCACGGTTTCCGTTCCGGACGACGTTATAGAGAAGACCGTACCGCCGCCGAGCCTACGCGCTTGCAGAAGCGGCGAGCTGCCTCCGCTTTCAGTAGTCCCGTAGAGCAAACCCTTGACGCTGATGAGATCCGCATAAGGCTCGAGGCCGTCAGGATAGCCTTCGAAGCTGTGGAGCAGAGTGTACGCGCGACGCGCGTGCGTCCGCTCCGCCGTGAAGGGCGACGGGCTCAGCGGCGTGCCGTTTCCCCCGTTGCATCCTACGAGCATTGCGATAGTAGCGCCCCGCGAATAAGGCGCGACCAGACGGTAAAGCGTTCATGAGCTTCCCCCTGTTCGTGACGGCCTAAGTTCCAGTGCGCCAGTCAGTGGCGACGGCGATTGCTTCCCGAAACGCTGACCGTAACCGACTGTGACGCTATTCCGTTTGCAACCACGACGAGCTGACCGGAACCCGACGTGATGCCACTTGGAACGTCGAAGTTCGTCGAAACCGTCGCGCTGCCCGTTGCGACGCCCATCGTGCTGTGGTCGTGCGTGCGCAAGTAGTAGACGTGTCCGCTCGAGCTCATAGTGATGCGCACTAACGGATAGTTCGTGGCGTTTTGGTACTCGTCGCCGAATGCCATCGCTTGCGACAACCCGTTGAACTGCGTGCCCGAAATCTTATACGTTTGGCCCGCGGTTATGCTCGACGGAGCATTCGAAATCGTNNGTCGGGAGGAGCAACGGCGGCCCGTCTTCCGATACGCCGTTGAGCTGGCTCAGGGTCGTACCGTTCCACTCGTAGGCCGTGCCGCTGTCGCCGAAGACGAGGACGTTGCCGCTCGGCTCGAGGACCGCAAAACTATCGCCGGCGTTGTCGCCGTTGGGGAAATCGGGGCCTTTCGCCCAGGTGCCGGCCGTGCTGTTATAGATCGCGGTATGTCCCGCTCCGTACCCGGATGTATAAGATCCCGTGTAAAAAACGGTGCCATCCGGACGGAGAATGGACGGCCCGATCTCTCCGGGAGGATAATAGCAGAGCCCCGGTCCGTACATCAGGCACCCATACGGCGACGGCGAGTGCAGATCGACGATCGTTGAGCCCGCACTCTTCCAAGTACCCTTTGACGGATTGTAGATCTCCGAATTTGGAGCGTTCTTCACATCTGCGGTCAAGATCGTGCCGTCGGCGAGCAGCGTCCAGCCTTCCTCGGCGTTAAAGTCGGCTTTGCCCTTGTGCTTGAGGGTTTTCCATTTCAGCGTCTTGGGATTCAACGCCGCGTCGTTCTCGGTGAGCTTTTCGCCGAGAATCAGCTGTCCGTTGGGCGACACGGTCGAGGGTGAATCCCCGATATTTTTCCAGCCGCGCGGATGACCGAGCGGCGTGAATTTATTGGTTAGGGGATTGTAGACGGCGCCCAAGTTGGTGAGCTGCAAATCGTATCCGTTCCCTGGCGTGTTGTACTCACCGCCGGTAATGACGAACCGGCCGTCCGCAAGCAAGTCGGAAGCGGCAGCATCGGGGCCATAACCGCTCTGAAGTGAAATAACCTGACTCCAGGTGCCATCCGAGTAGCCGCCATCGGCATCCGGAACGTAGCGATAGAAGCTGTTCCAGTTCGAGCTGCTCTGCGCCAGAATGGAACCATCGGTAAGCAGCCACGCAAGTTGCATGCTCGTCGGAGGTTGGCTCGTGAGGCGCGTGACCTGGCCCGGGTGACTCGCGCGCCACGTGTCGAGCGTTTGAGGGGCAATTCCGGGGAGCGTCGACCGGCCGGCGGAGCATCCGGCCCCACCGACGGCTAGCGCAGCAGCGAATGCAACGAGTACCGATTTGAAGTAGAAACGCGACAAGCGAACCTCCAAGATGACGAGCAGCGAGGGGTGTAATGCGTTCGAAGTCGGTTCCCACGGTTCCCGCTCAGTGGCAGTTCGCCGTTGCATCGTTCAGCAATTCAAGTAGAAGTTCTCGCATAAAGGAGTCGAATGATAAAGGTTATGCGCCTTCCTGGCTCCGTATTGCGCCTCGCCGCAACCATCCTGATGCTGGCAGGGTGCGGCGGATCCCAAGGGCAAGTCGCCGGCACTGCGTCGATGCCTCAGGCTTGGACGAGGCATACTTCGGGTGGGGGCTACATCTACGTGACGAGCGAGAGCCGCAACAACGTCGGTCCAGAAATCTTAGTGTTTTCCGACGGGGCAAATGGAAACGTCGCGCCGGTCAACGTGATTACCGGATCCCAAACCCAGCTTTCGCAGATCAACGGAATCGCCGTCGATGCCTCCGGCGAGATATACGTCGCGAACACCGACAGCGACGATATCGTTGGCTTCGCTCCTGGATCCAGCGGCAACGTGCACCTAACGTCGTGATATCCGGTCAATATACGGGTCTTGCATGGCCTGTCGGCCTTGCGGTCGATCCTTTCTTCAAGCCGCAGGGGTTCTCGAGTTTGCCGCGAGCAGCAACGGCGACGTTGCACCGCTTCGCGATATCACCGGGCCGCGAACGCAGCTTACGCAAAGCAACGGCATCACATGGCGCGGCGACATTTACGTCAGCCAACCGAACTCCGTCGTCGTGTTTCGGAGCGACGCAAACGGTAACGCATGGCCGAAAAATGTTATTGAGGGCTCACAAACGTTCATGAACGCTCCGGACGGCATCGCCGTCGACGGCAATCGCATCTACGTCAGCTCTTGCGGCGGTGGATACATCGAGCGCTTTCTTAAGAAAGAAGTCGGAAACGAGGCTCCGGTCGGCGTGATTTCCGGGCGCCACTCCAAAATTCGAACGTGCGTCGAGGGTGTTGCCGTGGGCTCGAAGGGCCGAGTTTACGGCGTTACGTTGCCCTCGCACGTATCGATTCTGGGATTTCGCGCCACGGCCAACGGCGATGCTCGTCCGGTAACGCGCATCGCTGGGCCGAATACGCTCCTCGAATTCCCCCCGTTCATCTACGTGACTGGAGAGTAAGAAAGGTAATGCGAAGGGGATCTATGGTGCGTTGGAATCTTTTGCTTGCGCTTGTCGCGGCGAGCGTCGTCTCGGCGGGTTGTGCGCGGCAGTTGTCGCCGGCGCAGTCACTCGCGATCGTACTGCCGGCGGCACGGGTGCATCATGCCGCGCATCCGGATCGCGGACCTTCTTGGATGCGGCCTGACGCGTCGGCAAAGAAGGCGCTGATGTATGTTTCGGATGCCGGCACGAACGATGTCTACGTTTACGACTACTTGAACGGCACGCAAGTGGGGACGCTCACGGGGCAAGACGATCCCGGCCCGCAATGCGTCGACCGCAAGGGCGACGTTTTCGTGCTCGAGACCGGCAACTATACGACCGTGGAGTACAAGCACGGCGGTACCAAAATCATCAATACCTACCAGAACGGCGGCAGCGATGCCGTCGGGTGCTCGGTCGATGCACAGGGTGACCTAGCGATCACAAACCAAATTCCCGGGCTGATCACCGTCTACGCCGGTGGTAAGGGAAGCGGTGTCACATACACGCAGAGCGGCTGCAACCATATGTGGCCTGCCGGCTACGATGGCAGCGGAAACCTCTACCTCGAGGGCGCCTCCGACTCGGGTACCGTGGTCTGCGAGCTTCCCGCGGGCGCGACGCAGATGCAGCAGGTCTCGTTGAGCGGCGTGTTCATCAACTTTCCCGGCAGCGTGCAGTGGGACGGCAAATACATCACGCTGACCGATCAGCAGTTCCAAGGCGGCTACAATACCGGCATCTACGAAGCCACCGAATCGCCGTCGGGCAGTCTGTCGGCGTTCGGAGGAACGGAGCTAACCGCCAGTTGCAAGGGCGACTATACCGAAGTGCTCGAACCCTACATCGCCGGAAAGAAGAACGCCCCGGTCAGCCACAAACAAGGTAAGACGATCGTCGGCGGCAACGCGCAGTGCTACGATGCGGGAGTGAGCTACTGGCCCTACCCAATGGGCGGCCCGCCGTCAAAGAGCTTCGGCACCTACGACGTCAACGGCATATCCGTTAGCTTTAAGTAACCGCAGCCTGCGAGCATTTTTACGGCTTTAACGAAAAGACCGTTCCGCGGCTATTTGTACATGCGAAGGTGGTTGGTGCCGTATAGCCCGCGCAAAAACTAGACTACGGCGTTAAGGAGAAAATCGCTCCAAAGCCATTCGCGCCCCCGTCTTCTGTCGTGCCGTAGAGTGTGCCATTGACGTTGAGAAGGCCCGCCAACGGCATTGCACCATCCCCCGTGCCACCGAAACTGTGGATAACCGATTCCGCGCCGGAGGGAGTTATCGCGAACACCGTTCCGAGATAGTTTACACCTCCATGGGTTGTGGTGCCGTAGAGCGAGCCCCCCACACTTGTTAGTCCAGCAGACGGGTCGTAACCGTCTGGTGCACTTTTGAAGCTGTAAAGGACGCTTTCGACCCCAGTGCGTGTAACCCCGAAGACCGTCCCATCGCCGTTTGCGCCACCGATGTGCGTTGTACCGTACAGCACGTCGCCGACGTAGACCAGACCGGCAAGTGGAAACTTGCCGTCGCCGCCACCGGTGAAGCTGTGGAGCACCGTTTCGCCACTGCCAGACTTCTTAATCCCGAAGACGGTTCCGTCGTTGTGGCCGCCGCCACCTCGGGTGGTGCCGTAAAGCTCGCCGCTCACGTTGATGAGGCTTCCATATGGGTTTGCACCATCACCCAAACCACCGAAACTGTGGAGCACGGATTCGGTGCCGGACGGCGTGATCGTGAAGATCGTTCCAGCGTTGTTGGCGCCGCCAGTTTCGGTGGTGCCGTAAAGTACGCCCCCCACCCTGATAAGGGATGCAACCGGGTCCGTGCCGTCCCCAGTTCCGAAGCTGTGGGTGACGGCTTCGTCTTTGCCGGAACTCTTGATCGTGAATACCGTCCCAAAGCCGTTCGCGCCGCCATACGCAGTGGTGCCGTAGAGGCTGCCCTTGATGCCGATGAGACCTGCGGACGGCCCACTACCGTCCAGCGAGCCGCCGAAGTTGTGGAGCACCTTTTCGATGCCCGACATTGATACCGCGAAAATCGTTCCCGCGTTGCTTGCGCCCGCCGTGAACGTCGTGCCGTAGAGCTTGCCCTTTACATAGAAGAGACCCGCAATCGGGTTTGCGCCGTCGGTTGCGCCAAGGAAACTGTAGAGCACCTGATACTGCTGCGTCGTCGCGGCGTTTGCGAAATGCGAGCCTGGCGCGACCGCGGCGGTTTTTGGTATCGTACCCGTCGCGCCCACCGGCTGCGGTCCGTCGCAACCTGCGAGCAATGCCGCAGCCGCGCAGCCCAAAAGCGCGTAACGACCACGTGAAATCTTCATCCTCAGCCTCCTGAAGCCTTAACGAACGGGGGACCAATAACGTTCGGCGCGGTGGCGTAAGAACCCTAAGGTCGATAAGACCATTCGCGTGCAGCCGGCGCTCTTTGTGATGATGCGCCATGCGAGGGCCGCGTAATTGTGACGATGTTAACGGCTAAACATAGAAATGGCAGCGGGAGGTCGGCCGCACCACAGCAAAGCTCCCAGGCAATGAAACGGACGTTAAGCGCGGCCGCTATTTGCCTTTCGGCTTGGTGCGTGTCGTTTTCCGACCCCGCGATCGCATCGCAGATGCTTCCGACCCAAGTCGTTTCATCCGGCGCATCGCCGATACAGATTGATAACTGCACCGCAGCGTTGCTCGACAAACCTGGTCCGGGAGGCGTTCTGACTTCGATCCTGCTGACGAAGCAGAATTTTTACATCGGCGCGGCCGTCGACTTTACTGTCGTCGCTCCGCAACCGGTGACCGCCGTCCGGTTCGCGTTCGAGGTTCACGACACGTTCGATGAGGTGGCGCAAAGTCTCGCGCTAGATTGGCTCGGCACATTCTCGCCCGGTGTCCCGATCCACGCACGCCAAAACCTTGCCGGCACCGTCGGAGTGGTAGGCCAGGAGAATACCTCCTCGGGTCCGCTTACCGTGGTGTGCAGCGTGCAGGACGTGCGCTTCAGCGACGGTCGTGTTTGGAAGAAGGGTGACCGAACCTCGGTGTCGCCGGGCCTTTACTACCCGCCGACGCCGTCGCCGGCGCAAACACCGTGAAAGACGAGCTGCCGAGCGCCGCGCAGTCCGATAGAAGCATGAACCGTACCGCCGAACTTTCAAAAAAGGCGCCGCGTTCCGGCGGCAACTTGGACAGTCCCCCCGAGGTGTCGCAGCAGTGAAAGGCCTTGTTTTCCGCGCGGTCTCGAATCTGGCGTATATCGCGCCAATGTTACTTGTGGCGGCCCATAGGATGCCGCATCAGGCGGCCGCAACCCAGAGCGGGCGCGATTACGGATGGGTGTATTTTTGGGTCTGGGTCGGCGGCTGGTTGGCTTCAATCACGATCGCGCGGAAGAGAGGAATACAGACAGGCCTCTTCATTTGGGGCGGCTGGATCTTGGGGCCGATCGCCGTAATCATAGCGGCGATTATCAAGCCATCCCCTCCCGTAGTCCCGGTAGCTCCGGAGTCGGATCCGAACATTGCAAAATGGCTCGACGCAGTCGAGACCGGAAATCTTCCGATCATAAGACCGGCGGGCATCATGCCGGTCGACGGCGAGTCGTTTGTTTACGAACAACGTGGGCAGTACGGACAGACGTACAGCCAGAGAATCACGCGAGGCGGGAGTCCCGCGCTCTATGTTCCGCTCGGGCGTGGGTTTCGGGCGCGCGTTGGGGGCTATCAGGGCCGCTCGCAAAACGTCACCAACTTTGCGTGGGGCCCGATGGGCACGGTATTTGTTTCGAACCTTCGTATCATTTTCAAGACGGATGGTCGGCCAGACGTTGCGGTGGCGCCGTACAACAAGATCGTTGCGTACGAGACTTATCCTAATGGCTTGGGTTTGCAAGTGGACGGCGTAGGTATGATGCAGTTCCGAACCGGCGACGTAATTCTCGGTCTGCTTTTCAAGAAAATAGTTGAGCAAAGGTTCGCGGCTGCGAGCACCGCGCAGGGGTCTTGCGTGGGCGGCTCGCCGCTTGGCTAAATGCCGCGGCGACTCCATCACCGGATTGGGCGAACGTGCACACTCTGAACCCCCGGTTTCGGAGCGGTGGGCGTCAGGCTTCTGCAGCAACATCAGGCGCCCAGGCAATCTCCATCGCACGTCTCCCTGCATGGGCTTCCGCAGTCTCTCGCGGGCCCCGTGCGGCCGCCTACGGTTAACGCAGTCGGCAATAGGAAAAGGCGGGACCAAAGTGAAGGTTCTGCTCCTTTCCCCTACATTCTAACGGAGGCGCTCCCTATGACACTGTCCACGCGCCGCGTACTGGTAGTGGCGGCGCTGTTCACCATCGCCGGATGTGGCGGCACCACGGGACAAAGCTCCTTGGCGCCGTCGGGCATGACCTCGTCCGCCGTGAGCCGGCTCACCGTGCCGACCGGCGCGTTCTTCCCGGTGGCGCATCACGCCGCCGTACAGCGGTCGATTCACCCTACCTACAGTACGAAGAAATCGCTGTTGTTCGAAACGGATTTCTCGGCTCGCACCGTCAACATCTTCCTTACCAGCCAGCTCTCGTCGGGGGACCCCACGCCGGTCGCGACGATCACCGAGCCTACGGGGGGCTGCCCCTACGACATGGCCCTCGACAAGAAGAAAACGCTCTATCTCGCCGACCAGTGCTTGAACCAAGTCGAAGAGTATCCCAAAGGCTCGACGACGCTGAAGACGGCCATCACCGAAGGCCTCACATATCCGACTGGCCTAGCGATCGACAAGCACAACACGCTCTACGTCAGCCTCGTCGGGAGCGGCGAGGTTCAAGAATACGCCAACGGCAGCACGTCCCCGACGAAAACGATAACCGGTATGTCGGAGCCCTTCGGGATCTCGCTTGACTCCAGCGGCAACTTGTACATCCCCGACTTCGGCTGCGACTGCGTTTGGGAGCTGCCCGCGGGCGGCTCGAGCGTGACAAACCTGGGTCTGCAAGACCTTACGGAGCCGCTCCAAAGCTCGGTCGACCAGAAGACCGGCTACCTTTGGGTGACCGATGGCCAGGGCGACCGGGTCCAAGTCTACCAGCTCGGCTCGACCACTCCCGTCGAGACCATCACAGGCGGAGGCTTCCCCTATTCGGTGAGCGTCCAGAATGCGGGCAAACCGGCAGGCGAAACGGTCTACGGCGACGAGGGGAACTCCGACGTGTACGTCTTCAAGCCCAACGAGTACACGCCGTTCGCAACCGTCACCGATGCCGGCGAGCCGACGGGTTCGCTGCTCTCCAAGCCATAACCACCAGCATTCGTGTAGACGAATGCTTTGAACGAGAGGCGGAGCCGCTTTTCGGCTCCGCCTCTCGTTACGATCTGCGGCGTGCATCGGCCACGTTGATGCTCGGCGCGAGTATAAATCCCAAGATCGCTTGCGAACAGGGGAGTTTAGTGCGGGGCGATGCTGACGGCGGCGCCGTAGGGTTGAATGCTCAAGGGAATAGCTTTAATCGGATTGCCGCCGCCCGGATACTTCCAGACGTCAACGGCCGGAGGATCGCACGTGAGATTGCCGCCGACCATACTCTTGGCTTGCTTCTTGCTGTTCGGCGTAACGTTCGTCTTTCCGACGAAGAACGGGTTCGCGTCCTCGCTGCCGTCGCAGTTGATGTCGCCAAATGTGACTTCAGTCGTCGTCGCGGCGGTGATTGTCGTTCCCGATATCGTCGATGGCCACACGCCGACCTGGTGGTTCCCGCCCGCCTCCTGGTCGCCGAGTGCGATATACTTGCCATCCCACGTGGTGCCGCCCGGAAAGTGGATCGTGATGCCGCTGGTCGTGAGGGTCGTCTCGGACTTGGAGCCCGCCAGCAGGGCGCATACATAGTCGCTGCCTGACACATAATGCGCACCGACGCCAACGAGGTCGCCTGCAGCGTCGTATCCCATCGTCCACTGGTATTCGCAGGACAAGTCGCTGTACGCGGTGCCCTTCGACGGGTCACCACCGGCATAAACAATGACTTCACCCGGTAAGAGACTTGTGATGGCGACGTCACCCTGGGCCGAGACCGCACAGCCGATCGGCTCGCCACCGCCACTGTAGGTGTTAACGGGGCTCGTCCCGCCGTGCTCGTACTCAACCGCGTCATCGGCGCCGAAGTTCGTAATAAAAACATCGCCCGTCTGATCGATGCACATGCCGTCCGGCACGTCGAAACCCGTCAAGGTTCCGACGGACTTTCCGCTTGGATAGTCGTAGACGTACACATCGTTGGTCGACCAGTCGCCCACGTAGAGAAGCGCGCCCTTTTTCTTGTCGGGACGCATGAACGATTGGCCATGATCCGTGTTGACGTTCGGTTGCACGAAGTGCGGCATCGTGAGAGCCGCATCCCGGATGTTCGCAAGCATCGTCAAGCCGGTCTGATCGCCGCTCGGCGCCACTCCCGAAGGACCGAAGCTCGAAGAGCCGCCGCCGCTGCAGGCTGCAAGCATGGCGGCCGCTAGAGACGCGCTGACCCCGAAGGTACGGAGCCGGATGATGAAATACATTCGTTGTTCTCCTTGACCTGCAGTCCTAATGCACCGATCGGACGCAGGGCATCCGTTGTTGTACGGAGTCCCTCCTCGCGCGGTACGTGCCGTGTTCGAGAAGATTAAGCTCATATCCATGCTCACCCAGTATGTATCCGCTCGAAGAAGCCGTCGAGTGTGTCGGCCACGGATTTCCCGGTGGCTTCGTAGCAATGCCCGAAAAGCGGAGCGGCACGAAGCCGTAGCTGCATGCCGCCCGTCCGCAAGGATGCACAAAACCGCGCCAAAGGATTGCCAGAGCGCAGCATCACTCGTCCGGGCTAGGAGACGCCCCTGGCGGCATCAGTCGCGGTATGCCGCGAAATCATCCAACGGCGCGGAATTGTTTAAGAGTTACGCAACGAAAAAGACGCCCGCGAAAGAAACACGGCCTCGCGAAGACGCTAGAATGCAACGCGCCCGCCGTTTAGAGCGGGCCCCACGTTGCGATGGTTTCAGTGTAGCCGCTTCACGGCGATAACGAGAAGACCGTTCCGCATCCGCCTTCAAGGGCGCAGTTGCCCGTGCCCCCCCCGTACTCGGTCGTGCCGTAGAGTGTGCCCATGACGTCGATTAGGCTCGCCGACGGGTATGTGCCGTCTCCCGAGCCACCGAAGCTGTGGAGCACGGTCTCAGCGCCCGACCTGGTAATTGCGAAAACCGTCCCGAAACCATCAACGCCGCCATGATCGGTCGTACTGTAAAGTGTGCCTTTGACATTGACGAGGGCGGCTTTGGGCGAAAAGCCGTCTCCCGAGCCGTTGGGGAAACTATGGAGCACGGTTTCCTTGCCGGACGTTTTGATCGAGAAGACGGTTCCCTCGTCATTTGCGCCCCCATCATAGGTCGTGCCGTAAAACGTGCCGTTGACGTCGATGAGGCCGGCTAGCGCGTACGCGCCGTCTCCGTAGCCACCGAAGCTATGGAGCACGGCCTCTTTGCCGGACGTTTTGATCGAGAAGACGGTTCCCTCGTCGTTTGGTCCCCCTTCATAGGTCGTGCCGTAGAGCGTGCCGTTGACGTCCGTGAGGCCGGCTTCCGGGGCAGCGCCGTCGCCCGAGCCGCCCTTGAAGCTGTAGACGACTTTCTCTTTGCCGGACGTCGTGATCTTAAAGACCGTCCCGCACCCGGTTGAATAACATTCCGACCCACCGGCGTGCGTAGTACCATAGAGCGTGCCGTTGACGTCGATCAGACCTTCATAGGGGTAAGCGCCGTCTCCGTTGCCCTTGAAACTGTAGAGCACACTTTCTGCACCGGACGTTGTGATCGAGAAGACGGTTCCGTAGCTGTCCGTGCCGCCCTCAATGGTGGTGCCGTAGAGCGTGCCCTTGACGTTGATGAGGGTCGCTGCCGGAGTTTCGCCGTCTCCGGAGCCGCCAAAGTTATGGAGCACGGTCTCGTTGCCGGACGCAGAGATTGCGTAGACCGTTCCGCATCCAAGCCGGTAGCACGTGGACGTGTACGGGCCGCCATCCACAGTTGTGCCGTAGAGCGTGCCCTTGAGGTGGATGAGGCCACTAGCCGGGAATGCGCCGTCTCCCGAGGGGCCTTTGAAGCTGTAGATCACGCCGTACGCCGCGGGCACGCGCGTTCGCTCCGCCGTGACTCCGCCAGGTGACGGGCTCAGCGGCTGCGTTCCGCCGCACCCTGCAAGCATAGCAATGCTCACGCAAACACCTGAAGCGTAGCGGCCTAAACGCAAATCAATCATTTTCGCTCCCTTTCACGTTACGGGATGCATGCCTATTTGTGGACGCGCGAATCGGGTGGGGCGACAGAAACGGTCACGCCGTGAATACGTCGGCCCCCGAAGTCTCGTTGCGGCAATTTCTTTGTAGGATTTCCTCCAGATGGGTGTGACCAAAAGTCCATCAGCTTGTCTCTATCGTATCCCGTGTAGGTTGGAGATATAAACGTCCCGTTTTGCAGCCAGGTCCAGAACCCATAAAATTGCGCGCCACTCAGACTCGTTGTTGCCTCAATAGTGCCGCTCGAACCCGAGACTTGAACACGGTCTATCGTGCCTGTCTCATAAAAGTCATCAATGGCTAGATATTTGCCGTCCCACTGAAGGTCGTCAAGGAAATCGACCCTTTTGTTCAGGGTTACCGTTTTGAAAGTGGCGCTACTGGTGTCAAGCTCTGTCACGGCGTACTGATATGGACCATTTACTTGGCCGGTGATAAAGAGGTTGCCCTTATCATCGTAGGCGCAGTAGTTGAACTCCCTGACGCTACTGTCCGTATACGTCGAGGCGGTTCCGCTCGCGTCCGTGAATATCGCGATAGAG
Organism: Candidatus Cybelea tumulisoli; assembly: GCA_003167155.1. GTDB lineage: Bacteria > Vulcanimicrobiota > Vulcanimicrobiia > Vulcanimicrobiales > Vulcanimicrobiaceae > Cybelea > Cybelea tumulisoli. The sequence continues at coordinate 16,822 of PMTY01000076.1, forward strand.
TATGGATGTTCGCCCACGGCAAGGTTTCCGGTTGTTGGGTCCCAAGAGCATGAAAACGCACCTCGGGCACCTAGCGTGTTAATAGGGCTCGTACCGCCATGCGCATATTCAACCACCGCGCCGGAGTCTTCTGTCACGAACACATTGCCGTCAGTGTCCAAGCATAATCCCCACGGCTTTGAAGAAACGGACAAGCTACCAACGAGCTTGCCTTCCGGGTATAGGAGAGGACGAACACGCGATTCACCCCTGCTCCTACATACAAAAGGTCACCGGACGAACTCGACGCCTTATGCGGATTGGCGTCTGCGGTCGCGCCCTGCGGCACAGCGCTCGTCGTGCCTCCGCATCCGGTTAATGCGAAACCGACTGCAGTCATCAACACGGCCACTCCGCACATGTGTTCCAAGTCTTGCCCCTCCTGCGCGTCAGAGGATTCGACAGCGCCTGGTTCGGCCCCGGTTTATCCACCGCAACTCCGCATGCCGTGCACCGGCCATCGGCGGGACGGGAAGTCTTGCCTGACCTTTCACCCGAGAAGCCTTGCTGACCGCTAGAGGCGCGTTTGCGTGTTGGGCGCCCACAGTGCTAGGTGATATGGCGATGAAGTGAAGACTTTTAAATCGCTCCACCATATCGGGAAACTACATCTGCCAGTGGGACGCCTTCGCCTACGGCACGTTGAATAGCGGTGTCGTCAAATTTTACACTGCCTGCCTGGAGTGCCAGCGCCCCTGTAGTTTTCCATGCCGTCCTCCCTCGCATAAGAGGGCGTACTGATTGTACCGCTAACGTCCTGAAGTGTTCGAAAGGAGCGTCTCATGAATCGTTTGGTCCTGGCAATCGCGATGTTGGCAATAATGGTCGGTCCAGCCTCGGCGCAAAACTTTAACCGCGTGGCGCCCGATTCCCAAAATGCCCGCACCGTTGGGGGAGAAGTAAAATTCGATGGTACGGTTGTTCTCGGAACGGGCTTTACAGCGCATCGAATTGCGACTGGAAGATATAGAATTGTCTTTCAGCAATACTTATTTGTAAACAACTGTCCAATCCTGACCGTTACGCCAGTGGCAGTGGGAGGCTTTCCTGCCATCGCCGAGGTATTGCAGCGGTCGACCTGCGACAGAGCCTTTCACGTTCGCTTTTGGAATGCAAGCAACGAACAGGCTCAAGATAGCACATTTCAGTTCGTTGCCGTTGGGGCGCAGCCGTAACGTCCATCATGCTGCCTCCGCGATAATAGTTTCGGCGTGCCGCACTAAACGCGCGGCTCGCCTTTCCGACAACAGGCGCTCCACTGCGTCTAAATCCGCGAGTAGCGTATCCCGGTCACCCCGCTCTAGGTGAATGCTTGCCTCAAAGTGCATTTATTTCACTCCACTCGACTTCGTGCTTCTCCTGTACCCCTCTATCTTGCTCATGAGTAACGCGTCGCGCGCAATGAGTCAAGAATTGAAGGCAGGCGCGCCCAAGACTTCGGCTTCTTACGAAGTTTGGTCCAAAAAGGAAAACTCGGGTGTGGCCGCGCCAAAAATAAAAATAAGGGGGACAATCTAGCGTAGGTGGGACTCTTGGGGATTCTTGACCTTCTTGGGATTCCCGCGCGAGCAAGGCTGCGTCATGCGCAAGTCAAACTTGGCACGACGCATATGGGAACCAAGGCGGAAGGCTGCGAAGCTGCCGGGCCTCAAATTCCACACCTTGCGCCATACCGCCGCCGTCCTGCTCCTGAAGGCGAATCTCCACCCGAAGATAGTCAGCGAGCGCTTAGGTCATGCTAGCGTAAGCACCACGCTCGACGTATACAGCGCCTGGATACCTGCCCTTCAGGCCCAAGCCGCCGAAGCCATGACGGGAATTCTGGGACGCCTCCGTCAGAAGCATCTGAGGGCAGCCTAGGAGTTAAGAGGGACAATTGAGGGACATAGCCCCAAATACCAAAAACGAAAGCCTCACAAAACATTATATTCTGTAAGGCTTTTAAAGTACTCCGGATGTTGGACTCGAACCAACGACCCGCTGATTAACAGTCAGCTGCTCTACCAACTGAGCTAATCCGGAACGACCGTGGGGCCTCGGATAAGGCCGGGGAGGCTGGTTCCACGGGTCGCTCGTGGTCCCTGTCGGCGCCTCCGTTCCGGGCCGAGAGGCGAAGCGGTCCTTGATCCGTATTCTACTCGCCGACCATGCAAGACTCAACGGCGGCGCCGGATATGGTAGTGACGCGCCGGCTCACGGGACGCCGCGTAACCGCGGATCACCTCGACTACATGCTGGAAGTCGAGGGCGACATCCGCGTTGCGCAGTGGCTGTACGGCATTCAGAGCCCGGAACAGTCGCGCGGACGCCTCGACCGCTGGATGCGAATGTGGCGAGAAACCGGCCTCGGATTCTGGATTTTTGAGGATTCCGATCGACGCCTCGTTGGTCACGGCGGCTTGTTTAACTCGCCTCGCGAAGCCGGCGAAGTTGAAGTCGGCTACGTCGTCAAGCCGGCATATTGGGGCCGCGGGTTGGCAACGGAGATCACGCTGGCTGCACTCAAGATCGGATTCGAATCGCTGGGTCTGCAGCGGATCATTGGAATCGCCCAATCGGCCAATGCGCCCTCGCGTCGCGTTTTGGAAAAGTGCGGAATGATCTTCGAGACGGAGTTCGCTTCTCCCGACGGCCGCCCGGGCGTCCGTTATGCAATTGCTAAAAGAATGTGGCCCGGATGACCGTCCAGATTCCCAGCGACGTCGATAACGCGACGATTGAGATCGATCGTCGCAGCGTCGCGCTGACCAATCTGCGGAAGATTTATTTTCCGAAACTCGGGCTGACAAAGGGCGACCTGCTGCGCTACTACCTCGCAATCGCCGACGTTCTTCTTCCCCACGTTACCGGCCGCGCGATGGTCATGAAGCGCTATCCGCACGGCGTGACGGGCGATTTCTTTTACATGAAGCGGACGCCGTCGCCGCGCCCGCCGTGGATACAAACGTGTCCGATCGAGTATCGCTCCGGCAATACGATCGATTTTCCGCTAATCAACGATCGTCCGTCGCTTCTTTGGCTAATCAATCTCGGCTGCATCGATCTTAATCCCTGGTACTCGCTTTGCAGCGACCCGAATCGCCCTCTCTATCTACACTTCGATCTCGACCCGGTGGGCGCTACGCCGTTCTCGGTCGTGCGCGAGGGCGCGCTCATCGTCCGCGACGTTCTTCGCGGCATCGGGATGACACCGTACGTGAAAACCACCGGCAGCCACGGGGTGCACATCTACGTCGCGATCCGCGTCGGTCCGACGCAGCATGAGGTTTGGGAAATCTCTAAGGCGATCGGGCAACAGATCGCGAGCGCCCATCCCGACGTTCTTACCGCCGAATATCGCATCGCGAAGCGGCCGGCCGGACGAGTCCTCGTCGACTACAATCAGAACGCGTTCGGCAAAACGTTGGCTTCCATCTACTCGGTGCGCGCGAACGAGGAGGCAACCGTCTCGACGCCGGTGACGTGGGAGGAGCTCGAGGCCGGCTGCGAGCTGACCGACTTCACGATCTTCAACGTACCGCAGCGCGTTGCAAAAGCCGGCGATCTCTGGAAGCCGCTGCTGAGCAGTCGCGGCCGCTTCGACCTCAATGCCAAACTTTGAGGGCCTCGCTCTCCGTCCGCCGATCGAGCCGATGGAGACGCGACACGCACAGCGCATTCCCGAGGGCGCCGGCTGGACGTACGAGCCGAAATGGGACGGCTTTCGCTGTGTGGCCTTTCGCGACGGAAAGAGCGTCGAGTTGCAATCCAAATCCGGCGAAACCCTAACGCGGTATTTTCCGGAGATCGTCTCGGCGCTGCTCGAAGCGCCCGCCCAGCGATTCATCGTCGACGGGGAGCTGATGATCGTCGAAGGTGAATCCGCCGACTTCGACGCGTTACTGCAGCGCATCCATCCGGCCGAAAGTCGCGTTCGCCGCCTGGCCGCCGAGACGCCCGCTACTTACGTGCTCTTTGACTTGCTGCTCGAAGGACGACGCAAACTCTTCGAACAGAGGCTGCACGAACGTCGCGCTAGTCTGGAAGAGTTCGTGCCGCGCAACTTCGCGAAGAACCCGGCGATCGCGCTCTCTCCCGCAACCGACGACGTCGCGGTTGCGAAGCGCTGGCTGTCGGGAAACCTCGCGCGCCTCGACGGCGTGATCGCCAAAGCGAACGTGCCGTACGCCTTCGGCAGCCGGGATGCCGTCGTCAAGATCAAGCGCAGCTATACGGCCGACTGCGTGATCGGCGGATTCCGCACGGCAAGCGACGGATCGATCGCCTCACTGTTGCTCGGTCTCTATGACGACGATGGTCTGCTCCATCACGTCGGCTTCGTCGGTTCGATGAGCGCACAAGAACGCAAGCACGCGGCCGAGCTGCTGAAACCGATCGTGGAGGCGCCGGGGTTTACCGGCGCCGCACCGGGCGGTCCCAGCCGCTGGCGGCGCGCCGAGAATTCCCAGTGGTTTCCGGTCAAACCGAAAATCGTCGTCGAAGTCTCGTTCGATCATGTGACCGCGCGCCGCTTTCGGCACGCGACGCGTCTCTTACGCTGGCGGGCCGATAAGGCGCCTCGTCAGTGCACGATGGACCAGCTGCTCGATCCTAAGGAACCGTCAGATTCGCAGAAAGCTCCACGGTGACCGCCGTCCCGGCGTTGACGACGATGGGCTCGCCGTTGCTCGTCGCGTAGACGTATCCGCCGAGATTCTGGGAGGCGGGGCTCTGCACGCTCGACGGACCGTTACCGATACGCATCTGCCAGGCGATCGGTCCCGGCGTCACGGTCCCATAGGGAACGCCGGACATCGGCGAGAGCTGCTGACGCGACGCGTATTGCGCGCTGGGATTGATCGGGACCACGCGTTTGCTGACAACGGTGGCGCTAATGCTTTTCTTCTCCCCGTTGGACAGATGGATCGACGTCAGCATGAAGCCGACCCTCGCCCGATCCACGCCGTGCGGCTGGCGCACGTCCGTAATGTAGCCGATGATCTTCGCTCCGTGCAGAGCGGGAAAGTTGGGGTCGACCACCAGCAGTCTGAACTTGTCGCCGTAGGCGAGCTTCGAGGAGTCCATATGCTCGTCGAGCGTGCACGCAATCTTCGTCCCCGCTTTGTAGGTTTGCGAAGGAACGATCGTGACGGAACCGGCCTGAACCGGAACGATCGATGCCGCAAGCAGGATCGCGGCGGCTTTAATTAGCGAAGTGCGGTACACGTAGTTGTTCTCCGTTGAAGGCAGCGGCGGAGCGAAGCGCATCGGCGCGATCGACGCGCTCCCACGGCAGATCGAGGTCGGGACGCCCGAAGTGTCCGTAGGCCGCGGTCTGCTTATAGATCGGTCGCCGCAAGTTCAGATGATGGATGATCGCCGCAGGACGGAGGTCGAAGATCTCGGTCACGGCTTTGGCGATCTGCTCTTCGGGAATTCGTCCGGTGCCGAAGGTCTCGACGTGGACGCTCACCGGGTGCGCGACGCCGATTGCATAGGCAACCTGCACTTCGCAGCGATCGGCGAGTCCGGCCGCAACCACGTTCTTGGCGACCCAGCGCGCCGCATAGGCGGCGGAGCGGTCGACCTTCGTCGGGTCCTTACCCGAAAACGCACCGCCGCCATGGCGCGCCATTCCGCCATAAGTGTCGGCGATGATCTTTCGACCGGTGAGGCCGGCATCGCCCTTGGGACCGCCGATGACGAAACGGCCGGTTGGATTGACGAAGACGCGCGTGCGCGCGTCGTACATCGCCCTTGGAATGACGTGGTCGATCACTTTCGCGGTGATCTCCCGGCGGATCTCTTCGAGAGGAATGTCGGGGTCGTGCTGCGTCGAAAGCACGACGGCCTCCACGCGAACGGGACGATCGCCCTCGTACTCCACGGTCACTTGCGATTTGCCGTCGGGGCGCAGATACGGAACGTCGCCGTTCTTGCGCACCGCGGCAAGGTGACGCGTGAGATTGTGCGCCAGTACGATCGGCAGCGGCATCAGTTCTTCGGTCTCGCGGCACGCGTACCCGAACATCATCCCTTGATCGCCGGCGCCGATGCGCTCGAACTCGTCGTCGTCGCCGGCGCGCGCCTCCTGCGAGTTGTCAACGCCTTGCGCGATATCGGGCGATTGCTCGTCGATCGAAACGCTCACGCCGCAGGTTTCGGCATCGAAGCCGATCGCGGATCTGGTGTATCCTACCTCGCGGACGACCTCTCGCGCCAAACGCGGAATGTCCACGTAGGTTCTCGTGGTTACCTCGCCGGCGATATGGATCTGCCCGGTGATCGCAAACGTTTCGACGGCCACTCGTGAGTACGGGTCGTCTTTAATCAGCGCGTCGAGCACGGCGTCGGAAATTTGATCGGCGAGCTTGTCGGGATGACCTTCGGTCACCGACTCGCTCGTGAAGAGTCGCTTGTACGACATCAGGTCCCCTCGCTCCACGACTCCGCGTACTTCACTTGCTCGGACGTGAGCGTGTCGATATCCACCCCCATCGAGGCAAGCTTGAGGCGCGCGACCTCTTCGTCGATCGCAAGCGGAACGTCGTAGACGCGCTTTGACAGATCGTGATGATGCTTGACGATGTAGACCGCTGCCAGCGCTTGATTCGAAAACGACATATCCATGACCGCGGCGGGGTGGCCTTCGGCCGCGGCCAGATTCACCAGCCGGCCGTCGGCAAGGATGCAGATCTTTCGGCCGTCGTGCAGCTCGTACTGCTCTACGAACTCGCGCGGCTCGGTCTTGCCCTTGGCAAGCCGCGCAATCGCCTCGAGATCGAGTTCATCGTTGAAATGGCCCGAGTTGCAGACGATCGCGCCATCCTTCATCAATTTGAAGTGCTCGTCGCCGATGACGTGATAGTTGCCGGTGACCGTCACGAAAATGTCGCCGATTTTGGCGGCTTCGGTCATCAGCATCACGCGGTAGCCGTCCATGACCGCTTCGATCGCCTTGCGCGGATCGACCTCCGTCACGACGACGTGCGCGCCCATGCCGGACGCGCGCGACGCGATTCCACGCCCGCACCAGCCGTAGCCGGCAATAACGATCGTGCGCCCTGCCAGCAGAATGTTCGTGGCACGAATGATGCCGTCGAGCGTCGATTGCCCGGTGCCGTAGCGATTGTCGAACATGTGCTTGGTGAGCGCGTTGTTGACCGCGATGACGGGATACGGCAGCACGCCGTCGCGCTGCATCGCCCGCAACCGGATTATGCCGGTCGTCGTTTCCTCGCAGCCGCCGACCATCTCCGCTAACTGCTCGGGGTGCTTGGTGAAGATCCTGGTAACGAGGTCGCAGCCATCGTCCATCGAGATCTGCGGTTTGGTCGCAATGACGGATTCGATGTGCGAATAGTAGGTTGCGTTGTCTTCTCCCTTGATCGCATAGGTGGCGATGCCGTATTCGCAGAGCGCGGCCGCGACGTCGTCTTGCGTGGAGAGCGGATTGCTGGCGCACAGCGCGATCTCCGCGCCGCCGGCTTGCAGCGCGAGCATCAAGTTGGCCGTCTCGGTCGTCACGTGAAGGCAGGCGCCGATGCGAATGCCGGCCAGCGGTTTTTCCAGCTCGAAGCGGTCGTGAATCTGCGCGAGCACGGGCATATATGAAGCGGCCCAGCCGATGCGCGAGCGGCCGGCCTGGGCGCGGCTCAGGTCCTTGACGTCGCCCGGGGCTGAATCCAAAAGAGGCAAGTTGAGAACTCCTGCGAGGTGGGGGAGGTGGGTAAACGTTTCGTCGCATCGTACGCGACCTCCGCCGCAAAAGCGACCAACAAGGTCGCACGCCCTGGGGCGCCAACCCAGCGTGCGTGGAGACGCTGGATGCATATCTCGAGAGCCTTGCGTCCGACGCCGCAGTGCCTGGCGGCGGAAGCGCGGCGGCATTGGTCGCTTCGTTCGGTGCCGCGCTGGCCGCCATGGTCGCGCGAATCGCACGGCGCAATCCCAAGAATGCAAGCTCGACCGAGGCGCTGGATGCGATTGTCGAGCGAGCCGACTCGCTGCGCGCCGAGATCGCCGGCGCGCGCCTCCGCGACGAGGAGGCCTTTGCCGCCGTCATTGCCGCACAAGCGTTGCCGAAGGATACCGAAACCGCAAAAGCCGAGCGCCGTCAGGCCCTCGGCGATGCCCTCGCACGAGCGGCCTCGGAACCCTTGCGCGCGACGGCGCTAAGCTTGGAGGTCGTCGAGCTGCTAGAAAAGTTGCTGGAGTTTCCGATCCAGGCGCTGCGCAGCGACGTCGGCTCCGCGGCTGAGTTTGCCGGCGCGGCACTGGCGAGCTGTGCCTATAACGTGCGAACCAACCATCGCTATATGCACGACTCGGAGGTCGTGGCGCTGCAAGAGCAGGCCCTGCAAGAGCGCGAGGTCGCCATGCGCGACGCCCTTACGCGGGTACGCCGGCAGGTCGAGCAAGGGTCCCCGGATGGCGCTTAGGCGATCGCTCCGATAAGGTCGAAGAACGGCGCAAGGTCCCGCTCGTCCACTTCCATGCCGACGCCTTTGGTGTGGTAGCGAATGTCGTGAAAATCCATGCCGGCCGTCATTACCAGCCCGTAGCGTCGCGCGGTCTCCCGGAACTCGGCGGTGTCTGCGGCGCTGTGCAGCGGATAGAAAACCTCGAGGCCCCGCAAGCCGCGAGGCGCGAGCTCGTCGATAAGGATACGGTCTTTGAGCCGGCCGGGATGGGCCAGCACGGGAATCCCGCCGGCCGCGGCGATTTGCTCGATTGCGTGTTCCGGGGTCGTGTAAAGCTGCGGAACGTAGCCTGGTTTGCCGCGGCTCAGCGCCTGCTTAAAGGCAGCATCCACGCTATCCACGACCCCAAGGCGCACTAAGGCCTTGGCCACGTGCGGCCGGCCGATCGCAAAAGCTCCGCCGGATTCCCGCAAGACGTCTTCGAGGGTCAAAGCATAGCCGGCCTGACGCAACCGCTCGACCATCGTCTCGGCCCGCATCCGCCGCTGCACTTGATTGTATTCGAGCAGCTCGTTGATCGGCGACGCTCCGAGCGGAACGCCGTATCCCAAAACGTGGACCTCGTTCTCACGCCAGGTCGTGTTGATCTCGATGCCGGTAATCACGCGCGCCCCGGGCGGCGGCGTGAACGCGCCGTATGCCGCCAGCGTGTCGTGATCCGAGATCGAGAAGACTTCAACCCCACGCTCGCCCATGAAGTCGGACAGCTCTTGCGGGCTGAGCGTGCCATCGCTCATGGTCGAATGCGAATGCAGGTCAACCTTCAACTTGGATTTCTTTCTCTTCCAGTTTGCGCCGCTCGACTTGCAGCGAAATCGCGGTACGCTCGCTGTCGTCAATGGTGACAAGCACAAAAGACGGCGTGCAGACCACGTCGAGCTTGGCGCCCTTGAGGTAACTGCGCGCAATTGCGACGGCTTTGATCGCCTGATTGATCGCGCCGGCGCCGACGGCCTGAACTTCGGCGGTCTCGCGCTCGCGAAGGACCGCTGCCAACGCTCCAGCCACTGCGTTGGGATTGCTCTTGGCCGAAACCTTTAAGGTAACCCCGGGGGCCGTCATGCGATGCCTCGCATAAAGATGCGCTTGATGCCGGTGGCCTTTCCCGTGGCGCGATCCACCGAAACAACCGCGCCGTTGAGCTGTTTCATCCCACTCTTTTGTACGTTGAACCGCTCCGAAAAACCGGTAAGAAACCGGTCGAGCACGGGGCCTTTTTCCATCCCTATGACTCCATCCATCGGACCCGTCATACCTAGGTCGCTAAGGTAAGCGGTTCCCCCCGGAAAGATTTGCTCGTCGGCCGTCTGAACGTGGGTGTGCGTACCGACGACGCACGAGACGCGTCCGTCTAGATAGCGCCCCATGGCGACCTTTTCCGAGGTTGCCTCAGCATGAAGGTCGACGACGATCACCGGGGTCCGCCGGCGAAGATCGCTAACGATGGCATCCGCACAGCGAAACGGATCGTCCACGGGCGGCATAAACGTGCGTCCCATTAAATTGAGGACGGCCACGGTCACTCCGTCGGCCATGAAGGTTCCGGCGCCCTGTCCGGGCGTGGCCGGCGGATAGTTGGCCGGTCGAATCACTCGGTTGCTGCTCTCCAAGTACTCGCCGAAGTCCCGCTTATCAAAAATGTGATTCCCTCCGGTGATAAAGTCGACGCCGCTAGCGAAGATTTCCTCGGCGGTTTGAGCCGTCAAGCCAAAACCGCCTGCGGCATTTTCGCCGTTAGCGATGCAGGCGTGGATTTGATGTTGCTCCCGGAGCAACGAAACGCAACGCTTGAGCACCTCGCGCCCCGGGGAGCCGACCACGTCCCCGATGATCATGAGGTTCAGGTTTGGGCTATCTATCGGCGAGCCGACGCCTTTGCTTTCTTCTGAGATTTCAAGAAATAGACGAGAACGCGTTTTTCTTCTCTAAAGCCTACCAAACTCTTGGATTGTGACGGATCGCGCAACGCCTCGACCGCATAGAGCGCGGCCTCGTCCTCGGCGGCCGGGTCGCCCTCGAGATGATCGTCTGGCGGTGGATTTCGGACGAGGGTGTCGCCGCAACAATCGCACAAGAAACTTACTTGAAGCTCCAGCTCTTCCTTTGAGAAACTCTCCAGATCCCGCGTAACGTGAATGAACGTGAGCGTCCGATCGGCCTCGCATTCGACGCGAAGCGCCGCCGGCTCGTCCTTGCTCAGAGCAAGAAAGCCCCGAACGTGCTCTTCGATCGCCTCGGCAAGTGCGGCTTGAGAGGCCCGGTCGAATCGTTGACGTACCGCGAAGGTCAGTCGCAGCGTGCTATCCGCTGGACCGGAGCGAATCGAAGCCAACTCGGGGAAGCGCACCAAAAGCGCGCAGACCAAACTGACGGTATCGGCATTTTCAACGCGTAATCGGGTGCTCATCACACTTGGCTCTTCTTTCGCGGCTCCATCCCACCAGGTTCACGAACCCCAAGGGGCAGGGTCAGTACGACGCGACCCCAAGGTCTACCCGCAGGCGCGCCTAGAAAAGAGCCTCGTGACCCTCCGCAAGGTTCCGGCCGCGCTCGCGCTAGGCTTGCTTGCCTCCATTCTGGCCCACGGCGGCCTCTACGGCGGAGAGCATGCTATGGGCGGCGGCTACCACGCCTTGCTCCTTCAGGTGGCGCTGGCCGGCGGCCTCGGTCTGCTGGTCTTCTTCGGCTTGCTGGCCGCTAGCGGCGCAAATGCGGCCGTCAACGGCAGCGTGCTGGCGGCTCGGCTCAGCGAACGCCTTCCGGGCTTTGGCTCGCTCTGTCTCGCTGCCGCCGCGTGGTATGGCGTTGCCGAGTGCCTCGAGCCGCAACACGCCGCCGCGTCGCTTCTCGCCGTGCCGCTTTCGTTGGCGGCGGCGGCGTGGCTGGTTTCGTTACTCACCCGCGCCGTCGTGGCCGTCTTGGCAGGCGCCGTGCTCGCCGCGTGGCGCGCCGCGTTCTCGCCGAGAACGACGGCATGGTTTCGGCGTTTACACTCTCTTCGGCCCACGCGTCGCATTCTCTGGACGCGGCGCCGCTTCGCTCGTCCCCCTCCGATCGGGCTCGACTACTGCGCGTAAGCGCGCGCGTCGATCCTTTTTTCTTCCACAGCTAAGATCGGAGAAGAACCATGTCTCGGTGTCGCACGGCGCTTGTCGCCGTTTTATTGGCTTTGACTTGCTTGGCTCCGGCGTTAGGAGCAACCACCGGACTCATCCGCGGCACGATTACGGTCGACGGTAAACCGGCCCCGGGCGCGAAGGTCGTGCTCCAAGGCGAAGGCTCGCGCTTTCAAACGACCGCCGGTGCCAAAGGCGATTACGTCTTTCCCCAAGTGCCCTTCGGCTCGTACCGTGTGATCGCCGACGTCAAGGGAACGCACGAAATCCAGGTGCTCGTCGACGTTGCCAGCGGCCAAGTGGCGACGGTCGACGTCGAGCTTTCGACGCAGCTCCTGCAGATCGCCCAGACGACGGTAACGGCGCACGCCGGCGCCGAAGCGAACCCGCCCTCGGTCAACCAGCTCACTCGCGCTTCCATTGCGACGTCGCCGGTCAGCAACAGCCTCGACCGGCTTCTCGAAACGCTGCCGGGAGTCGTTGCGTTCTCCTACAACGAGCCGGTGATCAATGGCTTTCACGGCGTGAGCTACAATATCGACGGCGCGCCGCTGCCGCTGGCCACAACGTCGAACTTCGCCGAGATCATCGATCCAAAGCTCATCAATTCGATCGAGGTGCTGACCGGCGCGATCCCTGCCGAATATGGCGGCGAACGCATGGGCGGCGTCGTCAATATCATCAGCAATCGGCCAAGCGACATTCCCGAAGGGACCTTTGGCACGATCACGGGCGGCTTTGGAAACCAGTCACAAGGCCTTGGAACGCTGGACTTAGAGTCGCGCTCGGGATCCAGCGAGTTCTTTCTGAGCGGAAACCTCGAGTCGACCGGCCGCGGCCTGGACGCACCGACGTATACGCCAATCAACGATGCCAGCTCGAGCAGCGATCAGTTCTTTCGCTTCATCACGCAGCTCGCGCCGCGCGACACGCTGGCGTTCGATTATTCTAATCAGTTTTCGCAGTTCCAGATTCCGATCAATACCGATCCCAACAACCCGCTCGATCCCGTCGTAAGCGCGCCGGGCACGCTCGATACGCAAATCGAGTACGATCGCTTCTCCAACCTCAACTGGACGCAAGTCTCCCGGGATGGTAACGGCGTCTTCCAGGTCATTCCGTGGTGGCGGTCGACCAGCATCGATTACCTCGGCGACCTCCCGCTCGACGTGCTTGCCGTCGAGCCGGACTTTAGCATCTGTCCGCCGACCTGCGCGAAGAGCGTCAATCTCGTCGGGCTGGACCAAGGCTCCTTTGCAAGCTACGTCGGCGTGCGCGCCTCCGATTTTCGCGCGACGAAAAACCATGCATGGAAGATCGGCGTCGATCTCGATCGCGAGAGCGCCACCGCATCGCAAGAGTTCGCCTGCTATTACGTGAGCTGTGCCTCCAGCGGCACGGTCGCCAAGCCTTTCTATCCGGCGTTCACCACCCCGCAAGGGCAGGCCGGCTCGAATATCGGCATTTACGGCGAGGACAAATGGCAAATGACGCCGGCGGTCGTCTGGAGCTATGGCCTGCGATACGACCATTCTACGGGGTACGTCGGCGGCTGGCAGCTCAGCCCGCGGATCGGGGTCAACGTTTGGGACGGCGGCAAGAACGTCGCGCACGTGTACTACGGAAAGTTCTACGCTGCGCCGCTGCTCGAGGACGTTCGCCAGGCTTGCGTCTTGCTCTCCGCTCAGCAAGCCTGTTCGACAACCAACCCGGTCTACGATCTGAAGCCCGAAAGCGATTCGTACTACGAAATGGGGGTCGTCCACGCGTTCAATCCGCATTTCAGCGGTTCGCTCAACATCTTTGAGAAGAGCGTGGTCAACGTGCTGGACACCACGCAGCTGTTCAACACGCCGATCTTCGCCGTCTATAACAATGCCATCGGCATCGACCACGGTGCCGAGATTCGGCTGCAAAACCAGGAGCCCAGTGGCGACCAATGGTTCCTCAGCGGTACGGTCTCGGGTTCGTACGCCGCCTGCGTCTCCGGTTCGGAGTTCCTCTTTCCGCCGAACACGAATCTTCCGGGCGTGCCCTGCGTCGCGCAGCTCTCGCTCGAAGACCACAGCCAAACGGTGGACGCCACCGCGGCATACACGCACCGTTTCGGCGGCGGCGACAAGCTCTGGTACTCCACCTTGCAGACCAATTACGGCAGCGGCTTTCCGGTCCAGTTCCAAGATGCCAACGTGAGCTTGAAGGGTACGCTTCCGGCGCACACGACCTTCGATTTCTCGCTCGGCCGCGAGCTAACGCCGGGACAGGCCGGTAAAGATCAAGGCTTGGGGCTCTCGCTGCAAGTGCTCAACCTGCTCAACCACCAATACGTCATCAAGGTAGCCAACGGCTTTAACACCACCCAAATCGCAAACGGGACGAACTTCCTTCTGCGCCTTTCAGCCCCGTTTTAGAAGCACCGGCCCTGAGGTATACTTTCTGCATGGAACACACGATGCACAGCGGGCACACGCACGAGCATGGCCCCGCATGCTCCCACCCCAAGGTCCGGCACGCCGGACATACCGATTACCTTCACGACGGTCATCTCCACTTCGTGCACGACGGCCATGTCGACGAACACATTGTCGAAGCGTCAGCGGCAAATCCAGAGGCTTGTACGAGTGGCCATTCGTGCGCGGGGCACGAGGCCGCCCACAAACATGCAAAGGACTGCGGTCACGAAGCCGTACCGCATGCCTCCCACACCGATTACCTCGTCGCGGGACATCTGCACCACGCCCACGAGTCACACTGCGACGACCACGGAGCGGTCGCGACCGCGTAGCGGGTTCAGACGTCGATCAGGGTCGAAATGCACTCTTCATAAACGCTTCAAAAGCAACGGAATCGCACCGTGGCCGTAACGTTACCTCCTTAGCGACGACGTCGACTTGATCGAAGAGGAGACGCTCGGCCTTCTCCGGATCGTCAGTTGCAAGAGCCGACTGAAGCGCGTCGGCGCGTTGTCGCAATGCGTTTAAGTGTTCCTCATATGTAGCTTTCGTAAGCGGATGACTGTATGGCCGCTAGGCTAGGCTGCGCAGGCGGCGCATAGTCCGTACAGCGTTACGGAATGTTCCTTGACCCGAAACTTCGGCGGCGCCAACTTACGCAGATTGTCAAGGCACCCGGCGATGTCGAAAGCCCGATCGCACTTCTCGCATTGAAAATGGTGGTGGTGACCCTTGTCGGAGCGCTCGTAGCGCGCCGGCTCCCCCGGAATTTCGACGGCTTCGATCCACCCTTCATCCAAAAGAAGCGCGACCGCGCGATAAACGGTCGCCACGCCCAAGCCGTCGGCTCGCCTTGAAGCCGCCTTAAGCAACTCATCGATACTGAGAGGGCGTTCTGCGGCGCCCAAGACGGCGCGCACGGCGTCCCGCTGTTTTGTTTTCCTAGTAGGTCCTGTTGGCAATGTCGTTCTCCTCCGAGGGCTTGCGGTGGCTTCTTCATGCTATCACAGCCACCGCCTCCGCCAGCCTGTTGACTATTTGCTAATGATAAGCTAATATCATTTTACACGCAACTCTGAAGATTTCCCGAAGGACCAAAATGAACGATCCACTGCGGCGCTATGCCTGCGCCGTGCTGATTGCCTGCGCCCTGGCGTTTTCGTGCTCCGCGGCGGCGTATGCCGTCAACGCGCGCGCCTTTCTCGCCGGAACGGTGACGAACAACGGCGTGCCGGCCGCGCACGCTACGGTAACGGCGTCGGGAAATAATCTCACCGCCAAGACGACGACCGATGCCAAGGGACGCTTCTCGTTTCCACCGCTCGCGCTGGGCACCTATGACGTCGAAGCGCGGGACGGCGACCTGCGGGGCCTCATGCGCGTCGATCTTGGAAGCGGCGGCGCGACGCTAACCATCGCCCTTGAGAAGCTTACGGAGATCGCGCATACCGTCGTCAGTCAATCGCAATCGCTAACCACCCACGGCAGCGGCAGCGACGTCGTCCTCAATAGCACGGCCCTGACCCGGCTTCCGTTCGATAACAGCTTTAGTCAGATGGAGACTCAGATGCCGGGGGCGGCTCAAGGCGCCAACGGGGTCGTCCACATC
>PMTY01000101.1 GCA_003167155.1 Candidatus Cybelea tumulisoli
TTTCGCTGCATGGACAACGACGGGTCGGGCAACCTGTACTACGAGAGCCTTGACCTCCATCAAGCGCGCCATCCACAGGCGCTGCTCGGCTTGCGGCTCAACGACGCCCCGCTCGATCCCGATCACGGCGCCCCCGTGCGGCTGCGGGTGCCGACGCAGCTGGGTTACAAGAGCGCAAAGTGGATCGGGCGCATCGAAGTCGTCGGGAGTTTTGCTACCATCGCCGGCGGACACGGCGGCTACTGGGAAGACCAGGGCTACGAATGGTACGCGGGGATTTAAGACGAGCCTGCATCGCGGCCTGCGCCGTTGTAATAGCGTTGACCGCCGCGAGCCCGGCTGAGCCCGTGGCCTACGGCGCGACCGGCAAAGCTTCATTGGACGGATTTCTGAGCGATGTCGTCACCTGGAAGCTTACGCCGAGCATTTCTTTAGCGATCGTCGAGAACGGCAAGGTCGTGTACGCCGGAGCGCGAGGGAGCGCCGATCTCGAAAAAAACGTCCCGGCAACCACGCAGACTCGGTATCCGATCGGCTCGATCGGCTCGCTCTTCTTGGCCGTCGCCGTGATGCAACTCGCCGCGAAAGGCAAACTCCAGCTCGACGATCCGGTAGAACGCTATTTTCCCGCTCTGCCGGACTCGAGCGTGACGGTGCGCCAACTGCTCTTGCCTCGTGAGGACGATGCAAACTACGACGTGCTCGGCGCCGTCATCGAACGCGTCAGCGAAGTGCCCCTGGTCAGTTACCTCTACGATCACGTCTTTGCGCCGGCCAAGATGGATCACACGTGGTTCGGGGAACCGCCCGACTGGGCGCCGCTCGCATCGGGATACTATGAGTGGCGGAACGTCTTTGGCCTAACTGCGCCGCAGACGGACGCCTGGAGCCGCAAGTGCTGCAGCTTTATTTCGACTGCTACCGACCTAGCGCGCTTCGATAGCGCGCTTTTCGAGGGCAAGCTCCTTTCGGCTGCATCGCTGCGCGCGATGCAGCCGGCCTTTCAGTCGACTCGGCAAGCCGGCATGGTGATGATCGTCCGTGAGGGAACGCCCTCGGGCTACGTTGCGGGAAACGCACTCTTCATGCACGACCGGTTTGCAATCGTCGCCCTGACAAACTGCGACGGCTTTCCGGCCCCGGCGGTGCTCGATCCCATTCTGGCGCTCTTCTACCCGAAGGCAGTAAAGGCGAACGCGCCGCCAAGTAG
Organism: Candidatus Cybelea tumulisoli; assembly: GCA_003167155.1. GTDB lineage: Bacteria > Vulcanimicrobiota > Vulcanimicrobiia > Vulcanimicrobiales > Vulcanimicrobiaceae > Cybelea > Cybelea tumulisoli. The sequence goes on from PMTY01000101.1 coordinate 1,211, forward strand.
CGAGGGCGCCGTCGATCCGGCAATCGCCGGTCTCTTGCGCCCATACTTGGCGGCAGAGCCCGAATCGCTTGGAGGCGTTCGGGCGATGACGCTGCTGAGTTCTTCCGTATCGGAAGGGTTTACCGAGTACCGCTATTTGGTCGACTTTAGCGGCGGAACGAAGACCGCATTCATTCTCGTGGGTTCCGACGGAAAGGCCGACGGGTTCTGGCTACACTGATTAACGCTCGAGGACTTGGACATTGTTGGCGTTGTCGTCGTTGAAGTAGATCTTGGTGTTCGAGTCGTTCGTTCCGGTCGCGACGATGCCGAACAGCGCCCCGGCGGCACCCTTGTCGACGTTACGCACGTCGAGAAGTTTGCCGGCGGCCGAAAGTTCGATCATCAAGTTCTTGCCGTTCGGGTCGAGGGTATTCCCGACGACGAGATTACCGTTGGGCAGGAGGGCCGTGCTAATCGGTCCGTTGAGCGGTGTACCCGAGAAGACGATGCGAGCGTCGCCGGCCGACGGTCCCGAGAACGACATTCCGTTGCTTTTCGCTTTGATGCCGCCGTTGGGAATCTTTGTTACGTCCTTGAAGGCGACGACCGTATCGTTTTTGCCATCGGCGAAATAGAGCGTATCGACGCTCGCGTCGTATGCCAGTCCCGAGGGTGCCAGCGCGGTTCCGGGCACGCCGTGATTGACGGGAAAACCACTACCGATGACGTCGTAGGTGAATTTCGAGCCAAGATTGATTCGAACCACGGTGCCCGTTCCAGCGTTGGTAGCGTAGAACACGGGCGATCCGGTCTTGGATTGCGCGTAAATCTGCCCCCACGGCTGATCGAAGGGCTTGCCCGAGATGTTTTCGAGCAGCTTGCCGCTCGAAGAGAGCACGGGGTTATCGTTGGCGACCATCGCTGCGCCCCAAATGCCGTCGCCGCCGTCAAGCGCTAAAGCATCGCAGCCGAGCAGCGTTTTGTCCGACGAGACGTGGGTCGGCGTCGAACCCGCGGCGGGATGGAGCGCGATGATCGATCTACCCGTACCCTGCTTGCCTGATTTCGCGTTAAAGTTGCAGACTACCAAATCTCCCTGGGTGAACGATCCGGAGGTGATAGGCGCAACCGTCAGGCCGTAGGGGTTTCCAGCGCCGTTCACGGGATCGACGACCGAACCGATGACGACTTGCTTTTTTAGCAGCTTGAGCAGCGAGGAATCGGGCGAAACGCCGTCCCGCGCGACGTCGTTGCTCGAAAGCATCGATTGTGAAGCCGCCGGTGTGACGCCGCTACCCGCGCCGCCGTTGCAGCCCGTTGCGATAAGGATCGCTGCGAGCGCGAACGCGAAGTTGCGGGGGGATCCCCGATGTAAAACAGGCACAGAGTTCCTCCGAGAGTTCGAGAAGTAAGTCTGCACAGAGTAAACGTGAGACGTGAAGGAACTCTGAAGTAAGGCAATTTACATGCGGAAAACGCCGAACTGCGTTCGTGGCTGCGGCGCGTGGGCGGCCGCATCGAGACCGATCGCGATCGCGCGGCGCGTATCGAGAGGATCGATGATGCCGTCGTCCCAAAGGCGCGCGGTCGAGTAATAGGGGCTCCCTTCGCGCTCGTATTTTTCCAGAATCGGCGCCTCAAAAGCCGTTCGTTCTTCCTGCGTCATGTCGCCCTTGACCGTTGAGAGCACGCTTGCAGCTTGCGGACCACCCATCACGCTGATGCGCGCGTTCGGCCACATCCAGAGCTGGCGCGGTGCGTAGGCGCGCCCGCACATGCCGTAGTTGCCCGCGCCGAAGCTGCCCCCGATCACGACGGTAAACTTCGGCACTTCGGCGCACGCGACGGCCATCACGAGTTTCGCGCCGTCTTTGGCGATGCCGCGGTTCTCGTACTCGCGGCCGACCATAAAGCCGGTGATGTTCTGTAAGAAGAGCAGCGGCGTGCCGCGTTGCGTGCAGAGCTCGATGAAATGCGCGCCCTTGAGCGCGCTCTCGCTAAAGAGAATGCCGTTGTTGGCAAGGATACCGATCGGATGCCCCTCGATGCGCGCGAAACCGCAGACGAGCGTCGCGCCGTAGCGCGATTTGAACTCGTGGAACTCCGAGCCGTCGACCAACCGCACGATGATTTCGCGGACGTCGTAACCCGTGCGGCCGTCCGCCGGAATGATGCCGTAGATTTCGCGAGGGTCGTGCTTGGGCGGCGCGGGTTCGATGCGATCCCATTGCTGCGGGCGTTCCAGATGAAGGTTGCGCACGATTTCGCGGACGAGCGCGAGCGCGTGCGCGTCGTCCTCGGCGAAGTGATCGGCAACGCCCGAGATGCGCGTATGAACGTCGGCGCCGCCCAAATCTTCGGCCGTCACAATCTCGCCGGTGGCCGCCTTCACCAACGGCGGCCCGCCGAGAAAGATCGTTCCTTGGCCTTTAACGATGACCGTTTCGTCGCTCATCGCCGGCACGTACGCGCCGCCGGCGGTGCAGGAGCCCATCACCGCCGCGATTTGCGGGATGCGCAGGCTCGACATTCGCGCTTGATTGTAGAAGATGCGCCCAAAGTGATCGCGATCGGGGAAGACGTCGGCCTGCAACGGCAAGAACGCGCCGCCCGAATCGACGAGATAGATGCACGGAAGATGATTTTGCTGTGCAATTTCCTGCGCGCGTAAGTGCTTCTTGACCGTCATCGGGTAGTACGTACCGCCCTTAACGGTCGCATCGTTGGCAACGATCACGCAGTGCTGGCCCTCGACGATGCCGATCCCGGTGAGTATGCCCGCGCTCGGCGAATCGTCGTCGTACATTCCGAACGCGGCAAGCGCAGAGAACTCGAGAAAATCGGAACCGGGATCGAGCAGGCGTTCCACCCGCTCCCGAGCGGGGAGTTTATTTCGCCGGCGATGCTTTTCGAGCGCTTCGGCGCCGCCGCCGGCTCGCACCGCGACGAGACGCTCGCGCAACTCTGCGACTAACCGCTCCATCCGTTCGGCGTTTGCCTCAAAATCTGCCATCGCGCCGCCATTCGGCGTTCGTCCGCTTAGAGCCCGGTTAGACGTCGGCGCGTGCCGAGGGCGGTTGCGCCGAGGATGCGGAACTACGCAGCAATGGCGGCACAACAGACGCCGGTCGACGTGGGCGGCATCGTGCGCCCGGCGGGCCGGCTCGATCTCGAATCGGCGCTGCAGCCGCACGTTGGACGGCTGGGCGACCGTGCCGCCGCGCATTTATTGCGTCGCGCCGGGTTCGGCGGCACGCCCGATCAGGTGCGGCGCTACGGCGCAATGACGGCCCGCGACGCGGTGGCGTCGCTGCTGACGGTTCCCTCGGTCTCTTCGATTGCGCCGCCGCAGGAACTCGAGGACCTGGGCGGGGCGGTTTCGATGTCAACCGACCCGCTGCAACGCAAGACGATGCGTCGAGAGCGAGCGCGCGAGGGCCGCGACGCAATTGTCGCGTTGCAGCTTTGGTGGCTGAACCGGATGCTCGCGGCGCCGGCACCCCTGCAAGAGAAGATGACGCTCTACTTCCACGGTCATTTCACATCGCGCGCGACGGCGATGTATCCGTGGATCACGTACAATCAGAACGCGCTCTTCCGGAACTACGCGCTGGGGAATCTTCGCGACCTGACGCTCGAAGTCTCCAAGGACGCGGCCATGCTGCTCTACCTCAACGGTGCGCAAAGCGTTGCCGCGCACCCCAACGAGAACTATGCGCGCGAACTGATGGAGCTCTTTACCCTGGGCGTCGACAACTATGGCGAACAGGACGTACGAGAATCGGCCCGTGCGTGGACGGGATGGCGCGTGAACCGGCGTACCGATACGGTCACGTTTGATGTCGCGCAGCACGACTCGGGAGTCAAAACGTTCCTCGGCCGGACAGGCAACTTTACCGGCGACGATATCGTCGGCATCATCTTCGCGCAGCCGCAGTGCGCGAGGTTTTTTGCCGCCAGCCTCCTCAACTGGTTCGTGTACAACGACCCCGAGCCGCAACTCGTAGACCACGTAGCCGCGCTCTTGCGGCATCACGATTTCGAGCTGACGCCCGTTCTGCGCACGATCCTGGCGAGCGATCTCTTTTACAGCCCGCGAGCCTACCGCGCGCTGGTGAAGAGTCCCGTCGAGTTCGTCGTTGGAACCTATAGTGCGCTGGGACTGCCCGCGATCGACGAGGTCGCGCTGGCGGCGCTGGGGCAAATGGGTCAGCGGCTCTTCTATCCGCCCAACGTCGCGGGCTGGCCCGGCGGAAAAAACTGGCTCACGAGCGGCACGATGATCGCGCGGCAAAACTTCCTTACGCGACTGCTGGACTCGCAAACGCTAGCGACGTCGTCTTGGCTGCAAGGGCTTCCGGTAGCGTCGAACACGGCGGCTCGGCAACTGGCGCAGAGACTCTTGCAGGGCGACGCCGCGCCTGAGGCACTCTTCGAACTCGAGGGCTATTTGAGCGGAGCCGGCACCGCCGCACTGGCCCCGCTCTCGGTGGAGAACTTCGACCAGCGCGTGAGTGGCGCCGCTTATCTCGCGATGGCGACGCCGGCGTA
>PMTY01000048.1 GCA_003167155.1 Candidatus Cybelea tumulisoli
CGCCGACCGCGATCGCTCCGTTGCTGCCGATGTTTCGCGCGCCCGACGCGGTGCCGAGAATTACGTTGACCAAGCCCGCGGTTAACAAAACTTCCAAAATCAGCGTCTTGACATCGCTGATGCCAGGACCGGGAACCGTCGCCCCGAGCAACCCAACGTTGCCGAACATTACGCGAAGGAAACATGCCGCGGCGATGCCGCCCACGAACTGCGCCGCGATATATCTGGGAACTCGGTTCCATGGAAAGTTGCGCCGGACGGCAAACGCGAGCGTGACCGCAGGGTTTAAGTGCGCGCCACCAACCGCGCCCATGAAGTAGATGACGGCCATGACCATCAAGCCCGGCGCGACGACCTTCGCGCTTTGCGTTATCTCACCGCCGCTCACAGCAGCGACGACTCCGGCGCCGGCGGCGACGACGACGAGGAGAAACGTTCCCCAACATTCCGAAAAAACGCGGCGCCATTCGTGGGCAGGCTCCAAGAAGTCGGCAGCCGCTTTTGCATCCCTCAGTTGCTGCGGCGAACGGACGATCAAACTATCTTGCACGGGATCACGGCGTCCTCATCGAAACCGTACACAGCGCAGAGACGATGATACCCGTCGGCGATGATCAGCCTTCCGGTGGCTTTCTCTCGGTAGAGAAGAAGCGGTGAAATTATACGGCCGGCGAGGATTTCAGCGCGGACTTTCTCTACGTGAGAATTGCTGACTCCGAGTAAAGATAGCAGGGAGGCTCTGAAAATATCCTTCGACTTAAACGTCGTCATCTGGGCCTTTTTCAATGCGGCGACGATCTTCTTCACCAAGTCGGGTTTCATCGTTAGACTCAAGTACGATTGCGCCGCCGGATAATCGTGCTTCTGCGGCGCGTCGAACCACTTGATTATCGTGATCGTACTCGCGGTCTCACTCGTGGTCGTGCTCATGATACCGTCCTCTCAACCCTCGCACGCGATGATAGCCTCGATCACGCGCTTGGTTTCGTCCGGGTCCCTGCCCTGGATGCAGAAGGCGCCCGTCTCACGCGCCGGAGCATCGTTTCCGCCAGGGAATAAGGCATCCCCCACATACAGCATATCTTTGGTGGCGATGCCGAGGATGTCGCGAAGCTTTCGAATACCGTAGGCCTTGTCGATTCCGGGAAGCGTGACGTCGATCGAGGTCGTGCCGCCCAATCGAACGGAGAAATCGGGAAGATCCCGGTCGAGAGCCGCCTTGATCTTCTGGCGTTTCGCAAAGTCCGGATCCCACGTTTTCTTGGCGTCGAGGGGAGCTTCTTGGCCCAAGGCAGAGTAGGTAATCTGACTCTCGCGATCCTCGATCGTGGGCCCCCACGTTTTTGTCGCCGCAAAACCCGATGCTGCGACCTCCTTATTGAGCGCCGCGACGATCCGTGCTTTTTGCTCCGGGTTGAGATCCTCCGAATAGAGTTTGTTCCAACCGGCGCCGGCATAGCGATAGAATCGCGTCCCGCAGGTTGGCAGCAACGACAACTTCGTTAAATCCGCGCCTTGCGGGAGATTCGCGAGAAGCTGCGTTTCGAACTGCGGCCAGTCGCCACCCGAGATGACCGACACCTGCACGTGCGGCACGCCGAGCAGCCCCGCGAGGAGCGCTCGCATCTCGTCATCGATCGCCGCCTTGCTCTGCGCCAAGGTGCCGTCGAGGTCAAAGACGATCAGCGTTTTCATTTTGAGAATGCTCCCATTGAGAATGCTCCAATAACGGCCCTTTAGACGTTGAGTTCCTTGTCGAGAACGAAGACCGACACCGAGTCCATAACGAGGCCGTCGGACTCCATCGCCGCCTTGGTTTCCGGCGAATCCAGCGACTTCATTGCGGTAGCCAAGTCGTCCGGCTCAAAACAGGCGACGACACGATTGTCTTCGCCCATTCCATAGCTGACCGGCTTCGTGATGCCGTAGCGGCTTCTGAACATCTCGCCGTGGGTTTTAAAGCCCGCTTCCCACTTGCCTTGATCTTTGCATTTCGCAACGACGACGATTCTTGCCATAACTCTCTTCCTTATCTTAACAGTTAGTAAGTTTCCGGTCGTTCCCTTGCGCGTTCGCGCGGGCCTCTACGAACGGTCCGCGCTCGGATGGACTGCGGGACGATACCCTGCAGCAAGAACCGCGACGATCGAGCGGGGTGTGAGCACGTCGACATCCATGCGCGCCGGGCGTCTCTTGCGGTTCGCATAACCGGCGCCGGACCAGGCAAGGACTTCGTCACCCCATACGAGCCAGGGGTCGGCCTCGAGCGCAACATACGTGCCGTCGGGCAGCGCGCCGATGTTGCTGCGATAGGTGCGTTTCGTGCGGCCAATCAGTCGCTCCTGATGGAGTTGCGTATCCATAGCATCAGCGCTCGCGGGGCCGCCGTGGCAGCCTTCCCAGAGCGAACGAAAACGTTGGTAATCGGCGTAACGGCACTCCCGGCACGGACGATGTCCCGCGCTAAACGCGGTCGCTTCGTCTAAGAAGAACAACTCGGTGTAGCGCTTGGGCGCCATGATCGTGCGGCGGCGGCCGCGGAACTCGATGCAGCACGCGATCCAACGCCGAACCTTCCAAGGGCGCACGATCCGGCGGTTGTCGTCGTGCAGCACGCCGCGGTTGCCCATGATAAGGCCGCGGCCTTCCAGCGCGATGACCTCCCCAAACGGGGTGACGCGGTTCTGAAGCGGCATCGCTAGGAAGGACTCATCCGGACGGGGCTGCGGGGCGTTGGGGAGGCATGAAGTTGATGTTATTGCTGGCGCTGGGCAGTGCCTGGATCAACGGTGGGGTCACCGCGCCGGATTTGCAGGGAAAAGTCGTCGTGCTCGACGTTTTTACCGTGGATTGTTACAACTGTCAAAACGTGGTGCCGACACTGCGTACGCTCTATTCAAAGGATCGCGCGCGCGGCCTACGAGTGATCGGAATCCACGCTCCCGAAACACCGGCCGAGCGATCTCGCCCGTACGTCGAGCAAAGCCTCAAACGCCAGGGCATCGTCTGGCCGGTAGTCATCGACAACGATTTCGCGCTGTGGCATGCTTACAACGTGCAAGCGTGGCCTACCCAGCTCTTCTTCGACCGCCATGGCAAGCTGCGCAAAGTAATCGTCGGCGATTCACAAGATGAAGAAGTTCGCGCGGAGGTTGAATCGCTTCTCAACTCGTGAGATTGCGCACGTTGTCGACGGTTCGGCCGGCGTGATAGACTGATACGAAGTTATGTCGATAGGCGAGATCGTGCTGCCGCAGACGAAGCCCGAAACGGAGTGGGTACGCGGGCGCGCGCTGCAAAAGGCGAGCCCGCAGCGAACGCACTCGCGCCTGCAGGGCGCGATGATGATGCAACTCGATCGTTGGGCGGCAGGCCGCGGGGAGGTCGGCCCGGAGTGGCGTTTTCGCGTCGCGCCACCGGGCGAAGTTCGCCGGCCCCTCGTCCCCGACGTTGCTTATGTGTCGAACGAACGACTTCGGCCGCTCAGTGATAAAGATTTGGAGATTCCGCCGCTTGCGCCCGATGTCGTCGTAGAGATTCTTTCACCGGACGATCGCCGCGCCGACCTCGACGATAAAATCGGCGTCTACTTACGCGCTGGGTCGTCGCTGATGATCGTCGTCGACCCGCAGCAGTGGGCCGTCGAGTTGCACGACCGCGCGGAGATCGCACGCCTCGACGAGACCGGTACGATCGAGCATTGGGCGTTGCCCGACTTCTCATATCCCGTGCGCGAACTCTTCGCAGTGCTTCGGCGCGCTTAGGGGCCCGGAGGCTCCGAGGACCCCGCGATCAGATTGGCATAGGTGCGGCTCGAGTCGGTCGGCTTCCGCGTTAGCGCGGGGTCGGTGTCGAGATCGACGTGATAGAGCCCGAAGTCGCTGCCGTCATCGAAGGGCAGACCCCATTCACGGTTCGAGGTGACGCTCCAGCAAAGGTATGCTTCGACCGGGACGCCCCGGGCAACGGCTTTGCGGACCTCCGCAACGTGCTCCGTTAAATAGTCGGGACGACCGACGCCGGCGGCTTTAACGACACAGCCGTTCTCGATGACGACGATCGGCTTGCCTGGAAACTCTCGAGCCGCTTCTAAGAGCGTCCTCTTGAGGGCGTCGGGCCAGACCGGCGCGCTGGCATATTGAAAATCCGCAGCGGCGCTGAGGCGATGCAGATCCCGCGGCCAAAAGGAGGGCACCCCCCAATAGTAGTCGAGGCCGACGAAGTCTAGCGTACCGACGCATTCGCGCGGGCAGAGAAACTCCGGCAGCCTGCCGGCCATGCCGAGGTTCCACCAGTTCGTGCCGAGCAGCGTTGAGAAGATCGCGAGGCTCTTGCGAAACGCAAACAGTGAGTGCAGCAACGTCGATCGCGTAGCGCTCAGACGCTGCTCGCCCGCCATGGGCACGAACTCGACGCACTCGGAATCGTCGAAGATGAGCTGCGCAACGCGACGCGCGATCTCCGGCTCGAGCCCTTCGTAACGCGCCTTGCTGCTCCTCGCGCACAGGCCTGCAACGCCGGGATGGACGCCGACGCGCAACTTGCCGCGGCGACGGATGCGCGCGAGCGAGCGGTCCATCTCCGGCATGGCGCGCTTTGAGTCGTTCTTGGCTTCTTCTTCACGCCCGATGTGCGCGATCGTCTTGCGGTTGAACGCGTTCGGAATCTCGGGATGCTCGCGGCGCAGATCGCGGATGGCGCGGTCGACGATGTTGAGCAACGTGCGGCTGCCCAGCGCCATCGCGACGGCAAAGCATTGCTCGGGCCCAGGAAGCTGCGTGAGTCCGAGCCTGTCGCTAACATACTGACGCAGCACGACGTCGTCGTCGAAGAGCGCGTCGACGTCGCCGCGTTGCAGCGCCGCAACGGCCTCGGGCATCGCGGGAAAATAGCTCATCGTCGCCGCGGGAAACCAGCCGCCGGCGATGCTCGCCGGAAGCGTATCGGCGACGACTGCGACGCCGCCGCGCCACTCTTGCGTCGCTTCCGGCAGCTCGAACCCGCTGGAATGCAGCGCGGCGACGTGCCCGCAATAGTACGGTTCCGAGAAGAAGGCGTGCTGCTGGCGCTCCGCCGTCATGGTAATCTGCGCGATCGAGCAATCGACGCGCCCGCCTTCGACGATCGCCGATTGTGCGATCCGCGCCGCCTGACGCTTCACATCCTCCGGTGACTTCAGGTGCGTCGCGTTGCGATCGATCCAGCGCTGCAGCCATTGCGGGAGGCCTAACACGAGCGGGTTCGTGCCGGCGCGCGCGCTCGGCCGGATGCGCCGAATCGCTTCGCGCGCCTTGGCGTGCGCGCGAAAGAGATTCGGGATCAGCGTGAGGACGTCGTCCATTTGCGCGTCACCGCTCTCGTACGGCGGCTGGCCCGGCGGCATCGCGTAGGCGCGCATCCAAAAACCTTTGATCCAGCCGTAGACGAGCTGATTGGGTTCGTTGAGGGTGACGTAGTCGTCGATGAGGTCGCCCAGGCGCTGCGCCACCTCTTGCGCGAAGCGGGCGACGCGATCCGGAAAACCTTTATCGAGGGGTCCCGCACCGGCGCCTGCGGCTTGAACGTGCAGCGGCCACGTGTTGTGCACCAGCGTGACGACCGCCGACATTCCGGCACTGCGAAGCGATTGCAGGAGATCGCGATAGTGGGCGAAGGCCTCGTCGTTCCAAACGCCGGGCTCGGGCTCGAGCCGCGCCCACGAAAGCGAGAGACGAAAGACGCTGCAGCCCAGGCCGCGCGCGAGCTCGACGTCTTCATGGTACCGGTTCCAAAAATCGGTAGCTTTCCCGCGCGGAACGAGCCCCCGCACGCGCTCCCAGACGTCGCGAATGTCGTCGTGCCCGTCGTAGGCTTCACATTGATGGTCGGCTGTGGCAACACCGAATTTGAGTTTTTGCGGCATATGCGATTGGACGCGTCTAGCGATTAGGGCGTCGACTTATGACTAACCGCTTGGGGCGAGAAATACGTCCATACCGACTTTGCAAACTCGTTTGCGAAGTACCCGTACTGCGAATAGAACCTAAATGCCGCCGTGAGGCACAGTAACGCGATCACAAGCAGCGCCAGCGCATAACCGGATGGTATTGCCGCCGATGTCCCCATAACGTATCCGGAGAGCGTGAGCAGCAGCGAAAGGATAGCTAAGGCGGTCAACCGCGCGCGCTTCGGCACGACTGCAAGCAAAGGCAGGCGCTTCCGCAACGTATCGAGCCAGGGCGCGCGCCTCTGCAGGGCCGTGAACAAGGGCATGCCGACACCCCCGGCCGCGTAGACAACGGTAGCGAGCAGCAGAATCACAATGCCGAACTGGGCGACAATCATCACAGGGAAAATATCCCAATAAGCGGCAACCCTCCAACCCAGCATATAACAGAACCCCAGCGCGAACACGATCGTGAGCGCACTCATCATGGCATAAAGGCCTTGGAACTGCTCGGGATACGCGGTAATCTTGTTGACGATAGGCCGGCAGAGATAAAAGGCAGCCTGGCGAATTTCTCCGATCTCCTTGTCTGCTTCTTTATCGACCTGAAGCTCCAATGCGAATTGGATCCGCACCATGTCGGCGAGCCGTTTCTTAAGACTCAGACTCAGCTTGTGGCTTGATGGATTCAGCAATACGATCGAGGGATATTCGGCGTTGCCGTCCTGGTCACGTGCAGTCCTAGCAGAGATCAAATCTCCGGCCGTAGCCGCGATGAAATGGCCGACGATATATCCGACGACGAGTGCGGCTGCAGCCGCGCCAAGCGAAGCCTTCATCAAACGTGGATTTATCATCGCAAAGGGAAGCCACAAAAGCGTAACAAGCACAAGGCCAGGGATTAGGTAGCCGTAGATATCGTAGAAATTGAAACGCTCGCTCACGACGCAATAGCCTTCGCGCCTGGGGCAAGTTCCCGATCCTTCCTACGGATTTGATCGACGATCTCGCTGAGAACCACCTCGGGCTCATATTGTGAATTGGCGGATATCACCACTGCCGCGACGCGCTGGTGCCCTCCACCCTTCACGCCGTCAAAAGTCTCCCCGAGCTTTTCGAAGATCTTGCCCAGATCCACGCTTTCAAAGTCACGCCACGGATTGCGCATAGCGAGAATACTCGCGTCCTTGCTGGAGCGGCTCAAGGCTACGGAGTAGCGGGCATCGGGGTAGAACTCGTACGGGCTGTACCGATTAACGATCATATCCGGGATTTCGTCGACCTCAAGCACGACAATGCCTCCGGTTCGCATCGCCATTCTCTTGTTTTTCCTGATGAAATCGAGCCCATTCTGCGTCAGTTTCCAAACGTCGCGTTCGCGGGTGGCAACCTCCGGGAGAGCCGCGATCTGCGCCAGCGTGTCGGTGTGCATGTGGCGGAGTAAAAACTCGCAGTAGCTGTCGTCTCGGCTCGCGCTCAGGCTACGCGCGATCTGCAGGCCCGGCTGCGCGCCAAACAGCGCTTCGTCAACTGAGTCGTACTTTGCTGAGTCCGTGCGGTCAGCCCAGTAAGCCATCTCTTCGTAACGGCCGGGGTCGGATGACGCAGCAGCCAAGTGTTCCCAGAGGAGTTTGGCGCATGACGTGACCTTTGGATCGTAGAGCAACGAGCGATCATTCTTGTGCCGCTCGTAGGCAAGACGAGCTTCTTCATTGAGAAATGTCGTGGCGTGGTGGTCGGCCCAAAAGAAAGCGTCGGGGTGATAGAGGAAATCGACCACGACCGACTGCGGAGGCAACGCTGTAGTCAGCCACTTCGCGCGCTGATCGGAGCCGTAGTTGACGGGACATACGGTGCCGGGGCTCCATCCCTGCGAACCCTCGAGGAAGTCCCAGGCAATCGCGGCCGAAACGAGTCCGTCAAAGCACGGATAATGCAGGTATATTGAGCACTCGCTCGGACGCGTCACAACACCAGACCCTCCTACCACGCTCTTCCGCCCAACCTCACCAGTGCCTCTCTACTCCGCGGGCAATGCACCATACTCGATACTATGAGGGCGTGGCCGTTCACTGGAGCGAATGCGGCGGCATGCGATTTGCGAACAAGACCTGCATCGTGACCGGCGGCGGCTCGGGCATAGGGAAGGCGACCTGCCTGCAGATGGCCGGCGAGGGCGGACGCATTGTGGTCGCCGATCTCGATCTCGCGTCGGCCCAGGCGACCGTCGACGCGATCGCGGCCGCCGGCGNNCAAGCCGACGTCGGCAACTCGGCTGCGGTGCAAGCCGTCGTCGCGAAGGCAGTCGAAAGCTACGGCAAGATCGACGTCATCGTCAACGATGCCGCGCTGATGAAGTTCGGGCCGATCGCCGACATCGCCGAAGCGGACTTCTTTGCC
>PMTY01000129.1 GCA_003167155.1 Candidatus Cybelea tumulisoli
GTCGACGAAATCTTCCGCATCGGCGGCGCCCAGGCGATTGCGGCCTTGGCCTATGGCACCGCGTCCATCGCGCCGGTCGCCAAGATCGTCGGGCCGGGCAACGCCTATGTGGCGGCGGCCAAGCGCATCGTCTTCGGCAAAGTCGGTATCGACATGATCGCCGGCCCCTCCGAGGTGCTGATCATCGCCGACAAGACCGGCAATCCCGACTGGCTCGCCGCCGATCTGCTGGCGCAGGCCGAGCACGACCCCATGGCGCGCGTCATGCTGCTGACCGACGACGCTGCGCTGGCGGACTCGGTCGATGCGATCCTACAACAGCGGCTCGCAACCCTGTCGACCGCCGATACCGCGCGCGCAGCGCTCGAGGGAAGCGGGTGCTGTGCGATCCTGCCGCTCGACCGCGCCGTAGAGCGCGCGAATGCGATTGCACCGGAACACTTGGCCTTGCACGGCGCCGCGGCCGAATCGCTCGAGCCGGGCCTGCATTCGTACGGATCGCTGTTCGTCGGCCCACTGGCAGCGCAAGCGTTTGGCGACTACGGCATCGGGGCGAATCATGTGCTGCCAACCGGCGGCAGCGCGCGCTTTACCTCCGGGTTATCGGTGCTGACCTTCCTGAAGCTGCGAACCTATCTTCGGAGCGGCACGATGCTCGATTCGGAGATCGTCCACGACACCGCGGCATTTGCGCGAATCGAAGGTTTGACGGCGCACGGCGAAGCAGCCTTGCAACGCCTACCTGAGCCCGCTGCGCGGGGTTGAGGCCGGTCTCTGCGAAAAACCAGGTAACCAATGGCTTCGCCGCCTCTCGCCATCGACGACATTCCGCAGATCGCCTGGACTGCCACCTCAGGCGGTCGGATGCTATCGTTCAATCGCGCGTGGTACGAGCATGCCGGGCGCAGGCAGCGCTCGAATTCGACGCCCGAATCGCTGGAGAAGCAGTGGTGGGCGGCGGTTCACCGCGACGACCGCGCGGATTGCCGGCGGGCGCTGCAGAGCGGAATTACCAGCCGCGCAGGTTTTGAGCTCGAGTTGCGGTTGTTACGCGCGGACGGAATGTACCCGTGGCATCGTCTCTTCGTCTCGCCGTTCGATGAGACGCAGGATGACGGAGCGGGTTGGCTCGGCATCTGCACCGATATCGACGACTACAAGCGCCAAGGTCAAAGCTTTGCCTTTCTCGCGCAAGCCGGTGAAGTGCTTGCCGAATCGCTCGATTTGCAAGCCACCCTCAACCGTTTGCTCGCCATCATCGTTCCGGAGTTCGGCGATTGGGCCGCAATCGATCTCTTCGACGAAGACGACCGCTTAAGGACCGTCGCGGCCATTCACGCCGATCCGAAGAAGACGCGCCTGATGAAGCGTCTCGTCGGGCGTTACACGCACGATCGGCAGTACGAGCCCGCAGTTGCCGCGGCCCTGCGAAACGGGCGGCCGATCGTCATCCGCGAAGTGAACGTCGAGCTCCTAAAAAAAGCCGCCAGCCGTCACCTGCTCGAAGTGATTCGCGAACTCGAACCGCGCTCGGCCGTCACCGTTCCGCTACGCACGCGCGGGCGAACGATCGGATCGCTCGTTGCGTACTGGTCGCAGACTCCGCGGCGATATACCGTCGCCGATTTACCGCTCTTCGAAGAGCTGACGCGACGCGCGGCCGTTTCGATCGGCCACGCGCGCCTTTACGAACGCGAGCGTGAGATCGCCGCGGAGTTTCAGCGTGCGGCGCTGCCGATTTCGCTTCCCCAAGTGCGGGGTATGCGCTTTGACGGCATCTACGTACCGGCCAGCGATCGCGAGTTGCTCGGCGGCGACTGGTACGACGCGCTGCGTCTCAACGACGGGCGCGTCGTCATTTCGGTCGGCGACGTGGCCGGCAGCGGTCTGCCTGCGGCGGTGATCATGGCCTCGATGCGACAGGTCATTCGCGGGGTCGCGCAGGTCTACGCCGACCCAATCGCGATGCTCGACGCCGCCGATCGCACGCTGAAAACCGAGTATCCCGACATGTTCGTCACGGCATTCGTCGGCGTGCTCGATCCGGTCGCGCGGACCTTCACGCACGCATCGGCTGGCCATCCGGCACCCTTCCTGCGCGATGCCGCGGGCGCGGTGACGCCGCTGGGCACGAGCGGACTGCCATTGGGGTTACGCGTTCGCGGCGAGACCGCCACGACGACGCCGCTGCCCTGTTCCGGTCTTTTGATTTTCTACAGCGACGGTTTGATCGAGGGAGATCGCAACGTCTTGCGCGGTTACGAACGGCTCATGGCGGCGCTCGCTCGCCCCGAGATTGCGAGCAGCCCGAGTCCAGCAGGCGCGCTTTATCGCGCGATGCTCAAGCGCGGTGGGAACGACGACGTGGTCGTGTTGACGTTACAGCTCGAGGCGCCCGAAGCCAACGTTCGCGACGGCAATGGCGAAGGCGCGCAGCGGTGGGCCTTCGATAGTAACGACGCCCCGCGGGCGCACGCGGCACGCCACTCGTTCGTCGAGGATTTGCGCGGCGCCGGCCTGCGTCAGAAACAGCTCGATGCGGCCGAACTCGTCTTCGGCGAGCTGCTCGGCAACGTCGTGCGCTTTGCTCCCGGACCGGTCGAGATCGTCCTCAATCGGACCAACGCCGCCGCGCCGGTTCTCCACGTGCTCGATCGCGGTCCCGGCTTTACGTTCGCGCCAAAGCTGCCGTTGGATCTGCTCAGCGAGCGCGGCCGAGGGCTCTACATCGTCTGGTCGCTTGCGGAGGACTTCAACGTGACGCTGCGCTACGACGGCGGCGCGCACGCGCGTGCCGTGCTTGCGATCGTTTAGCGACACGACGCCACTGCATCTCCATGAAGACCTTGAACTCGCTCTCGTGCGTTACGACGAATCCGAGCCGCTCGTAGAGGTTCCTCGCCGGATTGATCTTCGCGGTGCTGACCGTCAATGGCAGACCACAGGCACGAGCCTCCTCGATGACCTCTCGCACCAACATCGTTCCAATACCTCTGTTCTGCGCAAGCGGGCAGCAGGTATATTGCGTCAATATCGATGCCATCCGCGTCGCGCCGAACCGAAAGCCAGCCAACGTTGCTGCCGTCCAGCACGACGATCTCGGATTCGCGCTCGCTGTAGGTCTCGTCGAACTTAGCCCGCTCGACCTCGTCGCCGCGCCAGCCGAAAAGCCGCTCGATGATCCATCGCTGCGTCTCGAAGTAGACCGCCTCGACGAAGGCCCTATCCGAAGCGACGGCCGGCCTTAGCGTTACCCGCATTTGACCGCCATTCTACCATCTCGACGGTAGCGAACGATGTAGCGAGAGGCGCTCGGAAGTCGCAAACGTAATGCGACGGCACTTGGAGGAACTGTAATGAGTGAGTCGGCTACCGGCGTAATCGACGAAAAGGTTGTTATAATCACCGGTGCTTCACATGGTATCGGCGCGGGCCTAGTAGCCGCGTATCGCGATGCCGGCTTCAAGGTGGTCGCCAGCGCGCTCTCAGTCGGCCCGAGCACAGACCCCAATGTGGTCAATGTCGCCGGCGACATCAGCGACTCCAAGACCGCCGACCTCATCATGAGCGAGGGCGTTGATAGATTCGGCCGGCTCGACACCCTAGTCAATAACGCCGGAGCCTACATTTCGAAGCCATTCACCCAGTACACGCGGGCTGACTTTGACTTGATGCTCTCGACGAACCTGGCGGGGTTTTTCCACATTACGCAACGCGCTCTGCGCGTGATGGAGGCTCAAGGTTGGGGTCACATCGTCACCATCACAGCGACAGTAGCCGAACAACCTGTCAAAGGTGTTCCGGCGGCGTTAGCATCGTTGGCTAAGGGCGGCTTGAACTCCGTGACGAAGGCACTCGCGATCGAATATGCGTCGCGTGGCATCCGCGTGAACGCGGTCTCGCCTACAATCATCAGGACGCATCCCGAGGCATCCTACGCCGGACTCGAAGCGCAGATCCCGCTCGGACGAATTGGAGAGATCGAAGACGTCACCTCGGCCGTGATGTATCTGGAAAGCGCCCGATACGTAACAGGCGAAATTTCTCACGTAGATGGCGGTCAAAGCGCAGGCCATTGGTAGGAACCAGTCTCGGCCAAAAGATCGGCCAAAGTGCTTGGTATTTTTCCCGTCTATTTCAAACCGCGTGGTAACTATTCTGTCCCAACGTGCTGCCGGTCCCCTCGACCTATTTCGATCGTCAGCCGCGGACGCGCTCCGCCGGAAATACGACGGCGGCGCGCAGGCGCGGCGAGCGCACCGTCCAGTGCCGTCTCTGCTCCGTCGTGCGATGCATTCGCTCGTGCCGAAATTGCGGCGCGAGCTTGTCGAGCAAGTCGTTCGATTCGTCGGTCGGGCAGCAAACGCGCCGCAGCTTCATAGGTGTTCCACAGAGACCACACGGCGGAGTGCCCTTCGGCAAGCTCGACCGCGTGCCTCATGAGTTCGATCCCTTTAGTAACCGAGTCAACGCGATGCAGTACGACGGCAAGGTCTCGTAGGACGATGCTCTCGAGGCGGCGGTTGCCGACACTCCTGGCCGCTTCGTACGCTCCAACAAGCGGGGCGCGAGCGCGCTCGTACCGGCAAGCGCGCATCAGGAAATTGCCCTGCAAGTGTTTGAGTATCGCCCACCGGAGAGTGCCTGGCTGCGTGAGCTTTTCAACGTCGAAGAGCAACGGGTCTACGGCCCGCCAATGGCGCGTCCTTAGCATCATGGTTGTAGTTTCAATTCCTACGTCCGCCAGAAGCCGAGTTCCCTCGGTATTTTGGGCGATGGTAAGGCTCTGTTTGGCAAGCTCGTACGCGTCGTCGTCCCTGCCGGTCGATACGTAGTAGCCCATAAGGCCGTTCATAGCCTCGAGCGTGCCGCACACCGATCCGTTAGAGGTGCTAAGTGACAACGCCTCACTGAGCCAGTGATGCTCGAGACCAAACTCATCGACCGAATCCTCCGCGCAGTGTGCGGCAAGAAGAGCCACGGCGATTTGCCGGTGCGTGGCAGCATGCGGAAGCCGCCGGCTGACGGTACGCACGCGTTCAAGCACGTTTCTGGCCTGGCTAAACTCTCCGTTTTGACAATACCAGTTTCCGCACTCGACCAGTGCGTCGAGAGTCTCCTCGTCGGCCTGTGCCGCCGCGATCCGCCGGCGCGCCAGCAATGCTAGTGCCTGGCCCGCGTCTGCGTTGCGGCCGGTCTCCATTGCGAGGCGCGCGCCGACCAAGAGCTGACGATCGTACAGCCATCGGCTTGTGGGATCGCTGAGTACGTGAGCATCGGCGTCCGAGCAAAATTCGCTCAACAAACGCTCTGCGCGACCCAAAAGCCCAAGCGAAATCAGTGCCTCGGCAAGGCGCAATTGCACTGCCAACCTGGCAGCGCCTGGCGGGAGAGCGGCTCGAGCTTTGCCAAGCAGGTGCACGGCGCGCCCGGCGAAACCTTGATCGAGCAGCGCGTCGGCGCGCGCCAGCAGCAGTTGCTGCTGATCGCCGATCTCGAAACGCGTGACTCGAGGAGAAACTACCGCAACGAGAGCACGGGAGACGCGCAGGCAAATGCCACGGCGTTCGCGATAGTATTGCCGTCTCGAGAGCCCAAGTTGGGCGGCCGTATCCGCGGCGGTCTCGCCGGCACAAAGGGCAACGACGATTGCGTATTGCCGGTGAGCGCGCTCCTTTGAGCCTGCTGCCGAATAATCTTTACAAAGGGTGCCGGCCTCAGTTAGAACTCGCGCGTGGACCGCTGACAAGACCGCACGGTCGCCTCTGCTTTTCTCAGCGCCGGCGCACAACGAACGCACAAGGGGGTTGTAGCGAAGCGATTTCGCATCGTTAATGTGGCGAAACAGATGGCGTGCGGCCACCTCGAAGCAACTCTCAGGATTGGCCCGGGACATTGATCGCTTCCTCCAGCGCCTCTTGTGCGCCACTCCATGTAGCCCGACCTGGAGAGCGCTTAAACTTTGTGCCACGGAACGCAGACTTTGTGACTTCGAAAGCGCGGGCATCGGAGACCGGCTTGAACAATAATAGAGAGACCAGTTTCGCGCGTACCTGACGGTAAGGAGGCGACACCCATGGAGATCTCGAGATTAGGTCGGCACGCTTTAGGAACTTTCGCTGCGGCAGTCGTACTCAGCGGCTGCGGCAACGGCTCTGCACAAACGCTCGGAGCACCGCTAGGCCCCTCGGGTGCGGTCATCAGCGGCGGAGCGCCTACAATGGGGCGTCCAGACCGGGGGCGGTCATGGATGGCTCCCGATGCCAAAAGACACGATCTCCTCTACGTCTCCGATTCCTTTCCCTATGGAAGTAACGACGTTTACGTGTATTCGTACCCCAAGGGTAAGTTGAAGGGTAAGCTGACGGGCTTCAACGAGCCGTCGGGGCAGTGCGTCGACAAAGCGGGCAACGTCTTCATCACGAACTTCGGAGCGTCGCAGATACTTGAGTATGCCCATGGCGGCACGAGCCCAATTAATACGCTCAGCGATCCTGGCTACTATCCCCTGGGGTGTTCCGTCGATCCGACCACTGGGAATCTTGCGGTCACGAACCGCTTGTCTACGAGCTTCACCGCCGGCGACGTCGCGATCTACGCAGATGCGAGCGGCACGGCTACCAGTCACACAGATTCGAGTTTCTACTACTACGAATTTTGCGGGTATGACAATCACGGTAACCTCTACATCGACGGCACCACTAAGGGCAGCGCTCTCGAATACGCCGAGCTTACCAGCGGCGGCAGTTCCTTCTCCGCACTCAACCTTGATCAGACCATCGGCTTCCCCGGCGCGGTTCAGTGGGACGGCGCACATTTGGCGATTGGGGATCAGAGCGCGGCGGTGATCTATCAGTTTTCCATAAGCGGAAGCACCGGAACCAAAGTCGGTTCGACGCCGCTTACCGGTTCGAAAGACGTCGTTCAGTTTTGGATCCAGGGCAAGAAGGTCATCGGGCCCGACGCCGGCTTAGCCGACGTCGCCTTTTACAAATACCCGGCCGGCGGCTCGCCGATTAAGACGCTAACCGGCCTCGGGGAACCCGTCGGTGCGACCGTAAGCAAGGCTAAGTAACCTGAGTGCGCCGGCGAGCGTTTCCAACATACGCTCGCCGGCGAGCACTTCATGAACCAGTCTCGCTGATATCAGATGCCCTTTTGACCGGGGTCGAATGCAACGCCCTCGTTGACTTGGAGGGGCGGACCGATGCGCGAGCAGCAGGTGTACACTCGCAGTTGCTTGCCACCGGGGAAGGACCAAGAGACTCCAACAGGCCCGTCTTGAGTGGTGTCCGTCGCACCGAGGACGATCTGCCCGTCTCTGCTCATGGCGATGCCTTCTGTCGCTGTGCCGGTCGCTATTGACTGACCGGTCGGCGAACCATTTTCAGTGTATTCGGTGATCGTGTGGCCGATGAGGTCGGTAACCAGCAGGTTGCCGGCGTTGTCCGGTTTGATGCCGCCGGGAGATTGCAGGACGATACCGAGACTCTTCGCGCCCTTCTCCTTGCCGTGCGGAAACTCGATGACGAGGCCATCACCAACGTACTCGCCGGTCAAGAGCGCCACAAAGACGTTGCCGGCGGCATCGCACGTTAGGAACGGGTTTCGGAAGTCGTTCGTATAGTCGAGGTTGCCCGTCGGCGTGGTGCTGCCAGGCGCGTAGACTTGGATGCTGGCTTGATTGCTGCTACTGTTGTCATAAAGGTCAGCCACATAGGCCGTGCCGTTTGGACAGACCGTTACGTCGACAGGGAAGCCGACCGGATCCGTGAGCGTCTTGCTCGGCGACAAAGCGCCGCGTGGATACACCAGGACGTTGCTGACATTTGCCACCCAGAGGCTGCTCTTCGCGTCGACGAAAAGACCCTGGGGCTCCGCTAAGCCGTTCGCGATCTGCCCAACCTGCTTTCCGTTCATCGTTAAGACATCGACGACGGAAGCGGTGCCCCAACTCGACATGTATACGAGGTGCGCTTGCGCATCGATCGCCTGCATGAAGCCGTGGCTTGTGTTCGGTTTGAACGGTCGAAGACTCGTGACTTGCCGGGCAAACGCCTGGCCAAGCGGGGAGCCGGATAACGCCGGGGTCTGCGAGCTACCGCCCGAGCAGCCCGCGAGAAATGTTACGAGCACTGCGACGCCCAGCGCGTTGGGAGTTAGTGTTGGATGGCGCACTTAGTTGTTCTCCTTCAATAGCGGTGGGGTCACCGCGATGCCGATCGGCTGGCCGCCGACACTGATCGTGTTTTCGGCCGCGCCGCCGGCTGTGTACTTGTACTCCTCCGCAACCCCAGAGCCGCCGGAGTCGGCAGCATAGAGATTCGTACCCGAAGCGAGTAGTGCGATGCCTAATGGGGAGGTCGATCCCGTCAAGGGCGTCGTCGAGACCGGCGATCCGAAAGCACCGTTCGATGGTGGGGCGAACGTATCGACGACGTGGTTGATCGGGTCGCAGAAGGCGATATTGCCCGCCTTGTCGATCTGAATGCCACCCGGGAAACTAACCGTATAGACGTAATTGAGGTTCGTAATGGTCGTAGCGTCGCAACCGCCAGTGACGAGGCCAAACGACGTCTGGTACCCGCTGTTCATGCCGTCGATGTAAAGCACGCCGTTCTTGTCGAACTCGGCGAACATGACGCGCGTGAAGTCGGACCCCGAATAGGAAACGGTGGCGCAACTCTTTGTACTACCCTTCGCGTACAACACAACGTTGCCGGTGTTGAGGCGGCACTTCGGGGCATCGCAGATGTTCGTGATCGCGACGACACCGGCACTGGAGACAGCGACGTCGGCCGGAAACTCGTGGGTGTCGCTAATCGTCATCTTGGGCGCCCCAGTGTAGGGCGGCGCGTACACGAGCACATTCGAGCTGTTGGTGTTTGCGACGTAAAGGTCGCCATTTTTGTCGGTCGTGATGCCCTGCGGTTGCCTCAGCCCCGTGATCTGGCCGACCATCTTCTGGCTCTTACCGGCCTGGGGATAGATGTCGATGACCCCATTGGCCGCGTCTGACACGAAGATCAGCGCCTTGCCTGCGGCAGTGGGATCCATAAAGCTTGCCGTGGTGACCGGCTGGCGCGAGATTCGCGCGATGGTCGGGGCGAGCAGGCTGTTGTCGGCGGCGCCTGTTCCACCCGGAGAGAACTCTGCCGGCGAACTACCGCCGGAGCAGGCCGCTAGCATCGCCAGCGTAGCCGATGCTCCGAGCGCGGCACGGATTGTGCGAGAAATAGGCATAGAGTCGGACTACCATTTCTACTCCCTTTGGTCTGCTCCCAGAAAAGTATCCATCATCCAACTGGTGAAGCATTCGCACAATCTACGAGGGTCGAAAACGAGGCATCAGCAGAAGAAACAAAGGTCTTGAGGGTCGCGTCTAAGGAGATTCTACTCCTGAATTTTAGCAGTCCCAGGGACGCGTCACAATCGTGGAAACCCCTAGTGCCTCTAACGGCGCACCGAATCGAGCAGTTGGTGACGAGATCGTAGGCCCATTCGGCGTAAGATCGAGGTCATATGACACTCGACCGTGCGCGCTGAGATCGAGAGTCTTTCGCCGATCTCGCGATTCGACAGTCCGACGATCGCCAGTTGAGCAACGCTTTGCTCTCGTAGAGTCAGCTCAGAGGGGATCGACGCTGCCGGACCAGGTGATCCATCGGCCGCGCTACGGGTGCGGTGGGCTGAAGCACCGAGCAACGTCGCGGCTAACTCGTAACTCGTCCAGAGAAGCTTCCGAAATAAGACGGCGGCTATCTTTGCTTCGCGCACGCATCCTTCAGCATCGCCCTCGCGATCCGAAACGAGGGCATCGAAATAGTGTAGGTGCGCGGTGGCCACGTCGGCGTTCGGCAGAAGCGTTCGGCTCCGCAGGACCTCGCGTGCCCGCCCGAAGTAACTACTGTCGCCAAATTGGGCGACCGCAAGCGGCAAATCGCAAGCTTGATCTGCGTTCTTCACGTACTCTAGAGCTTTTGCGAGCAGGTGCCGCGCCTTTTGCATCTGGCCCAGTCGATGGAAGTAGCGAGCGAATGAGGAGGCAACGGGTCCGAGGCGCGGCGGCTCGCCCGACCTAAACGCGAACGTCAGCGCATCCTCGTTTGCGCACTGGTTGAGCAGGTATGGGTCGTTGCACTCGATGGCGATCGGTATCCCGATTTCTGCCAAAGCTTCGAGCAAGACCGGCGGAGGGTTCTCAAATGTGGCCGCTTGATCGACGTAGGCATGAGCCAGATGGCGGTTACCCTGGTGGCTCAGAATTCGCGCGTATTCAAGGGAAATACAGGCGACGTTCCAGACGAGATTCCGATCGCGTGCGGCGCTCAACGCCTCCAGAAACAAGCCCGCAGCGAGTTCGGTGCGGCCGAGCATACTGGCGGACATAGCATGCGACTGCAGTATGCTTGCGTACTCGTACGGATCTTGACCTTGCTCCGCGTAATGGAGCGCCTTCGCAAAACTGTCGGAGGCCATCTCGGCGTTGCCGGAAGATGCGAACACGAACCCGCACAGTCGGTGGTATTTGGAGAGGACTTTGGGATCTGGGGGGAGCGCGTGTACGTCGATGGCGTGGAGGTAGCGCTCCGCTTCATGGCACCGCGACAACAAGTGAAGAACCGTTGCCAACGACAGCCGGGTCGAAAGGATCAGCTCGGCGTTGTTGGAAGCGGTTGCGAAATTGAGCAGACGTTCGGAAAGGGGTACGATCTCGGCAGTTCGCGAGCTTGACCACAGCGTCCGAATCTGCTGCATGTGCAGCTGGGCGACGCTAGCCGCAGTGCCCGGCACCGGCACCGTCTTTTCGAGTGGGATATTGAACCACCCATCGGCATCGGTCGCGATTCCGCGATGGAATGCGGTATCGCCGACCTTGACCGCGAGCCGCGCATGGGTTGAGACGTCGCCCGCTGAGAGATCAAAGGCCCGTTCATAGTTCTTCAGAGCTGCACGGTAGTCGCCGTCTGAAGAATAAGCGTCACCAAGCGATTCCAGCGCGCAAACCCCGCGTTCCATCTCGCTCTTCGTCCGACTCGCCCGTCGTCGTCGTACGGTGCGTGCGGAGGCGTCGGCCGAACACTTCGGACACGTGGATCGGCTCGGGATAACCTTGACGGCGCAGCACGTGTGACACAGGCCAGCTGCCGCAGCGCGCCGGCGCTGCTCCAGCTTGTACTCGGCCCCAGACCGCGCCACCGGTTGTCGATTGGACAGAGACATAACCGCGACCTCTGTCAAGGGTCCGGCACTCCTTCTAGAGGCAAGGAACCCGGCACAACGAGCTCGTCAGTTCCATCAACGCCGACTCAGTGACTAGGCAAGCTTACGCGAACCTAGCCTTTCGGGCTTAATCGTCTTCTCACTCTGGCTTAATCGTCGGCTAATCGCGATTCGATCTTCGCTCACTCGGATTCGGCTTCAATTGAGTCTCGACGAAACCAAGCCTTTGAGGAGATGCCGCGATGACAACCAAGTCGTTAAGTGTGATTTCCGTCAGCGTGATTTCCGTAATTGCACTCGTGGGAGCGATGCTCGCGAGCGTACTTCGGACTTCGGACGAACGAGTGCCTAATAGAAGTGGACCAAACGTGGTCCGCGTAAGCATCGTTGAAGGCTCTGCAGTCATCCAGCGTGGTGACAGCCACGTGCAGACGAGCGCGGTACCCAATGCGCCGATGCTCACGGGCGACTACATCTGGACCGGGAAGACGTCGCGCGCCGAGCTGCAGTTCGATGGCTACACGGCCGTTCGGCTGGCCGGAAGCGTGCAGGCACGCATCGTTAACAACGACCCGAATAATCGAAAGGTGCAGCTTGCGGCCGGCACCATAGAGGTCGGTATTGTGCGCGACGGCCGGACGATGGAGATCGACACCCCGTCGGTTACCGTTCGCACGCAGGAGGCCGGCGACGTTCGGATTTCGATCGATGGGGACGGAACGAGCTTGGTGACCGCGCGGCGCGGCAGCGTCGATGTGGTTACGCCGCAGCGCACCTATCCGCTCGGTCTCCGCACGACGCTGGTCGCGGGCGGTTCGGCATCCGATCCATCAATTACACAGAGTCCCGAAGTTGCATTCGATTCTTTCGACGACTTCAACGCCGAGCGCGACCGGACGATGGTCGCCGCGTTGAATGCAAGCCCAAATTTGAGTCCCACGCTTGCAGGTTACGACAACCTGGATGCCTACGGTCAGTGGCAAACCGTCGCAGGTTACGGACAATCTTGGGTGCCGAGCGAGCCGGCTGGCTGGGCGCCGTATCGCAACGGCTCCTGGACGTGGGAAGGCCGTTACGGTTGGACATGGATAGGCTCCGAGCCGTGGGGCTGGGCGCCTTATCACTACGGTAACTGGTACTACTGTGACTGCGGTGCTTCGGGGTGGGCATGGCTACCGCCGGCCAATGCGTCCACACCGGCTTGGTCACCCGCGCTCGTGGGGTTCTTCGAATTCAACACCGGGGCTGAAGCGGCGTACAACTACAACTGCGGCGGAAACTACGGCTACGCCCCCGGTAGCTACAATGGTCCTGCTCCCGCTGAACCGGCTAGCAACGCCGCTCCGTATAGCTCGGGCACCCCGGCGCCGTATGGCGTTGGCGGCCCAGGCCCTGAGGGCAATGGCTACCCAGAGAACCCGTACGGCGAAGGCTCCGGGTATCCACCTGCATATGGGCCCGGCTCTACGCCTGCATACGGCTATCCCTATCCTTATATCGCGTGGGTCCCAATCGCGCCGTACGAACCGTTTTATCCGTGGTATCCTAGCGCGTGGCTCGGGCTTGGATGGGGATTCCCTGCAACCAACATTACCTACGTCAACAGGATCTACCGTAACTTCCGCCACGGCGGAGCGACCGCAACGACATTTCGGCACTTCCGTCACGGAACGGTTCACGGACACACGGTTGCGGTAAATCCCCGCGACATCGGACGCGGTATCAGAACGATTCATGGAGCGCTCCCGATCTCCCCGACGCGCGATAACTTAGCCTTCTCGCATGGCAGGGCGCACGCGCCTGTCACGTTCTCAAAAGCCTTCCAGTCGCCACGCTTCGCGTCGGATAAAGCGCTTGCCGCGCGGACTTCGTTCGCGCAGCAGAGGAAGACTGTAGCCGAAGCGATTCAGGGCCGGCCCACGCGGCATGTCAGCGCGCACGCAACAGTGGCTCGTGAAAGTGTTCGCGGATTTCATGCGAATGTGGCGGCGACTCGCACGAGCGCAGCCGTGACTCGTGCGAACGTTCCCGAAACGCATGTGAGTGCGCGCGCTGCCATGTCACATCAGGTCGCAGCAGTTCGGCATGAGAACACGCCCGCGACACGCGAGAATGCAGCACCAGCGGTCCGTGCGAATGCCGCGCCGGCGACCCGGGGCGAGAATAGCGCAATAACGCACGCAGCGCCGCGCGAGAATAACGTGACGGCACGTGAGAATGGCGAGATGCGGGAAGGCGCGGCTACACCGTGGCAGCGCTTCGGTGGAGGACGCGGCGAGGCACGGCCGGCCGAGTTCCCGGCGCGTTCCGACGGCGCAACCTCAGCGGCCCGTAGCCGCGAGGGTGAGGATTCCGCGCCGAGTGAAGGCGTGCGAGAAGCGGCGGCGCCGTCCGATTCGTGGGGTCGTTTCTCCACATCGCGCGCCGAGTCGTACGAAAGCACGCGCAACCCGTACACCGATCGCGAAGGTGGACGAGAAGATCGGACGTCCTCCGATCCGTGGGGCCGATTCTCTACTTCGCGCGGTGAATCGTACGGAAGCACACGTAACCCATACCAAACGGAGCGCAATTCGTACACCGAGCGTGGTTCGTATCCATCGTACTCGCGCGGTTCTTATGGGTCCGCTCCTTCGTCCTCGCGGGGTTATTCGGCGCCGTCGCACCCCGGCGGCGGTGGTGGGCGATCCGGAGGCGGAGGCCGGCCACCTCACTAGCGCGCGTCGTCGCTCGCCGCGCAGTGCCGCGGAACTACGAGGCCCGAGCCGCTGAGCTCTTAACGCCGCGGCGAGGGCCTCGTTCACTGTTTGGGCGATTCTGTGTAGTGAACGGCTTCTGCAGCTTGAAGAGGCGATGAGCGACGGGGCTCCTTGTATCAACGGAGGGCCGTTCGAGTGCGAGTGCAGTAGCCGCGCGGCGTGCCGTTGAACCCGGCCGGCTTCATGCCGTCAACGCATCGTTGCAAGATCGTATTGAAGGACGTCAAGCCGCCGATGTGGCGGAGGATCGAGCTTTCCAGCGATATGAAGCTCCCGCAGGTCAGCCGCGCTCTGATCGTGGCAATGGGCTGGACCGACACGCATCTCCACGCGTTCCGGGTGGGGCGAACCTCCTACGGAGTACCCGACGCCGACTTCCCAACCGACATGCGCAGTGAACGGCAGGTCACGCTCGCTGACATTGCCCCGAACGCCGGCGACTCGTTTTGGTTCGACTATGACTTCGGAGACGGCTGGACGCACAAGGTGACGGTTGAGTCGATCGTTCCGAGCGAGGGCGAGAGTAGTCCGCGTTGTCTTGCTGGTGCTCGCGCTTGTCCACCCGAGGACTGCGGCGGTCCTTACGGGTATCGCGAGCTACTAAATGCATACGCCGATCCACGGCATGAACGGCACCGCGAAATCATAGAATGGCTACCCGACGATTTCGATCCGGATGCTTTCGATTTGGATGAAACGAACCACGCCTTGCGCCGAGTCATTCGCCGGAAACCGCGCCCGAAGGCCGAAGCGCTCGGCGCTGACGGCGGGTTGATCTTTCGGCTAAGTACGCTGTACGAGCGCCCAATCCGCACGATGCGACACGTCGAGATTCGGGCGGATGCAGCGCTGCAGCAGTTGCACTTGACGATTATTGCTGCGAGCGGCTATCACGACCGATATACGCTGGTCGACCGAAGCTTCGCGTTCACCATGCCCGATGGCGTGCATACCTATGCGAAAGCGCGTGCGCCGCTGACCGAACTGCTCGGCGATCTTCAGACCTTCGCCTACGAATGCGAGCCGGCCGGAATACGCGCCGTCATTTCGGTAACGGGATCGTTTACGCCGTCGCGAAACGATCGGTTTCCGAAGGTCTACGCGCGGGGCAATGCGTCGCCCGATCGGCGATTGACATCTGCGGCGCGACGGGGCGCCGATTTCGTCTATCTTCAGAGCGAGCCGCGTCCGGAATCGGCGGCCTTTCGGCACGGGTTCTTCTCGGCCATCGTTGCGGGTCCGATGATCATGCCGACGGCGTATCTTTCTTGGCTGATGCCGCGGGCGAACGAGTCAATCGAAAGCCTCAACGCTCACGTCTCCGCGACGATGGCTGAGCAGAATGCCATCGCCGATCAGCTGCTCCGCGATCCTGACGCCTACCGTACGGAGTTCGCGGGGCGGTTCGACGATCGCGATTCGCTGGCCGACTGGAGGGACGGATTCGCCTTCGGTATGGCGCTCGCGGGCGATGATTGGATCGGAGCGATGCGAGCCGATTCAGAGTTGGAGCATCGCTTCGAGCCGATCGGGAGCCTCATGCAAATAGCGTACGATCCGGACCAGCGCCACTGGCTCGACGATGCCGGCCTGCGCGCTAATCTGATCAGCGCACTTCCGTTGAGCGTCACGCTGCTGTGGGAACGCTGGCGAGAACTCTTCGCGAAACCGGCACCCACCCGGCGCGAACGTCCGAAGACGGCCCCGAACTCGGCCTGCCCGTGTGGCAGCGGCAAGAAGTTCAAGCGCTGCTGCGGATCCGTGTTGCGACCGGTTTCGAAGCCCTAGTCCCGACTATGCTGCCAGTTAGAGGGCGCTACTCGCCACGCGCGGGCGGCCGCCGACTCGGCTTAGTTGGGGCCGCGTCCGCGAACGCCTACTGGGGGCGGTAGCCCAAAAACGCATTGCGGCGATTAGAAGAGTTATTTACCGCAAACCTTGCGGTGAATAGGTCTTGCAAAGGCGGTGACTTAGGCCCATAATCGCCGCAAAGGATGCGGTGATTATGGCCCCTTATATCCACGAGCGCGAGGATTGGCCCAGATTTAGGCTCGACCACGAAAGTGTGGCTGGGAAGCTGGCGACCACGCGGCACCTGCAAGGGCGGCTGGTCGGCCGCATGGAGAGGCTCGGCTTCCCGTTACGGGCTGAGGCGACGCTGCGGAGCCTGACAGAGGAAGTTCTTAAATCGAACGAGATCGAGGGGGAGCACCTTAACAAAGAACAGGTGCAATCATCACTCGCGCGACGCTTTGGCATTGATATTGGCGCCCTCGCGCCAACCGATCGCAATGTGGAGGGCGTCGTGGAGATGGTGCTCGACGCGACGCAAAAGTATGATAAACCGTTGACGAAAACGCGATTGATTCGCTGGCATGAAGCGTTATTTCCGACCGGTTACAGCGGCATCAACAAAATCAGTGTCGGCGCCTGGAGGAAAGACCTGGGGGGCCCGATGCAGGTTGTGTCGGGGCCTTATGGTCGAGAACGTGTGCACTACGAAGCGCCGGCTGCGCCGCGTGTCGATGAGGAAATGGCCGCGTTCCTGCGCTGGCTCAACGCTTCCGACGGCACTGATCTCGTTATCAAGTCCGGCATCGCGCATTTGTGGTTCGTGACAATTCACCCCTTTGACGATGGCAACGGCCGCATTGCCCGTGCGCTCACGGATCTTCTGCTTGCGCGTTCGGAGAAGACTTCGCAACGCTTCTATAGCATGTCCGCACAGATCCAAGCGGAACGCAATGAATATTATCGCCTTCTCGAGGCGACCCAAAAAGGCAACCTTGATATCACACCCTGGATGTCCTGGTTCCTCGACTGTCTCGGCCGAGCTTTCGAAAATGCGGCAAACGTATCTGCGGTCGTATTGGCAAAGGCGCAGTTTTGGGAGCGGCATCGCGAGGCTGAGCTGAATGCTCGCCAACGATTGATGGTGAACAAGCTGCTCGACGGTTTCGATGGCAAGCTAACCTCGGGAAAGTGGGCAACGATTGCTAAGACGTCGACGGATACGGCATTGCGCGATATCGATGGGCTCGTCGCGCTCGGAATTCTTAAAAGAGATGACGCCGGTGGACGAAGCACGAGCTATTCGTTAGCTGATTTCGACTCGCCCGCACCAGCCCCCTGATCCAAAGGTTGGCCTAGCTCCGATCCTGTGTAGTGAACGGTGCGGTGAAAAGCGCTAACCGCGTTTTGCGTGTAGCGCTACGAAGGCCAATAGAAATCGCGGGCCGCGTCTTGCCGATTCTGTGTAGTGAACGGTGTGGTGAGCCGCTCTGCCG
>PMTY01000051.1 GCA_003167155.1 Candidatus Cybelea tumulisoli
CGGGTTTCCGCTGATGATCAAGGCGAGCGCGGGCGGCGGCGGCCGCGGCATGCGCGTCGTCGATTCGGTCGAACGCTTTGACGAAGCGCTCGAAGCGGCGAAGCGCGAAGCGCTCGCGGCCTTTGGCGACGATGCGATTCTGCTCGAGCGCTACCTTCGCGACCCGCGTCACATCGAGTTCCAAATCCTTGCCGACGCGCACGGAACGACGCTGCACTTCGGCGAGCGCGAGTGCTCGATTCAGCGGCGTCATCAGAAGATCATTGAGGAAGCGCCGTCGGTCGCGCTCACGCCGGAGTTGCGCGAGCGCATGGGTGCCGCGGCGGTTCGCGCAGCGGAGTCGGTCGGATACGTCAACGCCGGAACCTGCGAGTTCATGCTCGACAGCGACGGCGACTTCTACTTTCTCGAGATGAACGCGCGTCTGCAAGTCGAGCATCCGGTAACCGAGCTGGTCTACGGCATCGATCTGGTGCAATGGCAACTCCGCATCGCGGCCGGCAAGTCGCTGGCGATGGCACAAGCCGACGTGCGCCCGCGCGGCTGGGCGATCGAGGCACGCATCTACGCGGAGGACCCGGCCAACGGGATGCTGCCTTCGACCGGGGTCATTGCGCGCTGGTCGCCACCGCAAGGGCCAGGGATTCGCCTGGATTCCGGTGTGACCACCGGCAGCGAGGTCAGCCACTACTACGACCCGATGCTCGCAAAGCTCATCGTCTTCGGCAGCGACCGGAATGCTGCGATCGCGCGACTCGAACGATCGTTGCTCGATTTCACGGTGGACGGCGTGCGCACCAACCTTCCGCTTCTGCTTTGGATCGCCCGCGATGACGCCTTCCGTGCCGGTGAGACGACGACGAGCTTTCTCGCGCAGCGTTTCGACGAGTCGGTCTTCAAGGCGCAACCTCTACCGCGTGAAGCGGTGCTGCTCTGCGTTGCGGCATTGCTCGCCGACGGTCGCGCGCCATGGCGCATCGGCGGCGTCGGAGTTCCCCTGCACTTGCAGCACGAAGGAAATCTCTTCGATCTGATCGCCGACGGCGTCGCGCCTGGGGTGTGGCACCTCTCGGGCGGCTTCACCGGCGAACTTCGCGCCGCACGCCGCGGCGATACCGTGCTCGCAGAGTTTGGCGGCGCCTCGCTCGCCGGATCGGTGACGTACGCGGCCGACGCGTTTATCGTCCATCTCAACGACCGCAGCTGGAATCTCACGTTCGCCGCGCCGCCGTCCGCCGCGAGTGCCGGCGGCCAGCACGGCACCGCGCACGGCGCGCGCGTTATCGCACCGATGCCGGGCAAGATCGTGAAGGTCGCCGTCCGCGAAGGCGACGAGGTCGAAGAGCATGCGCTCCTGGTCGTGCTCGAGGCGATGAAGATGGAACACCGCATCGAAGCCACCGCCGGCGCGACCGTTAAATCGGTACTCGTGAAGGAAGGGCAGATCGTTACGAGCGGCACCCCACTGGTGGAGCTGGGGTGAGAGCCCCTCCGGGTGTCATCCTGAGCGCAGTCGAAGGATGGCAAGAAATAGCGATGGCATGACTTTTTCCAGACACGTAACGATCTTTGAGATGGGCGCCCGCGATGGGCTGCAAAACGAGAACGCGCTCATTGCGACGGACGACAAGGTGCGATTCATCGATCTGCTCTCCGAGACGGGCTTGCAGTGGGTCGAAGCGACCTCGTTCGTCAGCCCCAAGGCGATTCCGCAACTCGCCGACGCTACCGAGGTTTTCGCACGCATTCGTAAAGCACCGGGCGTGCGCTATCCGGTGCTCGTTCCGAACTTGAAGGGCTACGAGCGCGCCCGGGCGGCCGGCGCCGACGCGATCGCGGTCTTCACCGCGGCCTCAGAGCGCTTCACCAAGCGTAACATCAATATGACGATCGACGAATCACTCGCAACTTTCGGCGACGTCGTGAGCGCCGCCAAGCACGACGGCTGCTGGGTGCGCGGCTATATCTCGACGGCTTTCGGATCGCCCTTCGGCGACGAGGTAACGCCGCAGATGGTGGCCGGCGTCGCGTCCAAGCTGATGGCGATGGGCTGCGACGAGCTGTCGATCGGCGACACGATTGGCGTGGGCGTACCAAGCCAGGTCGACGAGCTCGTTCCATTGCTCGCAGCGCGGATTCCGCTCGATCTCATCGCGATGCACTTTCACGACACGCGCGGCACCGCGCTTGCTAATGTCTACGCCGCGCTACTCAACGGCATTTCGAAGTTCGATTCGTCGTCGGGTGGTTTGGGAGGCTGCCCCTACGCGCCAGGCGCCACGGGTAACGTCGGCACGGAAGATGTGCTTTACATGCTTCAACAGATGGGAGTCGAAACGGGCGTCGATCTTGCGCAGGTACGCGCGGCATCGCGCTTCATCGCCGGCGTCGTCGACCACGCCCTCACGAGCAAAGCCTATCAGGCAATGGAAGCCGCAGCCGCTACGCCGGTTTCGGGGGGTTAATCGGGCGTTAGGCCCTTCGGGTAGGGCCAGCAGGTTAAAAAGAGCGATGGCTTCTTTGCTTGCGCTCCAGAGGGCTGGTCGCGACTCCGATTATCACGGTCGAAATTCGTTGAACAGCGGGCTGGACTTCGAAGGCGATGCTAGCTAAAATAAGTCACACGCGGCTAGCTAGTCATGTGACGCCCTAGGCTCATTTCCCGACGCTAGGAGGAAGCTATGAACCCTCGTTTTACCGCTCCCCTCTTCTTAATCGTAATCGCCGTCGCAGGTTGGGTCGGATGCTCGTCAGGTTCGGGCCAGCAAGGTTCGATACCAGCCCCGCCGATCGTGCAGAGCAAAGCGCACCGGCATCAAAAGCTTGTGGATTATGGCGGCATCAAGCACATATTCGTAATAGTTCAGGAGAACCGAAGCCTGAACAATCTTTTCATGGGGTTTCCCAACGCCAACACGCAGAGCTTCGGCGGAACGTCCTTTGGAACGATCCAGCAGCTCCAATCCGTATCTCTCAAGAATACACAGGACATTGACCACCGGTGGATCGACGCGGTTACCGCCTATGCCAATGGCACGATGACGGGCTTTAACGAAGAATATCTTCAGGACTGCGGAAGCGGAAGCCCAAGTTGCCCAACGGCCGGACCGTTCCCCTACGCCTACGTTCCGAAGTCAGAAACGAAACCATATTGGGACATTGCGAACTCATGGATCCTGGCCGACAACTTTTTCCCAACTGAGTTGGGGCCGAGTTTCACGGCACACCTGAACATCATCGCGACAACAACGGAGATCTCCCCCAACAAGGCCATCGTCGATTTTCCAGATCCGATTCAAGCAACCTGGGGCTGCGACGACTATTCAAGCACCGTAACCTACACATTGACTCCGACGCAGACCCCGAAGCCAAACGGTCCGTTCCCGTGTTTCAACCAGTTCCACACGGTAGCCGACCTCTTAGATAACGCTACGACGGCGAGCGGCGTTGCCAGCCCGGTGCCCTGGCGGTACTACGCCCCCGCGCTCAACCAGAGCGGCAGTATGTGGTCCGCATTTTCTGCAATAAAGAAGGTCTACAAAAAGAAAGATTGGGCGAACGTCATCTCACCGCAGACGAAGGTTCTCACGGACATCCCTAACGGTAATCTCGACAACGTGGGCGTCGTGTGGGTCGTTCCCGATTCGAAAGACTCCGATCACGCTGGAAGCGGGTCGGATAGCGGCCCCTCGTGGGTCGCGAACGTCGTGAACACGATCGGCGCGAGTAAGCTTTGGCGCTCGTCGGTTGTCGTCATCCTTTGGGATGACTGGGGAGGCTGGTACGATCCCGTCGCGCCCCAGCAGCTTGATTTTCGAGGGCTGGGTCTTCGAACGCCGATGCTGATTCTCTCTCCCTATGCAATTGAGGGGAGCGGCAGCAACTTGGGTTACATTGCGACACAGCGATTCGAGCCCGGCAGCATCGTGCGGTTCATGGAACAAGTATGGGGTCTTAAGTCTCTTGAATCGCTTAACCAATACTACTCTGGCTACAACTCGCTGCACTATACCGATCTACGCTCGGATAGTATTGGCGTGACGGTCAACATGTCGCAGTATCCCAGGCCGTTCGGAACGCCTATTCCGACAAAGTACGGCAGCTATTATTTCTTAAGTGAAACACCATCCTACAGCGAGCCTGACAGTGAGTGACGAACCTAATCTCTAGAATCGGCTGCGTACTGCTGGGGCTCCTCGGCGCCGGCTGTTCGTCGGCTTTTCTTCAGACCGAAGGCGTGCCCGAGGCGCCCGTTGCAAACGTGCAACCCAACGCGCAGGGGCACGCCTCAGGTCCGTTGCTGTATGCAGGCGATCTCTTCGATCAGATCTCCCAGTACCGCCTTGGCAGTTCGAAACCGGTCCGTTCGATCCAAGCAGTCACCCAAGCCTACGCGCTTGCGACGGATTCCCTCGGCAATCTGTTCGCGGCCAATGGCCAGGTGGACTACGGCGAAGTCGACGTTTATTCAGCAGAGAACCTCGGATTGCTGCGCAGAATTCAATACCTATCCAGTCCCGTATCGCTCGCGACCGATCGCCACAACTACCTCTACATCGCCAACGACTCCGGGATTCTAGTCTATGCGCCGGGGGGCACGAAACTCGTTCACGTTATGCGTCGAGGCACGGCTTGCGCGCTAGCGTTTGACCAGGCCGGCGATCTCTATGCCGCTAACGGAAACGGACGGTCGGTAGGCGTTTACGGGCCGACGAAAACGCCTGGCCAGATGAAGTTCAAAGACAACATTACTGATGGAGTGAAGTTCCCGTACACACTCACGATAAGCTCGTCGGGCGACCTTTTTGTGGCGAACTGGGGCAGGAGCGCCCATAGCAAGTCCGGCAACCGGCGCGACTCGGTGAGCGTTTACTCGCTAAAGAACTTGTCATTGGAAAGGGTAATCACTGATGGCATCCTGCGGCCTTTCGCCCTCGCAGTCGATTCGGCCGGTCGACTCTACGTAGGAAATCATCCGCTGGGACGACGGCAACGTCCGCCACCCGGCTGGGTTAGCGTCTATTCTGCCGGCAGCACAAGACCGCTGCGCAAAATCACCCAAGGCATCGACTGGCCCGTAAGTCTCGCGGTCGACTCGTCGGACGACCTCTACGTGGCCGATCAGAACGGCAACGCCATCACCGTCTATGGTTCGGCCGGCGCAAAGCTGGTCCGCACCATCACTCGGGACGTTAGAGGCCCGGAATCACTGCTGATCGCTTCACCATAGCTCACAACGACGCGGGACGGTGGGCGAGTGGGATGACGAACCGCGTGGCGGTGTGTGAATCGGTATAGGCGCTGATTTTATTATCGACGAGACCCGCCGCGATGCCGGCGGAACGAACTTGCGCATCGGTGGGCGATGCGCCGCGGCCCTTGGGATGAAAGATCCACAGCGAACCGTTCGGATTCAGATATGCGGCGGCGCGTTTGATGCGCGCAAGATCGCGCGGCGCGTTAACGCGCACGAAGATGAGATCGTAGCGGGTCCTCAGCGCTTGCGACGCCGACTTGGCGAGCGCCGCATTTAAACCCGTAACAAAGGTGTCGTCGTGCGGCCCGACGAGTGCGGCGTGCGCTTCGGCAAAGATGCCGAGCTTTTCGAGGAGCGAGCGCCCCGAGTAATCGCGCTCCACGGGCGTTTTCATGCGAAGTCCAAGTTCTTTGGCTTGGGCGGAATCTCCGTGTAGGCCATCGGCCGGTCCCACCAATCGTGGCGCCGGATCTCTTTGAGGCGTTCGCTCGGCGCGGGCGGAACACGCAGCTCGAGAGCGCGCGCATACGCGCCAACGTACCGGTCGATCATGCGCTCGACGCTGAACTCTCGCTCGACGTGCGTCCTGCACGCGCGCCTATCGAGCGACACGAGCTGCGGCACGCGTTCGGCCGCCTCGTCCACGGTATCGCATAAGAAGCCGGTGACGCCGTCGACGACGATTTCCGGAAGCGAGCCCATGCGCGCACCGAGCACCGGCGTACCGCAGGCCATCGCTTCGATCAGCGTCATGCCGAAACGCTCGGGCCGTGTCGTCATATGCACGAGGGCGAGCGCGCCCGAGAGCAGTTCGTTGCGCGCCTCGCGCTCGACGGCGCCGAGGAACTGCACGCGATCGCCGTCGATGTGCGGCGCGACCTGCTCGCGAAAGTAGACCTCGTCTTGTGGAATCGCCGCCATCTTCAAACGCACGCCGGCGCGCCGGGCGATCTCGATCGCGAGATGCGCCCCTTTCTCGGGATGAAAGCGACCGAGAAAGCAGAGATACTCTCCGGGCTTGTCGCTGAAGGTGAACTGCGCCGGATCGATGCCGTTGTACGTTGTCGCAAGATACTCGAGACCGGGGTCGCGGTCGGCATCGGAGATCGAGCAGTAGAAGCTGCGCTTCGCGCCGGCATAATAGGCAGCGAGAATCTGCGGCGATGAGAAGCCGTGAATCGTCGTAAGCAACGGCGGAGAATCCGTGGCCAGCGCGTACGTCAGCGGCTTCCAATCCAGATGGTTGTGAATGAGATCGAACTCGCCTGCGCGCTCAAAGAGCGCCGCGATGTGCAGCGCGGTGAAGACCTCGCCGTCGAGCGCAGGATCTTCATTCAATCCAACCGGAACTACCGAGGTCAGCTTGCCGTCGAACCGCGAGTTGCCCGTTGCAAACAGCGTAACGTCCAAGCCGCGCCGCCGCATGCCGTCGGCCACGTTGAATGCGATTTGCTCCCAGGGGCCGTAGCCCGGCGGTGGGGCCGGCCACGAAATCGCGCCGAGCACCGCAAGCCGCAGACCCGTCAAGTCCACGAACTATTGGTCGTTGTCGACGATGCGGTTGTCACGATCGGCGGCGGCAAGATTGAAGCGCGTCTTGCGGATCAGGCGCTTCATCGAAAGCTCGGAGTACGCCGGTACCGGCGACGCGCGCGTATAGTCGAACATATCGCTGAGGTCGTCGTCGGTGAGGTCGCGCTGTCCCATGCTGCCAAGGCCCCAGTTCACCTCGATGAACTTCGTTATGGCGGTCGACTCGCGCCGTTTATGCGAGACGAACGGCGTTGCATTCGGATTGGCTCGATCGTAGTTGGAGCGAGCCCAGGCCGACATCACGATGATCGGGATGCGAAAGCCCCAGGTCGTGCCGTCCGGGCCGGGCGGCGGCGCGACGTGATCGTACCATCCCCCAGAGTCGTCCCAGGTGACGATCATCGCCGTATCCTTGTAATAGTTGCACTGCGACGCGGCATGCATGCTCTGCACGACGGCGAGGTAAATCGAGCCAACCCATCCGGGGCCCGCCGCACTTAACGTCGCGGCGTGGTCGGAATCCAGGGCGTTCGGCATAACGAAAGAGACCTGCGGCAGCCGGCAGCTCGCGATGTCGCTCAGAATCTTGCCGGAAGGCGTGATGACGTTGTTCTGCCAGTCGGGACCGTAGCGAATCTTGCGAAAGGCCTCGTAGACGTTGACGGTTTGATTGACGGTGTCGTCGTACCGGCCGGTATAATACTTCCACGTAACGTGCGCGGCGTCGAGCAAATCGGCGATTGTCGGCTCGTCAAAACACGGAAAGACGCCCGGCGTGACGATCGACTCCCCTTTACCGAAAATCGGTACGGTCGTGCTCGGCGGCGCGTCGCAGCCCCAAATTTCGCTGTTTGGGTTTCCGGCGATTCGACTCCGCGCCGTCGCCATCGTGTAGTGGCTGGGAAGCGTCGGCACCAAACGTGGCGCAAAGTTTTCATCGGCAAGCGCGTAGTGCGCCGCCAGCAAGTGATAGATCGTCATCTCGGAGTCCGGCACGTACGCATAGGCAAAGCCGGGTCCCGGCTTGCGAAAGCCGGGTATCGTCGAGATGCGGTCGTTGACGAAACCGTCCATTCTGCCGCGATCCCACTCGCCCAAGAGCGAGAGGTGGCTGTGACTTGGATCGGACGGGTTCTCCAGTGGCACGGGCTTTAAAGCAAGTGGCTTGCCGTCGACGACGGCCGTCTGCGAGGTGTCGGCACCGGGATACGGGCCGCCGCCTGCCAGGATCGAGGAGGCAAAGAGATTGTCGAACGTTCGGTTCTCTTGCACCATCACGATCACGTGGCGAATCGGGCTTCCGGCAACGGCTTGGCCGAGCAGCGTCGGATTCGAGCTCGAGGGGCTCGTGATTCCGCTAAGGCCGATCATTGCCACCGCGGCAACGATCCTTTTCATCATTGGATCAGGCCGCCTTTGAGGACGAGCTGTGGCTCGCACAGCGCGCGCACGTCTTGACCCACGTCGCCGCGCAAGAGCAGCAGATCGGCCGGCTCGCCGACCGCAAGGAGCCCCTTATGCAAGCCGACGAGTTCGGCGGCAACGTTTGTCGCTGCGTGCAAGGCTTGTTGCGGCGTCATGCCCAGCAACGACCACATCAACTCGACCTCTCGCGCGTAATCTTCGTGATAGTTGTATGGCGTACCGGCGTCCGAGCCGCCGGCGATCCGCACGCCGTTTTCGTACGCCTTCCGAAGGTTCTGCGCCATCACATCGCCCAAGGTGCGCGCCTTTTTCTGGACGTACTCGGGCTGCTGGCCATCTTCGAGGTGCGCCAAGATGCAGGTCGGCGCGCTCAGCGTCGGGACGAGATAGACGTTGCGTTCCTTGAATAGTTCGATCGCTTCGTCGTCGAGCAGCGTTCCGTGCTCGATCGAATCGATGCCGGCGCGCAGTGCATTCTTGATGCCCTGCGTGCCGATCGCATGCGCCGCCACGCGCAAACCGTGACGATGCGCCTCCTCGATGGCCGAGCTCAGCTCATCGGGCGTCAGCTGCGCGTTGCCCGGTACGGCGCCCTTGGTAAGCACGCCGCCCGTCGCGATCAGCTTGATGCAATCCGCGCCCGCCCACATCTGTTCGCGGACGGCCTTGCGCGCGTCCCAGGGTGAATCCACGGCGCGCCCGATCGGCCAGCCGTGACCGCCGGTCATGCAGAGCACGGCCCCGGCGGCACGCATGCGCGGCCCGGGAATGCGCCCCTCTTCGATCGCGTCGCGAATGTCCGGCGCGATCGCGTGGGAGCCGCCGACGTCGCGAATGGTCGTGACGCCGGCTTTGACCGACTTTCGGGCGTTCTCCACCGCGCGCAGCATGCGCTGATTTACCGTCGTCGTCGAGATCATCCCCATCATGTCGGGCTCGCCGCTTGCTTCGAGATGTGCGTGCGCGTTGACCAGGCCCGGCGTTACGCACGTCGCCTCGAGATCGCACTGGCCGCTTGCCGCGCGAATCGCCTCAATGCGTCCGTCGTTTACGACGAGATCGACGTTGCGCTTGGGCGGGTCCAGCGTTCCGTCGTAAAGAATCCCCGCGCGAACGATCATGCGCGGGTATTCCAAGCCGCCTCAAGGCGAGTCCTTTTGTTAAATCTTGAGATTCGTCAGAGCGGCTATGCCGTTGACGACCAGCTGCACCGCGATCGAGGCAACGATGATTCCGACGACCCGGCTGACCGCATCGATGCCCGTCTCCCCAAACCACATGGTGAGGCGTTCGGAGGCGCGCATGAAGAGGTACGTGATGAATACGACGACGACGGCAACGGCGACGAAGATGCCGGCGTTGAGAAACCGGTGCGGCGCCGACGGAAAGACCAACGCGACGCTCGCGGTCAACGCACCCGGACCAGTAATGATCGGAATCGCGAGCGGAAAGACCGAGGGGTCGCTCTGCGGAGCCACGGCTTTGGCTTCTCCCGCCGTCTGACGATCGGTCTTCTCGGCGAAGACCATGTTGAATCCAACTTTGAGCAGCAGCAACCCGCCGGCGATCTTGAAGGCGCCGATCTCCACTCCAAGGGCTTTCAGGAGCGCCTCTCCGATGAAAGCAAAGACGATCAGGGTGATCCCAGCGACGATCGATGCCCGTAACGCAATGCGCTCTTGGTCGCCCAGAGGGCGCCCCTCAGTCAAGGTGGCGAAGGCCGCGGCCGCTTCGATCGGATTGAGCATCGCAACCAGTGTCACGAAAACCGAGAAGGTACGGGCGAGTGATTCGGTCAGCATCGGGACCAGCTCAGCTTTGCGTAGGCGGATTCGGCCCGAGCAACTGCCGCGGCGTCGACCGGTCCGTCGACGAGCATCGTGAAATGCCCCATCTTGCGGCGCGCGACGGCGTGGCGCTTACCGTAGACGTGAAGAACGATCGATGGATCGCGCAGCAACTCGGCGATACCCGTCAGGCGATCGCCCGTGCCGTCGCCCAACACGTTGATCATGACGGCGTTGGCAAGCAGTCGCGGCGGCGAAAGCGGCAAATCGCAGATCGCGCGAACTTGCTGCTCGAACTGCGAGCACGGCGTCACGTCGATCGTGTAGTGGCCGCTGTTGTGCGGCCGCGGCGCGATCTCGTTGACGAGCAGCTCGCCGGTCGTGGAGAGGAAGAACTCAACGCAGTAGGTGCCGACGATGCCGAGCCGGCGCCCGACCACCGCGGCCATCTCCGTTGCCTGCTTCGCAGTCGCGGCGTTAACGCGGGCGGGCGCGATCGTCATCGTGAGGATGCCACGATCGTGCGTGTTCTCGGCAACCGGGTAGGCAACCAACTCGTCGAGCGCGTTGCGCGTCGCAATCACGCTCAGTTCGCAAGCAAGCGGAACTTTTGCCTCGAAAATCAGCTCGGCGCCGCCGGATTGCGCGAGCGCCTCGCGGGCTTGCCCGATCGCAGCGGCCTCCCACTGTCCCTTGCCGTCGTAGCCGCCGCGCACCGTTTTAATTACGGCCGGGAAGCCGATCCGTTCGGCGGCGCGCGCGAGGTCGTCGAGGTTCCGCACGGCCGCGAATGGCGTGGTTGCCAGACCAGCATCGCGCGCGAACTCTTTCTCGAGCAGCCGGTTCTGCGTGACTTGCAGCACGCTGCTGCCGGGCAGTACGCGATGCGAGAGGGCTTCCAGATGACGGACCGATCCGATATCGATGTTCTCGAACTCGTAGGTGATGACGTCGCTGCGGCGCCCCAGCTCTTCGATCGCCGAAAGATCCTCGTATGCGGCGACGATCTGATCGTCGGCAACCTGCCCGCAGGGAGAGTGCTCGTGCGGATCGAGCGTTATGACGTCGTATCCCATCCGCTTCGCATCGAGCGCAAACATGCGGCCGAGTTGGCCGCCGCCGATCACGCCGATCGTTTGAATTGATTTCAATCGAGCGTGCTGGAGGCCGCCGCATCGTGCATGCGGGTGACGTAGGTAGCAAGCCGCTTCGCGACGCCGGCATCGTTGAGCGCCACGATGCGCGCCGCAAACAACGCGGCGTTCACCGCGCCGCCAATGGCCATCGTTGCGACCGGCACGCCAGGCGGCATCTGCACGATCGAGAGCATCGAGTCCAGACCGCCGGCGCGAGACGACTGAATCGGAACGCCGATCACGGGAACGAGCG
This sequence comes from Candidatus Cybelea tumulisoli, assembly GCA_003167155.1. Classification (GTDB taxonomy): domain Bacteria; phylum Vulcanimicrobiota; class Vulcanimicrobiia; order Vulcanimicrobiales; family Vulcanimicrobiaceae; genus Cybelea; species Cybelea tumulisoli. The sequence continues at coordinate 11,392 of PMTY01000051.1, forward strand.
TTTTTGCCGCCGTCATGCCTGGCAAATGCGCGGCCCCGCCCGCGCCTGCGATAATCGCCGTCAACCCACGTTGCGACGCGGATGCCGCATATTCGAACATTTCGTCGGGCATACGATGGGCGGATACCACGCGCACCTCGCAGGGAATCTGCAGTTCGTCGAGCGTATCGCGAGCCGCCGACATCGTCTCCCAATCCGAACGGCTGCCCATGATGATTCCGACAATCGGTGCTTTTCCCGCTTGCGCCACCGCGAGGCCTTCGCGGGTACGACAAGGTTGTCATCCTGAGCGGAGTCGAAGGGCCCGCCATGGCGCGCTTTCTTCTCGGCATCAACTACTGGCCGCGCAGGAGCGCGATGTACATGTGGCAGCAGTTCGATCTCGACGAGATCGGCGAAGATATGGCGCGGATAAAGGCGTTCGGCCTCGACGTCGTGCGCTTTTTCTTGATGTGGGAGGCATTCCAGCCGGAGCCTAACGCGATGGATGCGGGCGCGTTGCGTCGCTTCGATGCGGTCATGGACGTCATCGCCGGTGCCGGACTGCAGGCGATGCCCACACTTTTCTGCGGTCATATGAGCGGAGTGAATTGGTTGCCGCCGTGGACGCTCGAACCCCAGACGAGCCAAGGACGCTTCCGGACGATCAGTCGCGGCGCCGTCGTCGATCGCTCGATCGGCGATTTCTATGCGAACCCCGAACTGCTGCGCGCACAAGTGCTCTTTGCGCGGCGCGTCGGGGAACGGGTGCGCGAGCATCCGGGCCTCTTCGCGTGGGATCTCGGCAACGAATTTTCCAATCTTCGCGAACCGGCTCGACCGGAAGACGCAGCCGAATGGAGCCTGCGGCTGACCGAGACTCTTCTCGACGCTTCAGGTGGCCGCGTGACGGGCGGAATGCACGGCGAAGATCTCGAGCGAGATCGCAGTATCCGGCCGTCGAGCATCGCGCTTCCGTGGAGCTTCCCAACGATGCACGGCTATTCGGTCTACAGCGCGTTCGCGCGCGACCGTCTCGACACCAATGTCGTACCGTTTCTCTGCCAACTGCAAGCGTCGTTTAGCGGCAAGGCCGTACTCCTTAGCGAGCTGGGTAATCCGGAGTGTCCGCCGCAGAGCAATCGTGTCAACGGCTTCGCCTGTTTGGACGAGACCGAGATGGCACGCTACGGGCGAGGTGCTATCGATCGGCTTCACGCGCGCGGGGCGCTGGGAGCGTTTTGGTGGTGCTGGGCCGACTACGATCCTGCCTTGGCGCAACTGCCGCCATTCGATTGCGCGCCGCACGAACTGCGCTTCGGCGTCGTCCGCAGCGACGGTACCGCAAAACCGGTTGCGCAGATGCTCGCGCAACTCGCCGCTGAAGCTCGCCAGGTTGTCACCCCACCGCCGGCCCCGATTGCCGATGAAGGGGAACACTACGCAGGCCTGCCGCAGAGCATCGAGCGCGAATACCGCGAGTACTGCGAAAACTATGCCTGACAACGGGCGCGTTCTCATCGTTACCGGCGCCAGCTCCGGCATCGGCGCAGCGCTCGCGCGCGCCGCGGCCGGCGCCGGCTATCGCGTCGCAATCGTCGCGCGCCGAGCCGAGCGGCTCGAAGAAGTCGCACGAGCGATTCGCGACGGAGGCGGTGCGGTCGTTTCAGTCGTGGGCGACGTTACGGCAGACGATATGCCGGCGCGAATCGTCAGTACGACGCTCGGCTCCTTCGGGCGAATCGACGCGGTCGTCAACAACGCGGGCAGTGGTGCTTTCGGCGCGCTGCTCGAGCAAACCGATGCCGCCATCGAGGCACAATGGCGGCTTCACGTCGTCGCGCCGTTGAAACTCTCTCGCGCGGCGCTGCCGCATCTCGAAGCCGTTCGCGGACAACTCGTCTTTCTCGGCTCGGGAATCGCCCGCGTGCCGCTCCCCAACTACGGTGCCTACGCGCTGGCCAAGGCCGCGATTCGAGCTGCGGCGACTCAGTTGCGACGGGAGCTGCGCGACCGCGGAGTTGCCGTCAAGTACGTCGACCCCGGCCTGGTCGCCACCGAGTTTCACAAAGCGATGGGAATCGAACGCGCGAGCGAAGTTCCGGCGGCCTCGCCGGACGCCGTCGCGCGTGCGATCTTGCGCGGAATCGCACGCCGTTCCGCGGTAGTCAACGCCGTGCCATTGCACACCGGCGTCGCCGTCCTCGGCGAATGGTGCGCAATGCTCGCCGACCCGTTCATCATTTCGCGGCTCTCCCCGCGAAGGGCAGCCAGCCCGCCACCTGTCACCCTGAGCGGAGCCGAAGGGCGACAGCCGCCTCCTGTCACCCTGAGCGCAGTCGAAGGGCGACAGGCACCCACTTCATTCGAGGCGGCGCTCGCGCCGGTGGCGCGGCGCATGGAGCGCATCAAACTGCCGGCGCAGGTCTTACGCAACGCGCTCGTACCCGGCGCGACGGTCGAGCTCAACGCGCTGGCGATGCAGTGGGCGGGAATGCCGAATAAAAACGAGCGCGCGGCGCTGCGAGAGGCACTCGACGCACTTGCGGCCGCCGGTTATCTGGAACCGCTAGGCGACGAGACCTGGAAAGTTACACGCGGCGCAGATACTTGAGCCCAATCGCCAAAAAGAAGAGCAGCGTCGCAAGCAAGACGATCGTCGCGCCGCTCGAGGCGCGCACGTAATACGAGAGATAGAGTCCGCCCTCGGTGCTCGCCGCCCCGAAGAGCGCGGCTAATATCATCATCGGCGAAAAGCGCGACGTCAGCTGATAGGCGGCCGCCGCCGGCGTGACCAGCAGCGCTGCAACCAGGACGATGCCAACCGCCTGCAACGCGACGACGATCGTTAGCGCCAGCATCACGAGCAGCGCATATTCGTAGGCCGGCGACTTGATGCCGCTGGCCTGCGCGACGACCGGATCGAACGTCGTGTACAACAGGCCCCGAAAAAGCACGGCAACCGTAACGCCGACCACGACGCTCAGACCGAGAATTAACCACAGATCCTGCGGCTGGACGGCCAGGATGTCGCCAAAGAGAAAACTCTGGAGATCGACTGCATAGCTGCGCTGCTGGCTCATCAAAAAAACGCCCAAGGCGAACATGCCGGTGAAGAGCACGCCGATCGTCGTATCGAGCGATATGCGGCCACGTCGATGGACGAACCCGATCCCAACGGCGGTGAGCACGGCAACGATGCCGGCACCGATGTAGAAGTTCGCGCCGCGCAGATACGCGATGACGATCCCAGCGAAGGATGCGTGCGCGATGCCGTCACCGATGAACGATAGCTTGCGCAGAACGACATAGGTGCCCATCGTCGAGCAGAGCAGCCCAACTGCCAGCGCCGCAACGAATGCCCGCTGCATAAACGCATAATGAAACGGCTCCAGCAACAGTGTCATCACGCGCGCATCTCCGGATGGACGGCGTGGGCGGCGTGCGGCTCGTGATCGTGGCGCAAATGCCCGTGCGTGTGGGTGTGCTCGCGAATCGCGCTATAAGCGCCCGACTCAACGACCTCGCGCGGCGTTCCAAGAGCCAGGACGCGACGGTCGAGCACGAGCAGACGATCGAACCAATCGTCGACGCGGTCGAGATCGTGCGTCGCCATGAGCACCGGCAGCCCGCAGGCGACGAGCTTGCGAACGATTTCGCGCAGCGCCTCTTCGGTCGCCGCATCGACGCCGGTCGTCGGTTCGTCGAGCAACAGCAGCTTGGGTTCTTGCGCGAGCGCGCGCGCAACGAAAGCGCGTTGCTGTTGACCACCGGAGAGTTCCGAGATCCGCCGCCCGGCGAGATCGCCCATTCGCACAACACCGAGCGCATGATGGACGACGTCGCGGTCGCTAGAGCCAAAACGTTGCCAGAAGTGCAGCCGCGCGAAGCGCCCCATGGCAACGACGTCCCAAACGGTCGCGGGAAACGACCAGTCCACGGCCTCGACCTGCGGCACGTACGCGATCGTTCCGGGGGCCAGCTTGCGCGGCGGCTGTCCGAGAACGCTCAATTCGCCGCTCGACGGCAGCAACAGACCCGCGATCGTCTTGAGCAGCGTCGATTTCCCCGAGCCGTTGGGGCCAACGATGCCGAGCGCCTCTCCGTAATGCACTGCGAACGTCGCGCCGACCAACGCCGTGAAATCCTCGTAGCGCACATCCAGATCGCGCGCCACGACGGCCTCGCCCTTCACTTCAAGGCATGCACGATGACGTTCGTGTCGTAGGTCAGCATCGCAATGTAGTTTGCGACGCGCGGATCGGTACCGACGGAATCGTCGTAGAGGTCCTCGACGACCGCGATGCCCGCGCCTTGCGCGATGGCGTACAAAATCTTGGGACTATACTCGGGTTCGCTAAAGACGCCGTGAACGTGATGCTGCTTGGCCAGGTCGATCAACTGCGCGACCTGCTGTGGATTCGGCTCTTGGCCCGGATTTCGCTCGACGAAGCCCAGCGTCGTGATTCCGAAACGGTCGTTATAGTACTGCCAGGCGTTGTGGAAGACGATCATGTAGCGATGCGAAGGCGGAACGGTGGCGATCTGCTGCCGGATCTGGCCGATCAGATCGTCGAGCCGCCGATCGTAGCTGGCGGCGTTGCGGCGATAGGCGTCGCCATGTGCCGGATCGACGGCGATCAGCGCATCGCGGATCTTCGCAACGTAGTGTTTGGCGAACACCGGGTCCATCCACAGATGCGGGTTGAGATTCTTGACCGGCAGACCTTGCGCGCAGACGACGACGCGAAGACTGGGCTTGCCGGCGTCACGCAGAAGCCGATCGAGCCAGGTTTCGAGCCCGGCTCCGTTTTCGACCAATACGTCGGCATCGGCGACGGCCGCAACGTCCTGCGGCGCGGGCGCGAAGGTTTCCGGCGACGCGCCGATCGGTACGATATTTTTCACGCTCACATACTCGCCGCCGACGCCCTGAACGAACGAGTTGAGCGTCGAAATCGTCGTCGCCACGCGAATCTTTCCTTGCTGAGCCTGCGTAACGGCGACGGGCGCCTTATGCGCGCACGCCGACAACAGGAGCGCAAACGCGCCCGCGATTACCGGCAGGCGCCGCATTTTCCGAAAAACTCAATCGCGTGCCCGTCGAGCTCAAAGCCGTTGAGCGCGCGCAGCGACTCGGCGAACTGCTCCATTGCGGCACAATCGACATCTTCGACGCGTCCGCACGCGCGGCAGATCGCGTGATGATGATGACGGCTCGGTTCGCAAAGCATGTAGGTCACCTCACCGTCGGCATCGGGGCGGGCGGTGATGTCGCCTTTGGCCTGCAAGCGATCGAGCGTGCGATAGACGGTCGAAAGCGAGACGCGCGCGCCGACACGCTCGAGCCCTTGATGGATTTGCGCGGCCGAAAGAAAGCGAGGCTCGCGCGCGAGGATCGATGCGATCCACTCCCGCGGCCGCGTCACATAATCGGCCCGAATGCCCATTGGGGCTACCTCATTTGCGAACTATTCGCAAAAATCCCGCGTCAGGTTCCGTGTCACGAAGGGGTCGGCGAGGGGCAGGTCGCCACCGTCGCCTTTGCCTGACTGTGGACCTGGTCGCGCCAGTAGGCGGACGTATCGGCCCAGGACGGCAGCGTCAAGCCAACCGCTTGTGCGCGGCTTTGCACCTTGGGGATCACGTCGGTAAAGATCGCCGGCACCGGACCGCCGGAATCGTTGATGACGGTAGCCATCGAGAGCCAGGCATCGGAGAGCATCAGCTTCGGGAACGCCTGAGCGGCAGCCGGACACGACGCGTCCAACTTGGCAGCGACATCGGATTCAAGCGTGAGGGCCCACGCAGTCGTCGCAGCGATTTCCGCAAAAAGCGGCGCTCGCGCCGCGTCGCTGGCGCAGATGCTGTCGAGTATGTCGCGCTCCTCCCGGAGCGTCGCGAGCAGGCCGGTAATTGCACCGATCCGCTGCAGCAGATCGCTCGCGCTGCTCCCGGGTGCGTGCCGATCGAAATCGCGAACGCGCGCGTAGGCCTCGTCCACGGTCTGGCTGTTGCAGCGGTTCACTGCCACTCGTACCGGAGTCCCGGCTCGAAGCGGTGCGCCCGCGCCGGCGAGGGCTACACACACGAGCAGCACAGCGGCGGAAATGCGCAAGCCTTTCCTCATTTGCTTTGACAGGTGCCTACTCCGGCGCGTACAATCCTCCACGTCGCCCGTGTCACCCTGAGCGGAGTCGAAGGGCGTGGGGATGTAGCTCAGCTGGTAGAGCACTTGCTTCGCATGTAAGGGGTCTGGGGTTCGAGTCCCCACATCTCCACCAATCTTTTCGCCGATTTCATAAGGCTTTTTGGAATCGGCGTTTGATTTTTCGGAACTGCATCCGATTCTTTGACGACCATTTGACGACCAATCTCGACGGTCCCGAAAACGCGATCCATCGTTTCGGCTGCCTGTCGGCGTGCTCCCTCGAACATGTGACCGTAACGGTCGAGCACCATGCGTGTGTCGACGTGGCCGTTGCGTCGCGCGACCAAAATGGGGTCAGCACCCTCCTCAATGAGGAAGGAGTTGGAGGAATGGCGCAGCGAGTGAAAGTCCACGTCGGGTAATTCGGCGCGGCGCAGCAGCGGCTTGAAGGTGCGGCGGATGAAGTTACTCTTGCGCAGCGGATTGCCTTGGCTGTCCGTGAAGACGAGCGGGCCATTGTAACCGTCGGCACGGCGGGTGCTATGCCAAGCTCTCAGCGCGCGCAGAGTCAGTTCGGGAAGTTCCAACGTGCGCCGGGAAGCTTTAGTCTTGAGCGGTCCGAGCGTAAGCCTACCGGCGACATCCTCCGTTAGTTGTCGCACAATGGCGACGGTGCGCTTTTCGAGATCGACGCAGTCCCAAAGCAATCCAAAGAGTTCGCCTTCGCGCATCCCGAGCGTCGCAGCCATGATAACGAGCACCTGGGTTTGCCCCTCGGCGATTTCCATTAGCCGCTTTGCCCCGTGGCGATCGAGGACGACCTTCTCCTTCGGCTCGTAGCGTGGTGCGGACACAAGCGAACAAGGATTGAAGATGATCTTGCGTTCCCGGAACAGCGCGTTCAGCGCGGCATTAAGGGTCGCGTGTGCTTGCTTGCGGGTGGCGGTGCCTACCTCGAGCTCCTTCAGCTTCCGGAGCAGGACCTTGACATCATCGACATCCAGGTCGGCAACGCGACGCGCGCCGATGTGCGGGACGATGTGGCGGTCGACGGCGTGCCTTCGCAAGCGATAGGTGTTGGCTCGCCAGTCTCCGTCTGCTAGCCATTGTTCGAGGTATTCTTTTAGCGTGAGGTCGAGATCCATGGGGAGTGCATGGCGAGCCGCATAGCGGCGCATCTGCTCGGTAACGTCCTGGCGCGTCTCACCGTAAAAGCTCTTGCGCGCGAGGTTGCCGGCACGCGCCCCGGTGCGCAGCTTCCCTTCCCATCGGCCGTCCTTCCGCCTATGGAGTGTCCCTTCGCCACGTGCTCGACGAGCCATGACCTAGCGGCGCTTTCTGTAACGCATATCAACGTGACGCTGAATGCAGTCACGGACAGCGGCCGGACGAAAGCGGCGCGAGCCACCGAGCTTCACCGATTCTAAGAGGCCCTTGCCGATCAGCTCGTATAGTTTAGATTTTTTGCAGCATAGGGCGGCACATACTTCTTGGGTGTCCATCAGCGGTTCAACTTCATGATGGCGTTTGGACTCCATGCTTAAGAAACCCTATGGGTAGTGTCATTGAATTGATGCTAGTCAGAGCCGCAAAGCACGGATCGCCCCGAGTGCCGATTTTCACCCGCATTAATATGCGGGTGAAAGTGCTGCTTATCTCTGCACCACAATTATCGCTTGCCGCCAAGAAACAGTCAAGGCTTGCAGCACCTGTGTAGGAGCGCCTGCAATCCGAACTCAACGTTGTGTGGAGGTCATCGAGTTGTGTATGGCTCACGTTGCCACTTCGACGAGACCGCTCGACCCAAGAGTAATCGTGCTGCCGTCCTCAAGCCACAGACGGACCGCATCGTCCTCAGTAGACCCTACGTCTACGATTACGTGGAAACCCGCGAGCCGCCGGACCAGCATGCCGCGTTCAATCTCCGTCGCGCGCGCAAAGGTTATGCCGTAGATTTCGATCATCGCTTTCCTCTCACTGCCTCGACGCTGGCGCTGCCGCACGGAGGAGTAACAGCGCGCGTAGGGACCCACGCGCAAGGCCGAAGCGGAGCGCAGCCGCGTCAGCCGGTTGCCTTGCGCGTGGGTCCCTACGCGTGGTAGCCTGGCCGGTGGCAGCCCCCGTATCGAGGCCGCGGATGGAGTACGAGCGCTTTTCGCAGTCTGTTAGACAGCTGCTAGATTCCGAGCATCAAGCCCGAGAAAAATCCACCCGAATAATTAAAATTCTGCCGACGCCAACGGGAATCGAAAGCGATACCGTAGAGCAACCCGCGACAACTGACGACGACTGAAATCGACGCTTCTAAGGATGATGCCGATATTCGCGTTGTCAGCGGTTGTCTTCGGTAGCCGGCGGTATGTGGGCCAATTGTGGGGCCACTACATCAGAACCTCAGTAGTCGGCCCGGTTCGGCTCCAAAGATAGCGCCCCAGCCTCAGGAGCGCGAGGCTGGAGTTGCCGATCGACAACTCCACTTAGAAAGCTCGTCGCTTGGTGAGATCGCTGGGAAAAACGCACGGGCCCGCATGAGTGAGCCCGTGTGGCGTTTTCGAGCCTCGGTCGAACCGCTTCGCCGATCTATTTCGTTCAGCGGGGCATCGCGCTGATTGCCGCCCCGACCGGCTCGGCGCCGATGTACTCTTTAGTCGGATTTCCTCCGCTCGGATAGCCCCAGCGAGCGACCACGCTGTGGTCGTAGCCGCACCAGTCGTAGTCACCGCCCGCGACAGATTTTCCACCAGGCGCGATCACGGCCTGGACCAGATCGCAGACTTGGCCACCATTATCGGTCAAGTACATTGTTTGCGGACCGAGCACGCCCTGGGCCGAGACCGGGTAGCTGCAAGCCCCCCCATAGCCGGAGCCGGAGCCGTATCGGTTGCAGTTCAGATCGAAGATGACCCAATTTGCATGCGTTTTGTCCCATAAAACGGTGCCGGGGGAATAAACACTCCCACCGGACAAGTTGATCGTTTTACATTTCTTGTTCCCGCAGGACGATAGCAGAACGTGCCCATTAAAATCGCTTCCGTCTTCCCAGAGGACGCCACGTGGATTGTAACCCACGGAGTCGTAGTTGTCCTCGACCGGGTTCTGCACAACCTTTGGCGGTGACGAGGGACTTGAAAAGATCAAAACGTGGCCGGCGGAACAGTCGGAGCCGCAGTAGCTAATGTTGTCGGTCACAGCAAGATCGCCGTTGGTGGGATTGACGGCGCATGCTGCCGGAGAACCGTAGGGATCGGTGTAGCTGTTGAGCAGACTTCCCGTGCGAGAATACTCGCCGATCGTGCCGTTGAGTGCTTGACTGACAATGTAGACGTGGCCTGACCTATCCGAGCACTCAGAACCCAGGTCATGGAACCCCGTGAGCGTTCCCTCTAGTTTGAGGCCCGGCCACGCGAAAATGTCGACGTCCCCGGTGGCGTGATCGGATATGAACAAGAGATACCGATTAGATCCGGCATCTGGGGAAACCCACGATTTGTGATGATCGGCGTGCATCGTACCCAGCGACGTAGCGCCCGAGTCCGGGCCGAATTCAAACGACTTCGCCCCGCCGCTATTGCAACCGGCGAGCAGTGCGGCGACCGCCAATACTGACACCGTTATTCTCATTAGAGACGCTCCTTTGTTTACTCACAGCAGTGCGAAAACGATCCAGAGCCGGCGCATCAAATGGACCCCCGCGCGCTCAATAATACACTGCTTTATGCCCAGCAAGCATCGGCAAATTACTTAGCGGGTTACAACCGAGCCGTTTTTTGCTGCGTCTCCATTCGATCGGCTAGAAGTTGCCAACTTGAGCAGATGCCGAGCCTTGGAGCGCTCTGAGCGTTGCTGGGCCACGCCCGGCAGCCCGAAGCTCGGACCTGGATGCCCCTCCGCCCCTCGATCTGAACGGGGGCAGCAGGGTCTGGCCACTCAGCCGGGCCATTAGGTAATTTGCCGATTCTCGTGCGCGCCCGTTGAAGTACCATCGAGGCAAAGGAGCATCGTTTAATGAGAATCCCTTCCTTCCGCAGGGAGGTCTGCGCCGTGTTAGCCGCCGCGCTGCTCGCCAGTTGCGCGAACGGAGCATCATCGGGCGCATTAGTGCCGGCAACCGGCGGGGTAACGCTTTCAAATTCGCCAGCCGCCCGTGCTACTCACACGGTGCTGTTCGTAGTCATGAACGGACAAGCCGGGATCGGCTTTTACGGCGTCGATATCTTTTCGTGGCCCGCATTGAAGCTCGTCGGAACGCTATCGGGTTTCAACGACGCCTTGGGCGGCGCGTGCTCCGACGCCAAAGGGAACGTTTATGTCATCGTTAGCGGCTATACCGCCAGCCAGCCGCCCGTGATCGAAGAGTACTCACAGCAAGGGAAGCTGCTCAATACCTACACCGACTCCGACGGAATTCCCAGCAGCTGTGCGGTCAATCCGACCAACGGCGATCTTGCCGTAGCCAACTTTCTCGGCGACGGCTCTTGCGGCTATTCATGCTACTACCCCGGAAATCTCGTAATCTATTCAAGTTCATCGTCGACGCCGAAGGTGCTAACGAACTCCACCGAGCAAAATTATCAATATCCCGCCTACGACCCGAACGGGCACCTTTGGGAAACGGGCGTCGACATTTACAGGACAGCGCAGCTCTATTCGTGTCGAAAGGCGCATTGCAAAGCGATCGCCTTCTCCGGCGGAACGATCCATTTTCCCGCCGGCCTCCAGTGGGCGAAGACGTTCAAAACATGGATTATCTTCGATTCGGCGTGCAACCGCCCCAATCATAACAACGGCGCTTGCAGTTATTTAGTTTCGAACCAGGGCGCGCTTACCTCGAAGACCACGTACAGCACCTATAAAGGCGGTGCGACGTGCAATATCGGCGAAGCGGTGCTCACGCCCAACGAAGAACAGGTCGTCAGCGGCGATGCCGAGGTGGGATGTGGCTACACTTCGTCAACGGTCGATGTCTGGGGCTATCCGGCAGGGGGCGATCCCATCAAGGACTACATATTCCAGGGGAGTATGTATGCCACCCCGACCGGTATAGCGTTCAGTACGAAGGAATGAAACTCGCTTATCACGTGGCGTAACGCGAGGCACGCGTCACTCGGCAGCGGTTTAAGGCAGATTTGGGGCTTGACTCAGAGAAGGTGCTGTGGCGCTTCGGAGCTGCCATCGCGAGCGAATTCCGAGTTTGCCAAATATCGCCCGGCAGTGGCACTGTACGGTGCGTTCGCTCAATCCAAGGGCCAGTGCGATTGCTCGGTCGGTCGTGCCGCGCGCGGCAAATTCCGCAATCTCGCGCTCGCGAGCGGTAAGATCGATGGCCATGCGCCGCGGAAGCGGGCCGCCCATCCACTTCAATCGCATTGCTTCGCCCGAACTTCCGCAATGACGGCGAAGACTGTGCGCCGCGTCGTATAGGCCCGCCGCCTCCAGCGCAGCTGCTTCCAAGAGGGGACGGCCGACCCCGGCAAGGTCGCGCACGGCTTGCGTGGCGAGCTTTCGCGCACGTTGCGTCAATTGATGGCGCGACGCAACGAAGCTATCGAACAGCGCGCAGTATGCCCGCAACGGGAGCGAGTCCCCCGCACAGTGCTGATCCATCAACGCCTTCACGCGCAGCACTTGATCGGCGGAACCCAGCCGTGCCACCCTGATGGCGAGATTCAGGCTCGAGTCGAGCGACAATGAGGCGTCGACGGCGCGATCGAGCAGCGCATCGTGCTCGGTACGGCGATCCGACTGCTCGTAAAGCAGACAAAACGCTTCCGCGGCTTGTCCCAGAACCTGATGCTGGCCGGGACGTGCAAATGCCAGCTCCAGTAATGCGGGATCGGAGCTAAGATGCACCAATTTCTTGTCGCCGAGCATGACTCCAACGGAGATTCCGGTCACCGAAGCCGTCAACAAGTAATCAGACTTTGGATGACCCGCGTGCAACGCATGAAACTGATGAAGTACGTCGGCGGCATGCCTGAGCTGTCCAGCAACGAGGAGTCCGTCAGCTAGGTTTGCCAGGCAGAGAAGTTGGTCCAAAACGTCGCCCTGAATCTCGAGGCCTTCCCTAAGGAGCTGGACGGCGTACTCGATCTTGCCGTCCTGCGCGAGAGCGCAGCCGTAATTTTGCAAGACTACTTGGCAAAGCCGCGATTCGCCGTGACTGCGCGCCGCCTTCAAGGCGCGTTCGAACGCCGCAAAGCTCTCGCGAATGAGGCGCGCCTTATAATAGGTGAGGGCGCAGGCATGAAAGTAGAGTGCGGCCATCTCGTCGTCGGCGTCCGTTTCACACTGGAGGCCGGCAAGGAGTCTGCGCGCTTCGGTGTGACTGTTCCCGAGCGCCAACTCAAGCGCAACCGCAATCCGGCCGCGAAGGTACGCGCGATCGCCATTAGCCGGCGGTTTTCCCGTACGAATGCGCGGCTCACGAGGAATTATGGTTCTCGAAGCGCTCTTGGCCGTCAACTTGGCATTGAGATTTCCGCTTCTCGCCCCCGCGCACCTGGGGTTTAATTAAGCGATTCGCCGATGCTCGCCAACAGTACATGGTGCACGGTTGAGTGGCACAGACCACCGTCAAAGATTGGAGCTACCATGCCGATGAAATGTCGTTTGGTCCGCTACGCTTTACCACTCTGGGCGCCGACCGCGCTCCTCGCCGGCTGCAGCGCCGCCCGCGGCTCGCGATCTACACCGGAATGCGCCGCGGTGAGCTGCTTGGCCTGACGTGGGATGCGATCGATTTCGACAACCGCGTGCCGCACGTACGCCAATCGCTCGAGGTGATCGGTGCCGGGAAAGATCGCGCGGTGCGCTTCAAGGCGCCAAAGACCGAGAAGAGCCGACGCGACGTCGCGCTGACTTCCGGCGCAATCGAAGTCTTGCGTTCGCAGCACGCACAGCAGTCGAAGTTACGGCTTCACCTAAGCGGCCCGTTTGGCGACGAGCGGCTCGTATTCCCTGATCCGCGGACGGGCGAGCCATGGAAGCCCGACACGTTTTCGAACGAGTTTCTACGGGCCGTGAAGGCGTCGGGATTGCCGAAGGTGAGCTTCCACGGACTGCGTCACTCGTACGCGTCGATCTCACTGCGGGCCGGCACGCCGTTGAAGGTCGTGTCGGAGATGCTCGGGCACACAACAACGGCGATCACCGCGGACCTCTACACACACGTGCTCGGCGACCTCAAAGCACAGGCCGCCGATCGGCTCGACAAGATCTTCGAGCGTGCAGAAAAGGACCACGCTGTTGGTGCGGAGTCGGGCGCGTGGGCCAAATGTGGGCCAATCGCGAGAGCGTCATCGAAAAAGCTCAGTAAAATAAGGCCCGATTTGGTAGCGCTAACGGGAATCGAATCCGAATCTGGCGATGACACCGCTTAGCAGGGGCTGCGGCAGTCTTATTTGTGTGCGCAGCCGCATTCGCATTCGGCGACATGACTGCTGCCAAGAGCGCCGAAAACGATATCAGCTCGGCGTTGGGGCGGGACTCTGCGACGGGACTACCGTACGTTCGAGTCTTCGTTGTTAATTCGGGAAACTCACAACTCGCTCCGGCGAGGTTGTCTCAAAGACGATGTGGCGCGACCACTTGGACAATCCTCTTGCCAGGCAGGTCTTGCCGATTACTTTGGGCCTGGCGCTTCGCGTATTGTTTAGCCCCGCAAGTTTCGATGCTGTCGCTCGCAGCCCTCGCAGCGTTGCGTTTCTGGTATTGTGCCGGGATGTGCCGTACTCCAAACTGAACCAGCTCTGGGAGAGAGCCCGCGAAGCCGTGGCACTTTTCACACCAGATGAGCGGACGAATCCGATTGCCGTCGCGATACGCGAACTACGCAAGTCTGATCCACACGCTATCGTTCAATTTGTCCACGATTTTCTGGGCTCGCCCAGGCGCACTACGACCGTCTCCGTAGTTGTAGCAGGGTGTTATAGTTAACCGACATGCCGCTAGCGCTGCGCCACTTGCTCGCCATCGCCGCATTGCCGTTCGTTGTAGCGATGCTGGTGCCTATGTGGCTAGCTCGGGGGAACGGCGTGGCGTTGAGGCTAGGGACGACGACGCCAAAGCTCCTTCTCCAGATTGCTGGAGCGCTGCTGTTGCTGATTGGTCTGGCCCTCTTCGCAGCCTCGCTGCAGCGGTTCGTCCGCGACGGAAGAGGCACGCTCGCACCGTGGGATCCGCCGGGCCAGCTTGTCCTGGGCGGACCCTATCGCTACGTCCGCAACCCCATGATCTCGGGCGTGATATTCCTGCTCTTCGGCGAGGGATTGATCCTCACGTCGGTGCCGCATCTCGAATGGGCCGTTACGTTTCTGGCCATAAACTGCGTGTATATCCCGCTCTTAGAAGAGCCTCAGCTTAGGCAACGCTTCGGCGATTCGTACGTTGAGTATTGCAAGCACGTTCCGCGCTTCATCCCGCGATTGCGGCCGTGGTCTAAACCTTGACTTCGTATGCCGTTCCGCATCGGACGTCGTGCCGGGCGCCTTTGCACACGCCGCGGCCGCCTCATCTGTCGGCAGCATCGGCGCGTTAACTGGGTGCCATCCCATCGGGAATATGTCGCGCCAGCAGTACGAGCGGGTCGTTGCCTCGCTGCGAGCGACGATGGGCGCAGTCGAACTGTGAGACAAGCATCCCACGCGGACGCCGGCGCAGCTTTCGTGGCACTCTAGCTTCGCGCGAGGGTGATGTCGCCGATCCAATGAATGTCCTCAGGCGCTAGAGGAGGACCGTTGGCGTGAAGATTCACTCGGGGTCGGTTCGCAGCGTTTTAGGCATTTGCGCCTCGCTCATTTTCACTGCGGGTTGTGGAGCGTCGCAGAACCAGGCAAATAAGATCGTTCCAGCCCGCGGCGAAGCCTCGTGGATGGTTCGCGATGCCAAGGGGACGGCTCTCCTTTACGTCTCGAATTCAAAGGACGGCAGCGTCGACGTTTATTCGTTTCCTGAAGGCAAGCCGGGAGGCCGGCTTCTTGGCGTCGGTGCCAAAACTCTCTGCTCCGGCGCAAACGGCGACGTCTATTTCGCGAAAAGTAACGAGGTACTGGAGTATGCCCGCGGTAGTACGCACCCCATCGCCATATTGCAAAACTCGCTGGACTCCGTGCAAAGCTGCTCGATCGATCCGTCAACCGGAAGCCTCGCAGTTGTGGGAAGCGCTGGCGGCCGATCGGCAGTCGCAATCTACGCAAATGGTAGGCTCAGCTCCACCTTATACGGCGGCGCCCTCACCGGCTATTGGTCCTGCGCATACGACGACGAGGGGAATCTCCTCGTCGAAACGGCTCCTCGCGATCAGGCGATGCAAAGCATCGTCGACCTCCTCGAACTTCCCAAAGACGGCCTGCGCTTAAGAGCGATTAGGTGGAATGGACCGCGCCCGGCGCGCCCCGGCTCGATTCAATGGGACGGCAAATATCTTGCCGTCAAAGTTACCCAAAGCGGTCCCGTTCCGGCCGCCGTCTTTCGGTATGCGGTGAGCGCGGGGCAAGCGAGATTCATCGGGAAGAGCGTGCTCGATAGCGCCGGAAGTGCCACCCAACTCTGGCTCGCCGGGGGGAAAGCAATCGTGCCGGCAGCCGCGGGCATCATGATCTACAGCTACCCGTTCGGCGGTGCTCCTGTCAAAACGATCGACGATCTTCGCGAGCCGAATGGGGCGACTGTGAGTCTAGCCTCGCAATCCGAACTCGCGATCGTTACGTATCACTACGACAACATGCGAACCGGCTGGAACGCCGGCGAGTCGACGCTGACGTACGAGAGCCTCAAGAACGGGTCATTCGGCCTATTGAAGTCGGTAACGCTCGACGACCAGGTCGATGCTCAGCCGCTCCTCGTCCCGGACGAAACGATAAGTGGCGGCCAATATTCAGGGTCGGAACACGACGTCGTCTACGTCGCAACCGAGAGCGACACGGTTTACGCGATCGACGCGACGAGCGGGACGATCCTCTTAACGCAGCACTTGGGGACTCCGGTTCCGATGCCCTTAGGCTGCAACAACAACGGGCCAAACGTTGGAATCACTGCCACACCAGTCATCGACCAAGCCGCCAACGTCATGTATGTAATCGCATATACGCTCGCGGCGAGCGTGCCGACCTATACAATCCATGAACTCGATTTGTCGAATCTTACGGATGCCGTAACGCCGATCGTCGTCTCCGCGTCGCACAAACTGACCAACGGTCGTACCTTCAAGTTCGACGCAACATACGAGCGGCAGCGGCCTGCTCTGCTCGAGGCAAACGCTGACGTCTACGCCGGATTCGGGAGCTTCTGCGATTACTCTGGATCGCAATCACGAGGCTGGCTGCTGGGTTGGCAGGCTGGGACGCTGACGCCCCTTTCCGCCAATAGACTGACCGACAGCCTAGCAGAGTCACGCAAACGCGACTTCTTCTTGTCGTCAATCTGGATGTCGGGCTACGGCCCGGCCGCCGATTCTACGGGAAACATCTATTTCGTCACCGGAAACTCTCAGCCGAAAACGTACAACGGCGATACGGACGTTCAAGAGAGCGTCGTTAAGGTCAGTGCGGATCTAGGGCAGCTCCTAAGCATCTTCACGCCCACAGACGTCACGAAGCTTGACGACGAGGATGAAGATTTCGGATCGGGTGGCGTGCTCTTGCTGCAGACAATTGCTTCGGGCCCGTCGCTTGCCGCCGCTGCCGGAAAAAATGGGACGATGTACCTGCTCGATCAGAACGACTTGGGTGGATATCACCGGCGTTCCGACCGCGTTCTCGCCAAGGTGAACATCGGCGGGTGCTGGTGCGGTGAGTCGTACTTCGACGCCGCCAGCGGCGCCGGGCCGAGCATCGTCGCTAGCGGCGGCAACAGCCTGACGCTCTGGAACGTTGAAGGGTCGAGCAAACCAAAGCTGGTCTTGACCGGGTCGGTGAACTACCTGCCCGGCGGGCAAGATCCTGGCTTCTTCACCTCCGTCTCGTCTGACGGAGAGAATCCAGGTGCGATTATCTGGGCTGTTACGCGACCGCAGTATGCTTCCGGACCCATTTCGCTGTACGCCTTTAGCTCCACACCGACGAGCGGCGGAAGCTCGACGCTCCAAATGCTCTACGAAGGGACGGCGGGTTCGTGGGCGACGTCGACAGGAGACGCGAATATCGTCCCTGTAGTAGCGAACGGCAAAGTCTACGTCGCAAGCTACGAGCAGCTCGACATCTTCGGGCTCGGCGGCTCCAGGGCAAAGCCGGCGATCACCCGAGGCCTTGCGTACGGCGGCGTTATCGGCGGCGCGCCGCACCAGGTTACGGGCACGCTCATGACGATCCACGGTTCACTTCTCACGTTGCGGACCCGCACGGGAGGAGTCGTTCGCATCGATGACTCCGACGCCGTGCGGCGCGAGCGAAGCTCCGACCTATTGGTGGGCGAGCCTTTCGAGGCCGGCGGACGATACGATGCGGCAGGCGTCCTGCATGCGGCTATCATCGTGCGGGCAAAGCCTTCGCCCGCCGTCTGGCCGCCCGATCGCTAAGTGAAGCGACGCTGCCCGTAAAATTGGCGAAAGAGTCGTAGCTTCCGTCGATCAGGTGCACGATCATGTTTGACGTCACAGCCCTGCATTTTGGCGCTAGAACAAACTTCGTATTCTGCACAATCGTCGGCCCACAGCTGGCCCACAGACTCCTGGCTACGGGCGACGACCGGTGACGATGTCTACAGCGGCGTCCTTCTTAGGAGTGTCTATTTTCGTCGTCTTCAGTTGTCTCGCGTTGCCCTACGGTACCGCTTTCGATTCCCGTTTGCGCTACCACATCGGGCCGATCCGCGGCGGAATTAGATGCGGGATGCGCCTACTTCACGAGCGATACTTCCACGCGACGGTTGAGCGCGTGGCCCGCGTCGGTTGAGTTGTCTGCGACCGGACGCGTGATGCCGTAGCCTTTCGCCGTTAAGCGATCGGGGGCGACGCCGTGTTGCTCGAGCCACGTGACGACGGAATGCGCGCGCGCAAGCGAGAGCCCATGTTATAATCCGCGAGCCGCGAGGTGTGCGAAACGCGTTGGCCAGAGATATGGTGAATCCAAAGGCGACTGACCGTAGGGATTGGCGATAACTCGGGCCGTCACGATGCTCCACGGCGCCGCGAACTTACTTGACCGGATGGTCGCGTCCGGGGGCAAAGTCAGCGGGAAGAAGTGATTCTGATGGCGATTTGTCCGAGTTAGTCCGAGTCAAACCATGGTTGTGGCGGGAGCGTGTAGGAGGTTCTCCTAGCGTCCCCGCCACTACCCTCTGAGCTCCAAATATCCTTGCCGGTACTGGCAATTTTGCGCGTAGGGCTACGAAGCCCAAATAAATCGTAAGCTACTTTTGGCCGATTCTGTGTAGTGAACGGTGTAGTGAGGCGCTCTGCCTTTAGGAGCAAATCGTCTTCGAACCAGCGGGGAGCTCGCCTGCCTTTCAATCCACCGCTATATGGTCGTTAGATGAAAATCATCAAATCTGCGAAATTGCAAGCAGAGTAGGTCGTTTTTCGCTGGCGCGAAGCCTGCCAACGGAAGCGTGACCTATCGAAGAATCCCTTAAGGATCAGTTGCACGCCTTACGGGCCACAACATCCGCGGCGTCGCCGCTTTCATCACCAAGGTAGGTTTCTTCGAAAGTGACGCGGTTGCCGTCGACGTCGCGCAAGACCGCCGTACCGGTGTCCTCGTTCCAGGGTTGGCCAAAGAGCACCGTTCCCACGGGGAGATGTGGAGAAATCCCGCATCCGGCAAACGCTCCATGCGCTGTGTGATCGTAGAGCACGACACCCCCAGCACCGACGTATTCTACGATCGTAATCTTATGCTCGAACCAGCCGCATCCTACGGGCACGAAGGGCAACACAAGTGTGGCGAGTTTCTTCATCACGCGCTGGAGCGACAGCAACGATTGTTCCATTGAAAGCCCTCACGGTCACCGCACCTCAACGTTGATGTCCAAGGGCGGTTTTCTCTGTACTTGCGAGGAAGGCGCGTTCTATCCACAAGCTTCTGCAGCCGCCACCATGCCGCCACGTTAATCGCGTGATTCTCCATGTTGGCTCGCGCTCATCACGTTCCGCTATCACGCGCGTAATCCGAGTTGGTTCAATCGTATCTGCAGTGCTTGGCGCGATACACCCAAGGCTCCAGCGCAATCATCGATGGAGTTGTTCTCTACGTAGAGCTGCTTGCAAAGGCGCCCTGGCATCAGCAGCGCCGCGGCGAACTGGTTTGCGAGAACTTCCCGTCGCTTTTGCCAGGGCGAATCCTCAGTAGTTCCAATGTCATCGGGAGCGCAGATGAAAGAGTCGCCATGCGACTCAAACAGCGACGGAGAACCGGCGTTTCGGAAATCGAGGACAAGATGGGCGCATTCATGAGCGAGCGTAAAACGGCGACGCTCCCAGATATCGAAGGCCTCGACTAAGATGACCCTGTGCTCGGGAATTAAGGCTCCAGATAGTTGCTTACCTCGGATGCAAAGATTCTCGATATACGCAACATCGAAGTCAAGCTTTGTCCTGACCAGCACTTCGACATCGACGCCAATGGCATTTTCGAGCCGCGGCACGCCCGTATACCTAAGCATCGCATCAAGTTCACGCTCGATGTTTACGTATTTCCGCACTTACGTAAATCGGCGTCGATTCAATATCGACTGTAATTCGAGGCTACTTATTCCGCCGGTATCACCGCCTCGGGCCGCCAACTGGACGTTTTCGTCCGCAGCGGAGGCACTCACCAGCTGTTGAGTCCTTAGCACTTGAGTGATCGTTTGCAGTTCTGATAGATCTGTCCGAAGATATGAAATAAGGAACGACTGGAACTCGCGGTCGAACAGATCATCTAACGTGCCCGACTTAAGGTCTCTGATACGCTGTAGTGTCGTGCGCATCTCACTTTCTGGCACTGTCGGCAGGACTGTTTCGATTAGTCTGCCGAGCGGTGACAGCGCAATCGCTGAGAACGCCTCTTCCACTGGCGTCATGTCGAACCGCTGCGCAGCCTCGACTGCTTGGCGCAGTTCGTCCTCGCGCTCAGTCATTTGATTGCTCCCAATAGCGGCGCATTTTGCGTACGCCGCGGCTATGCATTTGGCGGAAAGTTTCCGGCGATATTTGGGCCGAATGAACTGACTCCCATCTAAGTCGCGCCTCTTCGTGATTCGAACACTGCAGCGCCAGGGTCACGGCACTGTACTGGCGTTCGTTTTCGCCTTTGAGGCAGCGAAGTAGAGTGGCGAGTGCGCCTTCCACGTCAACCTCATCAGGCTCGAAAACTGCCTCCGTAGCCTCTCGGGCCAGCCAAGCACCCTCAGCCGAGCGAAACCGTTCGCGCCTCCTGACCACGTCAACGGCTCTACGGTAGGCGATAGTCCTGACCAGATCGGCAATCTTCGGCGGGGTGACGTGGTTGCGCGCCATCGTGAGGATGGACGCCCAGGTCTCCTGGAGCACGTCGTGGGCGTCCGCTGGCATGTGAAGTCTGGCACAGACGGCACTCACGTAACCCCTGAGCATGAGGTCTGCATCGCTTCCGTTGCCCGTCTCGATCATCGTCGCAAGTGCCAATGCGAACCGTTGCTTCCACACGCTGCCGCTCAATTACCTCACCGCCCAACCGGCCCCCTCGGCACGGTAATGGCTGCACGTGTCAAGCCCCACGCCGAGAAGGTTGGGGTGCGGGCGCATCGTTTGGTCCAAGGCGTTGTAGCTG
Organism: Candidatus Cybelea tumulisoli; assembly: GCA_003167155.1. GTDB lineage: Bacteria > Vulcanimicrobiota > Vulcanimicrobiia > Vulcanimicrobiales > Vulcanimicrobiaceae > Cybelea > Cybelea tumulisoli. Next base: position 32,245 of record PMTY01000051.1, read on the forward strand.
ATGTATCGCGTGACGCCCCCAGCGCCGGCGAACCCGGCGAACAAGCCAAGCATGTTTGTGATTGCCTGCGAGGCGAGAAGGCCATTGATACTCACAACTTGCTGTTGGAGCGCGCGCGCTCCGTCGGCATACTCGGTTCGCTCGCGCGTTATCAGATCATCGTGAAGGAACTCCATGCACCAAAAGCACGCACCACACGGTAGGGAAGTGACGACTTGCCCCCCGGCAGACACGATCGGCGGTTCGTCCGCATTCCGACCCGGCGTGATCTGCATGCCGACGTCGATCAGCGGCACGAAGGCCATGCGACAGAAGTACTCGATCAGATGGCGCGTACCCCAATGGTCGACCGCTCCGAAGCACACGTCGCATTGCTGGAGTGCAGCTATCGCATCGGGCGACTCTACTGAATCGACGATCGGCTCTAATCGAGAGCGGAGCCGTCGTAGCCGCCACTGCAGCAGTTCCGCCTTTGGCTGGCCCACGAGCCCGTAGTGACTCATCACCACGCGATTGACGTTGGATCTTTCGAGCCAGTCAGGATCTATTATGATAACGGACACAACGCCGAGATGCGCGAGCTGCTGAACGAGGTGCGAGCCACTTCCGCCCGCGCCAACTACGGCGGTACGCAGCGATTTGATCTTAGCAAGGCCAGCGGCACCGAGGAACGCCAGACGTGAGTCGCTCATCCTGGGACTTCCGCGACGTTGACGGCGACGAGCCTGCCGGCCTGGGCTAAAACTGCCGCGCCGCGATCTCGGCTTAAGATTAGCGCTCCCGTCGGAAGGGTATGATCGACGCAGCTGATCGGAAGAAGGACTTCTCTGTTCGTGCGCATGTCGATCGGACTAAACCACGGCATGCCATAGTGATCGTGGAGATGCACCAAAAACACTCCGGCATTCACGCTAGCAGCGCGCTCCGCTTCAGCCATGAACCACCTAACATCAAAGCTAACCGGCGCGCTGACCAGTTCAACGTAGCCGTCGTTCGGCAACGCCCGGTATTCGGTGAGCACCACAACGGACCGGTTGTAGGAAGATGCGTACCGTACGAAGGCAACGCCAAGGCGCTCCTCCCCGGCTATCGGGGACAGCAAAAGATCCTCGCGCATGTGCCTCGCCATGCGGCCGATAACGTTCAGCCGCATTCTTTATATAATCTCAGATGGGCAAGTATCGCTTCATGCGGCGGGATCGTGGCTGCGATGTCCTTGATACTGTGCGCGTACATCACCTTACCGAGGAATGGGTGTGTATGCATCGGCAAGTTACTGATCGGCGTCAAAGGCCGTTCAAAAAAAAGACGCGTCGGATACCCGTTCATCTGCCCGCGGACGAACACCGCCCGGATCCTTTCGCCGCTGCCTAGCGTCAGTTCGGATAGGTCGATAAGGGGTAGACCCATCTCGGTTCGCTCCGCCCACCCCTCGCCGAACGTGACGGTCAGCAGCCTCGCCTCGTCGTCTGTCATTACCCAGCGCCGCCGTGCCTGGGCACAGCGACGAAATGCTCGTCGTTGTGGATCTCCACTTCTTCGGTGTCGTAGATTTCGTGGCGCTTCTGCCCTTGAATACGGTAGAGCAGATCCGCGTGCGGCACGTTCGTCCTTTTCTTCAATTCCGCGCCGGTGTATTTTCCGGCGGGAAGTTCGAACGGCTTGTCGTTCATGAAGATTCGGACGAGGTGTTGGTCAGGCTCCTGGTTGTCCATCTAACCCTCGCTTTCACCCTTAGGTCGCTGAAGGAAGCAGCTTGTGACAAGTGCGCCTGAGGTGCCCCGGCGGCGGAATTAGCGCCAAGGCCGGGACGGAGCAGCGGCCACCGGATTCGCTATCGCGATGGCCCCTGCGATGCTTGCCGGACACAAGGAAGCCAGAAGATTCAGCCGCATCCGTTAAGGCGTAGATCCCAACTTGATACGAGGTCAGGGTGATCGCCGGCGGCCACAAGGCAAGCGACGCACGGTCCGCCGCCCGCCTCGTGGGTGCTGCGAAGACTGGAGGCAACGCTGACCCCCGCCGTCGGCGAGCGCCGCGGCGCCCGATCCAAGGGGCGGGTTACCATCTGAGATGCCTACGGTTGCAGATCGGCCAAAAGATCGGCCAAAAGATCGGCCAAGTGATCGGCCAAAGTGCCTGGTCTTTTTAATTGAAATAGAGTAATATAAGGCCGCAATGGCCCATGAAATTTCGGCCAAAATGCTCCTTGAAAACCCGCAGCGGATTGAGCCTGCCTTGCTCGAGTTTGCCCCGCCGCGCGTTGCCGACCTTGTTGCAGAAATCTCGGCCGCCGCGGCGAGCCTTGCAGGGGCGCTCCATCCGCGGGCGGCCGCCAGCTTGGCTGAACTCGTGCGCATCATGAATGCCTACTACAGCAATCTCATCGAGGGGCACAATACGCGACCAGCGGAAATCGTGCGCGCGTTGGCGGGCGAGTTTGACGCTGACGAGTCGCGGCGCAATCTTCAGGAAGAGGCCGCCGCGCACGTTCGCGTACAAGCCCGCGTCGACGAACTCGCAGCCGAAGGAACGCTTCCAAACCCGACTTCCGGCGAGTTTATCCGATGGTTTCACGCCGAGTTCTATCAGAGCGTACCGCCCGCGATGCTGATCGTCCGTGGACGCGAAGGAGAGTACGAGATGAAACCCGGCCAGTACCGCACCAGCATCGCACAGGATGTCGCTGTTGGTAGGCATCAGCCGCCATCAGGTCCGTACGTCGCCGATTTCATGCGTTACTTCTCGGAACGATACCGGCTTGACGATCTAGGAATGGCGATGCGCATTATCTCCATTCCCGCCGCTCACCACCGCTTCAACTACATCCATCCGTTTCCCGACGGAAACGGTCGCGTAAGCCGCCTCATGAGTCACGCGATGGCCCACGCTTCCGGCATTGGCGCGCACGGCTTGTGGTCGATTTCGCGAGGATTGGCGCGCGGTCTCGGTGATCGTACGCAATATAAGCGCATGATGGATTTTGCCGACTCGCCGCGCGAAAGCGATCTCGACGGCAGAGGCAATTTGTCACTCCGTGCACTCACCGATTTCACGGCGTGGTTTTTAGAAGTCTGCCTCGATCAGCTGCGCTTCATGGGCGAGCTGTTCGATCTCGATTCACTGGCCAAGCGGCTTCGCACGTGGGTCGAACGTGACGATCGTTTCAAGCCTGAAGTCGGCCGTCTTTTGGAAGAGGCTGCCATTCGCGGCGAATTCGATCGCGGCGAAACTTCGAGAATCACGGGTTTACCTGAACGAACGGCAAGGCGGGTTTTGAACGACGCTTGTGCCGCCGGTCTGCTGGCTTCGGACACGCCCAAGGGGCCAGTGTCCCTGCGTTTTCCGCCCGATGACGCCGAGGCGATGTTCCCCCGCTTATTTCAAACCGCATGATAACGATGATAACGCGGATCATTGGCCGAGAGGGCGTCCCTCGATAAGGCCCCTCCGCAGCGCCTAGGCTCAGGTGATTCGGTGTGGTAAACGGTGTAGTGAAAAGCGCAGACCGCCGCAAACCCCATGTAAAATAAGGCGCAAATCACTAAGTGGAGGGAGTGTTTTGACTTGGCGGGAGCGTGTAGGAATCGAAGAAACCTAGCGATAGTTTTGAGGGGTAGCGAAGGTCACAGATGGCGAGAACAGCGAGACAATCGCTCAACCTTCGGGCGTGGAGGGGTACCGAAAGGCGCCTCCGATTGCAACCGTTTTGCAACCGCCGCGGCGCGTCACAACAATGCCCTCACCGTGTCGGTCGGGGGCGCCGAGGCCTGTTGCCGCGACTCCAGCTGGGTCGCCATGGCTTGCGCGTTTCGTGCGCGGTGGCTGCAATCTCTTCTTATAGATAAAGGTCATTCAAGAGCAAAAGGGAACGCATCTCACACATTTGGTGCTTTTCTCCACCACGCGCGAAAGGCGCTCATGAGCGAGGAGAACCGACTCTGCGGCCGAGGCACGGCTCCCGAGTTTCGCAATCGAGGCATCTCGCCCCATCATTGTGGGTGCATCGGTCCGCAGGTTTGAAAAAAGCCGGCACCCTAACAGTCTTTTCGGGAAAGGGCAAATCATGCAAAATCTACGGACTATCGTAGGAGCGTGCTTTACTGCGGCGCTCTTGGCCGCATGTGGCGCCGGCAACGCGTCTCTGTCAGGGCTGGAGTCTGGCGCCGTCGCGACCTCGCACACGTTTTACGCGCAAGGCAATGTCGGCCCCGACGTCCCCGTGCAGTTCGTCTATGTAACAAACCAAAACTCCGACAATGTTTCCGGCTACAGCATTAACTTTGTGAACGGCGCGCTGACGCCGGTGCCCGGGTCGCCATTCGCGACCGGGGGCCAGCCCTGGGACGTAGCGGTTGATCCTGCAGGCAAGTTTGCCTATGTGGCCGACTTGGGCGTCCACACTGGGATGAGCGGCTATGTTTCCGCCTACAAGATCAACGCGACCAACGGCAAACTGACCTCAGTGGCGGGCTCGCCGTTTCCGGCTGGTCAGGGACCTATTACCATCGCAATCAATCCTACAGGCACGTTCGCCTATGTGACCAACGTCTGGGACAACACCATTTCCGGCTATGCCATCAACGCAGGCACCGGCGCGCTGACGGCGATCCCCGGGTCGCCATTTGCGGCTGGGCCCGACCCCCGGGGGATCGTAGTTGATCTGACGGGTCAGTTCGTTTACGTGACAAATCTACACTCCGACCTGGCCTCCACCATTTCCGGCTATAGCATTAACCCGGCCAACGGCGCGCTGACGCAGATTGCGGGCTCGCCGTGGGCAGCGGGCAGCGGACCCATTTGGGTCGCACTCAATCACACGAACAGTTTTCTCTATGCGACCGACTTCAGCTCCAACAATGTTTATGGCTATACCATTAACGCAGTCACGGGCGCGCTGACGCAAATTTCAGGGTCGCCGTGGACGGCGGGCACCGAACCCGTTGGCGTCGCACTCAAAGGCAAGTTCGCCTTTGTTGCCGACCAAAACCCCCACAGTACCGGTGCCGTTTCAGCCTATACGATCAACTCCGCCACCGGCGCGCTGACGCCCGTGGTAGGGTCGCCGTTTGCGACGGGCACCGAAACGGTTGACGTTGCAGTCTCCCCCGCGGGCAAGTTCGTCTATGCGACAAACCAGTACTCTGCCAATGTTTCTGCTTTTAGCATCAACCCGGTCAGCGGCGCGCTGACGCCGGTACCGGGATCGCCCTTTACGGCCGGCACCGATCCCATCGGCATAGCGACGTGCAAGATTACGGTTGGCAAATGCAAGCCGCCGACATTGTAGCCCCAGGTCCATGTATCCTCAAACGCTTTGCTTTGCGCGGCAGAGGTCGCGCCGATTTTCGGGGAAACGCTCGGAGCGGCGTAGTCCGTTCCGTGCATTATCTCATGCGACTTTCTCTTGTGCAAGTGCGATCGTTTGATAGCCGTTGATGCGTCGCCAGGTCGTCGACAAGCGTTCGATCAGCTTGAAGACGAGATAGAGCGCTGATGCTCCGCTGCGTAGGCGCTTAGCCACATTCGTGCGTAAGCGAACGCTAGCGAAGACCGACTCGATCGGATTGGTCGTGCGCAAACTCTTCCAGCTCGCTTTCGGAAAGGCGAAGTACGCGAGCATACGGTCGACGTCGTCGCGGACACAAGCCGCCGCCTTCGGGTAGTTTTTCGACAATGAAAGAGCGAGCGAATCGATCTTGCTCATCGCCTCAGCGCGGCTCGTCGAGCTGCAGATCTCCCGCAGTTTGCGGTGAACCTCGCCTTTGAGTTTCTCGGGAACCTTGTCGAGTACGTTGCGGATTTTGTGCAGCCAGCAACGCTGCTGCGCCGCCTCAGGATATTCCGCCGAGAGCGCTGACCAGAAACCGTTGGCGCCGTCAGCAACAGCTAGGCGTGGCGCGCGTAGGCCTCGCGCCTTGAGATCGTGCAAGATCTCCCGCCAGCTCATCTCGCTTTCGC
>PMTY01000138.1:0-2576 GCA_003167155.1 Candidatus Cybelea tumulisoli
TAGCCACCATCGTGTCAAACATCGGCGGCTGGATGTACGGCGCAGCAGCAGGCTGGCTAATGACGGAACTTACGAAAGACGCGCTCGTCGTTTCGCTCGTTCAGGTGGCAAGTAGTGCGCCATTGTTTCTTCTCGCGCTGTTGGCGGGCGCGCTTTCCGACGTTGTCGACAAGCGACGGCTGCTGATCTGGGGAGAGAGTGTGACCGCGTTGCTCTCCGCGATCTTCGCCGCGGTAGTGTGGTTGAATTGGGTCACACCNNACCTCGCTTCTCTGGTTTATGTTCCTGATCAGCGTTTGTGGAGCGTTGACCTCGCCGGCATGGCAGGCGGTGGTTCCTAGTCTCGTACCCAGAGAGGAGCTTCCCGGCGCGATAGCAGCGAACAGCGTCGGCTTCAACTTGAGTCGAGCGGTCGGACCGGCCCTGGCCGGCGCGATCATTGGACCGCTCGGAATCGCCGCTCCATTTGTCATTAACGCCGTCAGCAACTTTGGCGTCATTGGTGTCCTCATTGGATGGCGCGAACCTAAGCCCGGCGAAGGCACTTTGCCTCCGGAACGCTTTAGCAGTGCAGTCGGACTTGGCTTGCGATATGCGATCAACAATATCGCCCTTCGCCGAACGTTTGTTAGAACGATCGCATTCTTCTTGTTTGCGAGTTCCTACTGGGCGCTGCTCCCGCTTATCGCGCGGCTGCGCGTGAGCGGGGGCGCGGCAATTTACGGCCTCCTGCTCGGTGCGATCGGGTTAGGAGCGGTGTGTGCGGCGTTCGTGATGCCCTACTGGAAAAAACGGTTTGGTGCCGATGGTGTGGTCGCGATGGCTAGCGTCGGTACGGCGATCGCTCTCGTGCTCTTCGGAATCGCGCGTGATCCGATCGTCGCTTCGATCGCAAGCATAGTGGCGGGAGCGTCCTGGATCGCTGGCGTCGCGACGCTGAACGTTTCGGCCCAGCTTTCGCTACCGGATTGGGTGCGCGGACGCGGCCTGGCGATGTATATGACGGTTATGTTTGGTTCGATGACGTTGGGCAGCGCGCTGTGGGGGCAGATTGCGACGGTCACAAATCTCCAGCTGGCACTCTTCATCGCGGCGGGGGCAATGCTTGCGGCAATCCCGCTGACGTGGCGATGGAAGCTGCAAACTGGCGAAGCGCTCGACCTTACCCCTTCGACGCAGTGGCCGGCGCCGGTTGTATCGCATTCGGTCGAAGGAGAAGATGGACCGGTCCTCGTGACGATCGAATATCGCATCGGCCCTAACGACCGCCAATCGTTTCTCTCGGGCTTATACCTGCTTCAACACGAACGCTTGCGGGACGGCGCCGGCACGTGGGGGATCTTTGAAGATACGGCACAGTCGGGCCGCTTTTTGGAGACGTTCCTCGTCTCGTCGTGGACCGAGCATCTGCGCCAGCATCAGCGCGTGACGAACGCGGACTACGTTCTACAACAACACATTGTCGGACTACTTCGTGAGGAGCCCCTGATCACTCACTTCATTGCCCCGAGGGCTTAGATAAGCAGAATGCTTCATGAGGATTCACATGCAGGGAGTAGCCGAGTTGATTGTAACGATCGTCTGAGTGGAAATATCACCTGGAACGACGGTCACAATCGAACTCACGGAGTTTGAGAGAATCTGGCGGGAAGCGGGGATCGTGGTGCTGCCGTATATGCCGCAAATGCTCGTGAAGCTGGCGATAACGACCGAGCCGGCAGTCACCGTTATGGGCGGCGAGCACGCTCCATACGGAACGGTAANNCGGTCCCAAGTTACCGGGATTAACGGTGAACGCAAGAGTGCCTGTGAACGGGCGATACGGGTTCGCACAAACTGCGACATAGCCGGTGGTCGCATAGTCAGTATACGTTACTGATGTCGCGCCGCTTCCGATCGTGACTTTTGCCGTGCCGGAAGCGAGGTCCGCGGTGCTCACGAGTTGGCCGATTGGTGCTACAGCTATAGTCGACACGGCGTTATAGGGTGAGGTTGTCTGTTGTATGGTTGCAATCGAACCCGCGGGCAAGCTCGGGCCTACGATGCAATAACCGCCCGGCGCCGGACCTGCGGGAACCGAGCCTGACCAGGCACCTACCGTGAACGCGTATTGCCTTCCCAGAGCTGCGCCCGAGCCGGCCACGCAAATCATGAGGGCCCCGTTGTTGGTTGAACCGGCTGAGGGCGTCGGGCTCGGACTCGCGTCGGCAACGCGGCTGGGTGAGCTCCAGCCGGCCGCCCGAGCCACTGGCGGAGAATACGCTAGCGCGAGCGCGACGCAAGCAACTGCCGTGAAGAATATCCTCGGGTGGCGAGGTCTCAGGATCTTCTCACTTCGATCACTCACTCTCTGCGGGGCCGCCAATGGCCTAGCTGTTTATATATTCGGGAGGCACCCAGCGGATTGCCTGTCTCCCAAAGCAAGGTCGCACTCGGTCATTCCACCTTTCTATATCGGACATCGCCCACGTCGTATCGAGTAACGCTTTTTGCGGGCGGTAGAAACGCCGGCGCAGCAATCAGAGGATGGAATCAATGACAACACTAAAAGCGATGCGGCTGGCTTCGCTGGTCAC
>PMTY01000138.1:2645-2874 GCA_003167155.1 Candidatus Cybelea tumulisoli
TGCGCTGGGCCGCTCTTTATTGCCGTCCTTCAATTTTTGGTGGTGTACCTGCTTCATAGATCCGTGCGGATCGCACCACAGACCGATCGTGGATGAGCCCCGCGCAGCGGGCTGGCACCGAACCAGCCGACGCCGCTCGACAGTTCTAGCCGGCGCTTTACGGCGATAACCGGAAGACGGTTCCGCCGCCGTTTGCGCCGCCTTTATCCGTCGTGCCGTAGAGCGTGCC
>PMTY01000040.1 GCA_003167155.1 Candidatus Cybelea tumulisoli
GTGACCGAATGCGGCATCATCCGTTCGCCGTACGTCGAGTCGATCCCCGACCTGCAACTGCGCCCGCGCGTGCCGATTGCAACGGCGGCGACGCATTGAAACTCTACGACTTCCTCGATAAGCAGCCGGCGATCGGCAAGCTCGTCATCATTGAGGGGACGGAGCGCGCGCTCGCGGAGCGCGCCTTGGAGGTCCTACTCGACCGCTTACTGCCGGCCGAGGTGCGCGACCTCAATCTCGCGCGATTCTCGCCCGAAGACCTAGGCGATATGGCGCGCCTTCGCGAGGCTGTCCAGGCGATGCCGTTTCTCGCCGACCGGCGCGTCGTTGTCGTGAGCGAGGCGCAAACGCTGCGCGCCGACCCGCGACGCGCGCTGTTCGCGCTGATGCAGGACGTGCCGGAGGGTAATACGCTCCTGGTCAGCGACTTGCTCTCGCCGCGCAGCACGCGCCCTCAATCGTTGAGCAGCTTAGCGGGACGTGCGGCCTTGCGCATCGATACGACGGCCGACGAACCAACGCGCGCGCGCTTCGTTACCGAAACGCTCGAACGTTTACAGGCGACGGCCGAGCCGCGCGCCGCCGCCGAGCTCGCGCGCAGCGACGCGGATTTAACGACCGTCCGCAACGACCTCGAGAAGCTCGCACTTGCAGGCAAGAAGATCACGCTGGCCGATTTAGAGCGCGAAACGCTGACGATTGGAGATCCGAAGGCCTACAAGTATGCCGCCGCACTCGTCGAAGGCGACGTCGGCAAGGCGCTGGCGATTGCGCACGAGCTTTTTGCGGAGAACCGAGGAGCGGGAGTCGCGCTGTTCTCGGCACTGGCAACCGAAACCGGCTATCTGTGGGAGGCCGCTAGGCCAGGCGGCAAAATTCCTGATCGCATGCGGTGGCGCGAACGCACCCTGCGTCCGCTGGGGCGGCGCATCGGCGCACGCCGCGCTCGCATCGCCTTCGAAGGTGCGCTTTCGGGAATCGAAGCCATCGTCACGGGCAGGGCCGGCAACGATCCTGAGGACCATAAGACGCTCGTCGACCGCATCAGCGTCGGGCTCTCCGAATTCTTGCGCCGCTAAGCTCGTACGAACTTGATCTCCGTCGCTTGACGAAGTGGCGATGGTGCGGTATCCTCCCCGGTTCATGGTTAGCGAGGTCAGCGCGCCGAGCATCTTTGCTTCGCGCGGGTTTCGGCGGTATTTTGCGGGTCAATCCCTGAGCTTCGTCGGGGACGGATTGCGCATGCTTTCCGTTCCACTCTTAGCCTACCATCTCACGCATTCGGCACTCTCGACCGGCACGGCCCTGATCTGCGAAGTCGCGCCGTTTTCGCTCTTCGCGCTGGTCGGAGGTTCGTTGGCCGACCGGCTCGACCGGCGTAAGCTGATGATCGGCTGCGACGCCGTGCGCTTTGCGGTGATGAGCCTCTTTGCAATTACGTATGCGATGCACGTGCTGACGCTGCCGATGATCTACGGCGGCTTGGTGATCATCTCGATCTGCGCGGCCGGATTCCTGGGCGGACAGTCGTCGAGCATTCCGTATCTTCTCGGCAGCAAACAATCGACCAAGGCGATCGCCATGCTTTTAGCGGCCGAGAGTACGTCGAATCTCGTGACGCCGGCCATCGGCGGCGCGCTCTTCGCGTACCTCGGCCCGCTGCCGGCTCTTACGATCAACGCGCTCACGTACTTGGGCTCGCAGCTCTCGCTGGTCTCGATTCCGTCGCTGGGTCCCGAGAAGACGACCGGCCTGCCGACGTTGCGCCACTTTCTCAGCGACGTTGCGCTCGGGTACCGCGCGCTTTGGTCCGATCTCGGCATGCGCGCGCAAGCATTCGTGGCCTTCACGCTCAACATCTTCGGCTTCGGCTGCTATGCGATCCTGATTCCTTTTCTCAAGAAAGGCTTCGATGCCACGGATCAGCAGGTCGGCTTCTTTTTCGCGATCTCGGCGCTCGGCGCGATCGGCGGGGCTTCGGTTGCGGCGCGCTACGCGGAACGCTGGCCCCTCGGGCTCTCGCTGACGCGGGCCTATCTGATCGACGCGATCCTCTTCATTCCCGTAGTTCTCGTCTCGAATATCTGGCTGGCCGCCTTCTTCTGGGCGAGTTCGAATGCGCTCGCGAACTTCGAGATCGCACAGATCATCGGGTTTCGCATGCGCGTGACGCCCGAACATATGGTTGGGCGGTTGATGGGGGCGGTCCGACTGCTCGTCCTCGCCGGAATGGCGCCGAGCGTGACGTTCTTTGGCTGGGTCGCGGACCATCGATCTCCGCACCTTGCGATGAGCATCGCCTGCATCGGCACCGCCGCCGTCGCGATTGCCGCATTCCTCACTCCGGCAATTCGCAATGAGTTGCGCTAGGTGCCTTGTGGACGCCGCATTAGCTTGGCAAAACGCACCCCCCTATGAGAGAATGCTGCACATGGAAAACCGACTGCGTATCGCGGGCGGGCTCTCGGCCATTGGAATGACGGCCGCTTTAGGGTTGGCCGGGTGCGGTGGGGGTTCGATAGGCTCGGTCGCCGGCGTACCATCCCTTGGCGGCGTCTCGCCGGCCTCGGATAGCTCTGCATACATCCGGCACATCGTCATCCTGGTTCAAGAGAACCGCAGCTTCGACGACTTCTTCGCGACCTTTCCGGGCGCCGACGGAGCGAAGCGGGGGCTGATGAAAACTCGCGGGGGCGACCAGTACATACACCTCAAGTCCGAGCCTCTCGAATCTTTGAGCTTGGCGCACCAGCACTTAGCGTTCGTGCATGAGTACGACGGCGGAAAGATGGACGGCTTCGATGACGTAGCCCTCGAGCGCAAGAGAGGCACGAGAGTACCGGCGGGCAGGTACGCCTACCGGTACGTCAATCCAAATGAAATCCCGGAGTATTGGTCAATCGCTAACCAATACGTTTTGGGCGATCATATGTTTACTACCCAAAGCAGCGACAGCTTCACTGCCCATCAAGACCTCATCGCCGGCGGGACGCCGGTAGGCGACAAAGGCGATAACGTTATCGATTTTCCGACACCAAGCTCGTGGGGATGCGAGGCGTCGCGCGAGGGGACGGTAACGTCGCTGATCACTCCAGCGGGCGACTATCTCAAGAATAGTGGACCCTTCCCGTGCTTTAAGTACTCGACGATTCGCGATCTGCTCGACGCCAAGAGCGTGTCGTGGCGTTATTTTACGAACACGTTTGAGGGCGGCGTATGGGATGCGTTCGAAGCAATCGATGCCGTGCGTAATGGCCCGGAGTGGTCGACGCACATCATTGCGCCGCAAACGAAGATCTTCGACGCCATTTCCGACGGCACGCTACCCGCGGTATCCTGGGTAATACCCGATGCGTTGGATTCCGATCATCCCGGGAATCACAAAGATACCGGGCCGTCTTGGGTGGCTAGTGTCGTGAACGCGATCGGAAAGAGCGCCTACTGGCCGAGGACCGTGGTGATCGTCGTTTGGGACGACTGGGGTGGGCAATACGACCACGTGCCGCCTCCGCAGCTCGACGGGCAGGGCCTGGGCTTTCGCGTTCCGATGCTGCTCATCTCCGCGTACGCGAAGCAAACATCGTCGAGCCAACCGGGGTACGTCTCGCATACGCAATACGAGTTCGGCAGCATTCTCAAGTTCATCGAACGCAACTGGGGGCTCGGAACTCTCGGAAGGACGGATCGGCGCGCCAACAGCCTCCTCGACTGTTTCGATTTCACGCAGCCGGCGCGCCGCTTCACGCCGATTTCCACCAAACACTCCAAGGCGTACTTCTTGAAGCGCCCACCATCCGGCTTGCCGGTGGACGACTACTGATGCGCGCCAAGCAGATAGGAAGTCTTAGCCTCTGCGTCGCCGCGACAGTGCTTGCAAGCTGCGCCCCTTCAAACGGTATTCCCGCCGGCGCGCCGATGCGCATGGCGGTGCAAAGGCAATCGGGCCTTCAGTACACCGTGCTCTACAGTTTCGGCGGGTACCCGACTGACGGTGTAAACCCGGAAGCGGGTCTCATCAGCCTCAGCGGCATGCTCTACGGCACAACGGCCGGCGGCGGGTCGGGGTGCTACGCAAGCGGTGGTTGCGGCACGGTTTTCGGGGTCACGAGGTCCGGGGCCGAATCCGTGCTTCATAGCTTCGGCGGCGGGAAGGCTGGCGCATTGCCGTATGCGGGCCTCACAAACGTCAACGGCGTGCTCTACGGTACGACCGGCGGGGACGCGAGCGTCGGAGGAACCGTTTACTCGATCACAACGTCCGGCGCGGAGAGCGTGCTCTACAATTTCAAAGGCACTCCCGACGGATCCGATCCGCACGCTGGTCTCCTCCACGTTGACGGCACGCTTTATGGCGCGACCGTCTTCGGAGGCGCGAAGCACTTTGGTACGGTGTTCCGCGTTACGACGTCAGGGCGGGAAACCGTGCTCTACAGCTTCTTGGGCACGCCAGGCGGCGGCGACGGCAAGTACCCCGACGCAAATCCTCTCATCTTCNNACCGTCTTTAAGATGACGCGATTGGGCCACGAAACCGTGTTGCACAGCTTCATAGGCGGGGCGGCACAAGGCTCATATCCGCGTGCTGGCCTCATCCCTTTCAAGGGTATGTTTTACGGCACAACTTCCGGCGGGGGAGACGCAGCATGCAAGGGGTGCGGCAAAAACCCTGGTGACGGCACGGTCTTTGCGATCACGCCGTCCGGTCGGGAAACGGTGATCCACAAGTTCAAAGGCTATCCCACCGACGGTGCCTTCCCGTATGGGAAGCTTCTGCTCTCTAACGGCATCTTCTACGGCACAACCCAATCCGGGGGTGCGAACTGCGCTGTAAGTTACGGCTGCGGAACGATCTTCTCGATCACTCCGGGTGGTGCGGAAAAGATGCTCTACAGCTTCCTCCCCAAGGAAGGTTCATCTCCGGTTGCGGGGCTCATCGAGATAAACGGCACGTTCTATGGCGCCACGCCAAGTGGCGGTGCGTACAACCACGGAACGATCTTTTCGTTGATGCCGGCAAACAGTGAGGACAACGCAAAATGAAGACCTTTGTTTTTTCTCGATCCATGCTTCGCGTCGGTCTAACTGCGGTAATTGTTTCAGGTTGCGCCCGTTCGGCCGGCATTCCAGGCGGCACGCCGATGAGTATGGCGGCGCAAGAGCCGGGCCTCAAATATACCGTGCTACACAGCTTCGGCGCCTATCCGACTGACGGCGTAAACTCCGACGCGAGCCTCATCGACCTCGATGGCAAACTCTACGGCACGACGATCGCCGGCGGCTCGGGATGCTACGCAAGTGGCGGTTGCGGCACGGTTTTTGCAGTTGCGAGGTCCGGGACGGAATCCGTGCTTTATAGTTTCGCGGGTGGGGTGGATGGCGCGGTGCCGTATGCCGGCCTCATGAACGTCAAAGGCGTGCTCTACGGTACGACCAGCGGGGGCGCCAGTTCCAGCGGAACGGTATTCTCGCTCACAACATCCGGCACCGAGAGCGTGCTCCACAATTCAGAGGTGACTCCGGACGGATCCAATCCGCGGGCACCCCTCGTCAACGGGGGACGCACCCTCTTCGGCACGACGGCCTTCGGAGGCTCGCGCGAGGACCGGGGAACGGTATTCCAGATCACCACCTCCGGTGCGGAAGCCATACGCTATAGTTTCTTCGGAGATCAGCCCGGCCATCGAGACGGCAAATACCCCGAGGCGAGCGTTCTTAATGTCAACGGTACCCTTTATGGCACGACCTATGAAGGCGGCAAATTCGACCGCGGCGTCGTCTTCAAAATCACGGCCTCCGGTCACGAAAGGGTGTTGTACAGCTTCAGAGGCGGCCCGCTAGACGGCTCGTATCCACGTGCCGGGCTTGTCTATGTTAACGGGACGCTTTACGGCACGACCTCCAGCGGAGGCATCGGAGGATGCAACGGGTGCGGGAACCACGAGCATTTTGGCACGGTCTTTCGGATGACGCCGTCGGGTGAGGAAAGGCCGCTCTACAAGTTCAAAGGCTATCCTAACGACGGCGCAGCACCGGATGGGGATCTCCTTTACGACCACGGCATCTTCTACGGCACCACGCAGTCCGGCGGCGCGAACTGCGCCATAAGTCACGGCTGCGGGAGTATCTTTTCTGTGACGTCCTCCGGTTCGGAAAGAATGCTATACAGTTTCCTTCCGAGGGATGGTGAACAGCCGGTTTCGGGCCTGATCGACGTAGACGGTACGCTCTACGGCACAACTCCGGCCGGCGGCGCTTACGACGATGGAACGGTTTACTCGTTTTTGCCCTAAATACTCCAGCGCCAAGCGTCCCAGGATTCGACGACCGGATTAGGGTCGAAGCCGTGGAAATCGACGCTTATTGCCTCTTGCTGGCGCTGCCACCAGAAGAAGAGTATCGGGTTGTCGCGCGCGAGGAGGTGCTCGATCTTTGAGTACGCCGCGCGTCGGGTCGCGCGATCGTAGTGCGCTAAGGCCGTCTGCTGCGCGGCGTCCATCGCAGCGCTGCAATAGCGTGGATCGTTATAGCCTTGTGGTGGGAAGTTCTTGCAGGTGAGCTCGGATGAGTTGTCCGGATCGATGCCGGCATACCAGCCATAGACCAGCATGTCGAACTTTCCGCCGTGCTGGATGCCGCCCATCGCTTGCGGTGCGTAGAGAAGATCGAACGGATAGTACTTCACGTCGACGGCGATGCCGATCCGCCGCAGCGCGGCTTGGATCAAGAGACTCTCCGAGCGGTGCGTCGCGCTTGCATTATCGGTAACCAGCAGGAGTTCCAGCGGTTGCCCCTGCTTTACAACGATTCCGTCGGGGCCGGCGACCCATCCGGCTTGCGCGAGCAGCTGCCTCGCGCGCGACAGATCAAACGGTACCGATCGCACGCCGGGGTCGAAGGCCCACATCCAGTTCGGCAGATCCTCCGTCGCGGCGACCGTCTGTCCGTGCGTGAGCGCAAGCGCCAGGGGCGGTTTGTCGAGCGCTGCCGCGATTGCCGTCCGCACGCGAGCATCGGCCAGCATCGGATGCGAGAGATTGAACTCCATGCCTTCGAAGCCGTTGACGTTGACCCACACGATCCGCGCGTCGGGCAGGGAGTGCAGCGTCGGATACGTTTGGATCGACGGTTGGTAGAAATAGTCGATTGCGTGGGTGCGAAGTAAGTTCGTGCCCGAGTCCTCGTTAGGCACGAAGAGTATTTCGAGGTGCTTCAATCCCGGCGGCCCCTCGAAGAAGCGGGGATTTGCGTCGAGCAGGATGCGATCGGCGCGCCGCCACTCCCCGAAGCGGAAGGGCCCATCGCTCACGCTGGGCCGCGCGTTAAACGGCACGTTGTTGACGTTCGCATAGCGCGCCAGGACGTGTGCGGGAAGGATGTCGTAGACCTGGTCGCTCTCGGCAAAAAAGGTGTTCACGAAGGGCGAAAAGCGCTTCTTCAAATGCACGACGACGGTGTGCGGGTCGGGCGTGTCGATTGCCCGGACCTCGTCGTAGCCGTGGCGCGAGACCGCGTCGTTGTTCGGGTTCTCGATCGCCCGCCAGGACCATGCGACGTCGTGCGCGGTCACCTGCACGCCGTCGCTCCAATATGCATCGCGGCGCAAATGATAGGTTATCGTCAGGCCATCGGCGCTGATGCCACCGTTGCTTAGCGCCGGCACCGCGGCAGCGAGCATGGGCACGGTATTGCCGCGCGCGTCGGCCGAGAGCAGCGGCTCGAACATCAACCGGTCAATGAATATCTCGATCGTGGTTCCGGCAAGCAGCGGATTGAGGTTCTTCGGTTCTTCGGCAACGGCGACGCGCAGCACGCCCGCATGCGTCCACGGATGGCGCATGCCCGGTGCCGAGTCGTTCTTCGTGCATCCCGCCAAGCACGCTACCACGGCTGCCGATAGTATCGTGGCCGCTCTCATTGCGCTGGTTCTACGGTGACGAGGCCGCGGCTTCCCGTAAGGCGAAGGCCAATTCAAACCAATGGATCATCGTACATACGCCTCGCCGTTCTCCTGGCGCTATGGCCGCGCGGAGCTGCGCTCGCTCTTTTCAGAGCAACGGCGGCGGCGCCTCTGGCGCGCCGTGTGGGTAGCGCTCGCCGAAGCGCAAGTCGCGCAAGGAGTGGTCGCGCAGGCCGAACTCGACGATCTGCGCGCGCATGCCGGCGAGATCGACATCGAAGCGGCGCTGGCCATCGAGCGTGAGATCCACCACGACTTGATGGCGGAGATCCGCCTCTTTGCATCGCAAGCAAAGCTCGGCGGCGGAAAGCTCCACCTCGGAGCGACGTCGATGGACGTCGAAGATACGGTTGAAACCTATCGGCTGCGGCTCGCGCTGGCATACGTCGGTTCGAATCTGCGCGAGCTGCTTGCGGCCTTCGGCGCGAAGATCCGCGCGTATGCCGATCTCGTTTGCATGGCCTACACGCATCTGCAGCCGGCCGAGCCGACGACGCTGGGCTATCGATTCGCAAGCTACGCCCAAGACTTGCTGGTGGACGACGAAAACTTGCGGTTTGTCTTCAACAACCTCACGACGAAGGGGCTGCGCGGAGCCGTCGGCACCGCTGCCTCCTACGAACGCCTCCTCGGCGAGAACGGCCGTTCGGCGGAGATCGAAGCCTACGTGCTCGAACAGTTTGGGCTGACCGCTCGCGAGATCAGCACGCAGACCTATCCAAGAAAGCTCGATTACTTGCTGCTCTCCGCACTGGCCGGCCTCGGGGCATCGCTCTCGAAGTTCGCGGCCGACATTCGCGTCCTGGCAAGCCCGGGCTTTGGCGAGCTGGGAGAGCCTTTCGCGCAATCGCAGGTCGGCAGCTCCGTCATGCCCTTCAAGCAGAACCCAATCCTTAGCGAGCGGATCGACTCGCTGGCCCGATTGCTGCCCGGCTACGCCGACGTCACCTGGCAAAATGCGGCGACGAACTTCCTCGAGCGAACGCTCGACGATAGCGCGAACCGCCGCATCGTGTTGCCCGAGGCGTTGCTCTGCGCCGACGAGTTAGTAACGCTCGCTCGCACGGTAATCGAGGGCCTGCGCGTCGAGGAGCGGCGCATCGCTCAAAACGTCCGCACGTATGCCCCCTTCTGCGGCACGCAGGCGGTGATGATGGAAGCGGTGCGATCCGGCGGAGACCGTCAGCTCTTGCACGAAGCGTTGCGCGATGCATCGATGGAAGCGTGGGAAGTCGTTCGTCGCGGCGACGAGAATCCGCTTGCGCGCCTCTTGACGGAGCGCGCGGAGTTGACCGCACTCGTCGATCCGGCCGAGATACGACGCTTGCTCGACCCGAGCGGTCACGTCGGCACCGCGCCGCAGCGCGCGCGGCTCTTGGCCGACCGCATCGACGTTTTGGAGCCCTTTCCCCGTCAGGCCGAGGTACGCGTAACGTGAACAAAGGCATCGAAATAGCGCGCGGCAAGACGAAAGTGCTCTACGAGAACCCCGGTCAGCCGGATCAGCTCGTCGTCGCGCAGACCGATCAGATATCCTCGGGCGACGGCGTGCGGCGTAGCGTGATTGCAGGCAAGGGGCGCCTGGCCGCGCAGACGACCGCGCGCGTTTTTCGCTTGCTCAATCTCTGCGGTCTGCCGACGCACTACCTCAATGGCGGCGAGGACGACGACAACAACGAGATGGTCGTCCGGCGCGCCAACATGATACCCCTCGAAGTCGTGACTCGCGGGATTTCGGCCGGATCGTTCGCCAAGCGCAACCCCGGCCTCGCGCGTGGAACCTTACTCGTGCCGCACGTGATCGAGTTCTTCTTTAAAGACGATGCGGCGCACGATCCCATGATCGCGCCCGACCAAATCGTCGCGCGCAACATCGCCGCGCCGCAAGAGGTTGGCGCGATGACGGAGCTCGCGCGGCTAACCTTCGACATCCTGTCGCACGCGTGGCGCAAGCGCGACGTCATGTTGGTGGATCTCAAGATCGAGTTCGGGCGGTTGGCGGGTGGAGAGAATCAGGGTCAGCTGGTGATCGCCGACGTGATCGACAACGATTCGTGGCGAATCTGGCCCCAAGGCCGGGAGGAGTTGATGCTCGATAAGCAGCTCTACCGGAACCTTGAAACGGTCGACGAGCCGGCCTTGGAGATGGTCAAGCAGGCGTACGAACGGGTCGCAGATTTTGTTGGAACGTTTCCAGTCATGCGCTCGGGTATGGTTGCGGTAATTGCCGATTCGCCCGCGAATGTCGAGCGCGCGAATGAAATCGCCAAAGCGCTCGGCCAGCTTGGCGTCCCGACGGTACGCCACGTCGCCAGCGCCGCGTCGACGCCGGGTTTCGTGCTGCAACTGATGGCGCAGCTCGAAGCGAGCTTTGCGCGTCTGGTCGTTATTCCAGTCGGCGAAAACGAGCTGCTGCGTTCGATGCTCGAAGCAGCCTCGTCGGCGCCGGTCGTCGATGGCCGCGACGATATCGGTCGCGTGATGATGCAATGTGCAAAGGTTTTTGGACTCGAAGACACCGTGCTTTTTGGGCGCACGCTGTTGATGCAGGCCAACGCGCGGTCGGCGGTGCTTCACGCCGACGCATCGTTACAGCAGCAGCCGCCCACGTCGCCGAAGGCTGCGCTTGGTTAACCTCCGTGACGAGGAGCGCCAGCGCATCGCAGATCGGCTCGGCCGAGATCCATCGGTCGTGGAGCTGCACGCCTTCGACGCGGCGTGGAGCGAGCATTGCAGCTATAAATCGAGCCGCCGCTTCTTAAAGAATCTTCCCACCAGCGGCGCTCGCGTGCTGCTCGGTCCGGGAGAGGATGCCGGCATTCTCCATCTCGGCACGCACGACGGCGAGCGCTATGCGATCGTCGTCGCGCACGAGTCGCACAACCATCCATCCCAAGTCGTTCCCTTCGAAGGCGCCGCTACCGGAATCGGCGGAATCGTCCGCGACGTTCTCTGCATGGGTGCCGAGGTTATCGCGGTAGCCGACCCGCTGCGCTTTGGACGATGTGACGACCCCGCGTCGCATGAAAGTCACGTCGCGCGCGGCGCCGTCGACGGGATCGGCGCCTATGGAAACGCAATCGGCGTTCCCAATGTCGCCGGCGACGTCTACTTCGAACATGGATTCGACGAGAACTGTCTGGTCAACGTCGTTGCGCTCGGAATCGTCAACGAGAAGGATATCATCCACTCCTACGTTCCCAAAGGAGCCGAGGGTTGGCAGCTGGTGCTCGTCGGAAAAGCGACCGACCCGAGCGGTTTCGGCGGAGCTTCGTTTTCGTCGCTCGCGTTGGATGCGCGCGATGCCGAGCTCAACAAAGGCGCGGTGCAAGTACCCGACCCGTTCTTCAAAAACGTTTTGATGCGCGCGAGCTACCGCGTCTTTGCGCTCTTACGCGAACGCAAGGTCGTGGCGGCCTTTAAGGATCTCGGCGCAGGCGGAATCGTCGGATGCTCGGCGGAGATCACGGCGCACGGCGGATACGGCGCGCAGATCGAGCTCGACAAGGTTAACGTTGCGGTCGAAGGGATGCCGCCCGAGGTCATCGCCGTCGGCGAAACGCAGGAGCGGATGCTCTGGGCGGTTCCGCCGGATTTTGTCCCGGAGCTTCTGCGTGTTTACAATGAGGAGTTCGGCCTTCCCGACGTGGCGTACAATGCGCGCGCGACCCCCATCGGCGAGGTGACGGCGCAGCGACGTTACGTTCTGCGGTATCGCGACCAAATCGTGATGGACGTCGAAAGCGAGTTTCTCACCGGATCGATTCACGACGAGCTGCCCTATACGGAGAAGATTTATCACCGCGCGGCCGCGCAGGAGCTTCCGGCCCTGGACATCCAGAGAATCTTCCCGCGCGTGCTGGCGCACCGCGACGTCTGCTCGCGGGAGCCGCTCTACCGGCGTTACGATTCCGTGGTTCGAGGCCGTACCGTTCTGCCGCGCGGTGCGGCCGACGCCGGCGTCTTGGCACCGGTCCCGGGCTCGCGTCTCGGTGTCGCGCTGGCCGTCGCAGGCAATCCGCGTTACGGGAGCATCGATGCAGCGTATGCCGCCGAGCAGGCCGTCTTGGAGGCGATGCGTCGCGTCGTTGCCGTTGGCGCGCATCCGATTGGTTTGACCGATTGCTTGAACTTCGGCAATCCCCGGAGGAGCGAGCAGTTTGGCGGGTTCGTCGCGGCGGTCGAAGCGCTGGCGCACGCCGCAGCGGAACTCGACTTGCCATTCGTCTCCGGAAACGTGAGCTTGTACAACGAAACGTCGGCCGGCCGCGCCATACCGGCATCGGCGATCGTTGCCTGCATCGGATCCATCGCCGATATCGCAAACGTCGTCACGCCGGGCTTTAAAGCGGCCGGCTCGGCGCTGCTGTGGGTCGGAAGCCGAGAGTTCGTTACGGGCGGATCGGTTCTGGCCGAGCTGCTCGGCGATAAGGGGACGCTTCCGCGCATCGAGTACGATGCCGAACGTGCGGCGCTAGCGATTATGAGAGACGCAATTGCGCGCGGAGTTGTGCGCGCATGCCGCGTCGTCGCCGACGGCGGAATGCTGACGGCGGTGGCGCGCTTGGCTTTCGACGCCCGGGCGGCGGGGCGGAAGCTCGGCGCCGAGATCGACTTCGGCAATCCGCTCTGCGAAGCCGGCGGCTTCGTCTGTGAAATCGCCGCCGATAGCGGCATGGACGTGACCGGAACGCTCCAAATCGGGACGACGACCGATGCGCCCGAATTGATCGCCAACGGGACTCGCTTCGATATCGAACGTTTGTATGAGATCTGGTCGCAGCCGTTAGCGAAGCTCTATCCATGAGCGCGAGGATCGCGGTTCCGGTCTTTCCCGGGACGAACTCCGAAGACGAGACGCTGCGGTTGCTTCGCGACTGCGGCGGGAATGCCGAACTCGTCCATTGGTCGCAAGCGAGCAAATTGGCTCGCTACGACGCCTACGTGCTCTCCGGCGGCTTTGCGTATGAAGACCGAATCCGGGCGGGGGCAATCGCAGCCCACGATCGGATGATGGACTACGTCATCGAAGCCGCCGCCAGTGGAAAGCTCGTTTTCGGGATCTGCAACGGAGCGCAGATTCTGCTCGAAGCCGGCCTCGTGCCCGGCACCGGCCCGATCCGCCGGCCGACCGCCGCGTTTACGCGCAACGGACCGGCGCCGCACTTTATCTGCCGGCACGTTTACATGAAGCTCGCCATCGAACCCGTGCGCTGCGCAATTACCGCGGCATTGCCGGAGGGCGCGCTCGTGCCGGCGTGGGCCGCGCATGCGGAGGGGCGCCTCGCCGCCACGCCGGAGCATTTGAGCGAGATCGTGGGCGGCGGTCACCTCGCCTTCATCTACGCAAGTGCAAACGGCATCGTGGACGCAGCCGCGGTTCCCAACGGATCGGCGCTCGGCTGCGCGGGCTTGGTGAATCGCGAGGGCAACGTGCTGGCGATCATGCCGCATCCCGAGCGTGATGCCTGGAACTTCAACCATCTCGACCGCCGCGAAAGCGACGACGTTCTCGCGCCCTCCGGCGGCTCACTCCTCTTCCGCAGCTTCGTCCAGGCGTTGGCGTCAGCATGAGAGGTCTCACTGCAATGACGAGAGCAGTCGCCATCGCCCTCAAAATCCCCGACAACACTGCTTTTACCGCGGCGGTCGCGTTGCGCCGGCTCGGCGTGGGCGTCGAGCGAGTGGAGCGCAGCGAGATCTATTTCTTCGATGACGGAGGCGACGTGCCCGCGCTGATCGAGCGCATCACGGCCGACGAAACGATCTTCAATCCAAACACACATCGCCTCACGGTGCTCGACGAGGCGGCCCCGCGCCCGGGCGAAGTGTGGATCGAGCCCCTCGACCCTGTCACCCTGAGCGTGTCGAAGGGTGATGGAGAGAAAGCCGCCACGTCCTGGCGCCTCTTGGGCCGCAACGACGCTTCGCTCGACCAAGAGGCGCTGCGCGCCGCAGCCGAACGCCTCTTGTGCAATCCGGCGATCGAACGAGCGGTGTACTAAAGCGACGCGCTGCTTCGACGACCTATCGCCGCAGCTTGCGGCTCTCGTCGTGCACGTATTCCCAAAGAATATGCTGAATTAGGTTGCTGCGCCTGCGGTGTTCGCGTTCCGCAATGCGATCCAGCGCGTCGAGCAGTGGCTCGCTCAAGCGTATCGAAATCGGAGGCGGCGCCGCGCCCGGCTTTCCCACGATCAACTCGGCCTTCGCGATCTGCTCGGGCTGGGACCGCGCAAGCTCGCGAAGGTAATCTGCTTCGCCCTTCTTTGGAAGCACAGCCATAATCAAACCTTTCCTCGCCGATAGACACGCCGGTCTCGTATATCCATATCGATCGCGCCCAATACTCGGAAAGCTCGGCTTTCTGCGAACATACCAACCATCTTCAACAATCGCCCGTCCCCCGTTTCTCCGTAAATGACATAGGCATCGCCGTCGCGTCTGACGCGATAGCTCGGAGCCTGACCGTCGAATCCAACGACGATCTCCTCGACCTCTTCGGGCGTAACGCGGTGGCTGGCCCAGAGATGTTCGACGTTGTCATCCCAGAGCAAGCATCTGATCGGGATCGGCACGCAAACACGGCTCAATTGTAGCGGTTTGTATTACTTTTGTCTACAAAAGCGTGGCCCGCCTATTGGCTCGTCCTTCGGTCCGCGCATTGCGGTCAATCCCCGCGAGCCGGTAGACGGCTATGGCCGCCGCCGTCCGTTCCAAGGGTTGTCGCAGCGTTTGGGCTGAACGCTCCCGGTCTTTCTTAACGAGTGAAACGGTGGCGGCGGCTCAATCGCTTAAGATTCGACAATACATACTTAGCCGATGTACTCGGCGTTTAGAACGGCGCTCAACTGATTTGGCTAGCGGGACAAAATCATGTCCGGAACACCGTCTCGCGGTTACGGCTCTCCGGTGCGCGCCAGGAGGCCAAGTCCGGCGGCAGCAAGTAACTGTGTCGCATCAATGAACCGGCCGTACACGATCGCAACGTTGGGCTCCCATTCGGCGCTGCAAATTCTCAAAGGCGCCCACGACGAAGGCTTTAAGACGCTCGCGATCTCGAATCGCGATACCGAGCGGCTCTACCGCTCGTTCGCCTTCATTGACGAAGTGATCGGGCTGGAGCGCTACTCCGAGTTCATGAACTTGATGGACGAGCTCGAGCGGCGCAAAGCGATCATCGTACCGCACGGATCCTTCGTGGCCTATCTTTCGCTCGAGCAGCACAAGAAGATGACGGTTCCCTATTTCGGGAACAAGGCGGTCCTCGACTGGGAAGCGAGCCGCGAGCTGCAGCGGCAGTGGCTCTCGCGGGCAGGCCTCAAGCTGCCGCGGCAGTTTCGCAGCGGGGCGGAAATCGACCGGCCGGTTATCGTGAAGCTCTACGGGGCAGCGGGCGGAAAAGGCTACATGTTCATTAGAGATGCCCACGACTTCGAAACGCGCGCTACGCATCTCAAGGAAGCCTACATCATTCAGGAATACATCATCGGCGTACCGCTCTACATTCATTACTTCTACTCGCCGCTGCAGGACAAGCTCGAAATTATGTCGATGGACCGCCGCTACGAGACCAACGTGGATTCGCTGGGCCGAATTCCGGCGGCCGCGCAGGAAGGCATGGACGTCAGCCCTTCGTACGTCGTCGTCGGCAATCAGCCGGTCTCGCTTCGGGAGTCGATGCTTGCCGAAGCGCTGCGCATGGGCGACGACGTGGTGCGGGTCAGCAAGGAAATCTGCGGTCCCAAGGGTCTCTTCGGCGCGTTTTGCATCGAGACGATCATTACCCCGGACATTCAGTTCTACGTCATGGAGATCTCGGCACGCATCGTCGCGGGCACAAATCTCTTCATTGATGGCTCGCCGTACTCGTATCTGAACTACTCCGAGCCGATGTCCACTGGGCGCCGCATCGCTCGCGAGATCAAAAACGCTTTGCTGACCAACAATCTTGGTTTGGTGCTCGATGATTCGAGCTTGGTCTAGAGGCCTGGGCGCGGCGCTCCTGTGCGGGGCAGTCGTGCTCCCCATGAAGGTTGGTGCGACGCTTGAAGCCGATCCGGCGGTGCTTTACGCACAGATGAAGGACGCCTACGCGAAAGATGCCGCCGCGAGTTGGAGCTTTCGCCCGCAAGAGATCTATCTTGCGACGATCTTTGACGCCGGCCGCGCGTACTCGCTGCAGTATCCGACGGATCCCAACTACGGCGTACTCGCAACTTTGACCGTGCAGATCGGAAGCGGCCTGCATTATAATCCGCTAACCAACCACGACGGCGCCGTTTGGTGGGTGCGTGAAGCGGCCGATTGGGCAATGAAAAACTCCCAGGATTTCACAACCGTCTCGCAGGCCCAAGGCCTGCTGGCGCGGGTGAACGCCGAAGACCAGCCCGAATCGCTGGCGCGATACGCCGACGAGGACGCGACGGCCAACATCAAGGCGTATCCCGGCGATATCGATGCGTTGCTGATCCGCGTCGAGGCGGATTGGCGCGCCTGGCTGCTGACCCACGATCCTGCCTGGCGAACCTTGGCTTTTGAGCGGGCGGCGGCGTCGAGTTTTCCGGTGGCGCATCTGCCGACGAACTGGGGGAACGAACTCGTCGCCGCGGCGCAACGCGCATCGCCGGGTAACGACGGCTACACCGCCGCCGATTTCTCGAACGCGCAGACCTTCCTGGCGCGCCTGAAGGCCGTCGATCCGATTCGCGTCATTGCGACCGTGACCTCGATTCCGCACGACGCCTACCTTACGACGCTTGCGCCGGCCGATGAGTACTTCGGGCCGAGAGGCATGTCGATTCTCGAGATCGAGAACCGGCTCAAGCGGATCAACTACATGTTGAACTACAATTACGGGAATCGTGAGAGCGACGAAGCCTTTGGCGTCTCAAAAGCGGTCGTCGCCATGCAAGAAGTCTATCCGCGCGATCGCGACTTGCCGATGCTGCTCTACTGGTGCTATACGACGCTGCAGCGCATGGACGACGATCAGTCCAAACGCGTGGCCGGGCAGATCAAGGGGATCCTGACCGTCGAGTACCAGGACAGCCCGCAGGCTCGGCAACTGCTGCGCACCTAATCTCGGAGGCTGCGACGTGGATCCGGTTCTTGCCGACCGCCTGCAGTTCGCCTTCACGATCATGTTCCACTATCTTTTCCCCATCGGAACGATGGGGCTGGCGCCGTTCGTGGCCGCGTACACCTGGAAGGCGGCGCGCAGACGCGATGAGGAGTCCGCGCGGATTGCCGCTTTCTGGACGAAGATCTTTGCGATCAACTTTGCCGCCGGCGTCGTCAGCGGCATTCCAATGGAGTTTCAGTTCGGAACGAACTGGGCGGCCTTTTCGCGCAGCACCGGTTCGGTAGTCGGTCAACCGCTCGCGATGGAGGGCCTCTTTGCCTTCTTTCTCGAGTCGGTCTTCCTCGGCGCTCTGCTTTATCGGCGGCGAGGCCTGCCTTCGATGTTCGTCGCTTGGGCCGGCGTGATGGTCTGCGTGGGCGCCTGGCTCTCGGGATTCTTCATCGTTGCCACCAACGCGTGGATGCAGCACCCGGTCGGCTATCGCATCGCAGCCGGCGGCACGATTCTTTTGGAGAACATCTGGCTCGTGCTCTTCTCGCCGTTCTCGTACTGGCAGTTTGCGCATGCGCTTTGCGGGGCGCTCCTCGCCGGCGGTTTCATCGTTGCCGGAGTCGGCGCATATTATTTGCTTTCCCGCCGGGATGAGACGATCGGCCGGCGGTTCGTGCGCGCGGGGACGATCGTGGCCTTCGCCTTTGCGTTGATCGCGATCTTTCCGACCGGCGATCGCAACGGCCGGATCGTGACGCAGTATCAGCCGGTAAAG
Organism: Candidatus Cybelea tumulisoli; assembly: GCA_003167155.1. Classification (GTDB taxonomy): domain Bacteria; phylum Vulcanimicrobiota; class Vulcanimicrobiia; order Vulcanimicrobiales; family Vulcanimicrobiaceae; genus Cybelea; species Cybelea tumulisoli. The sequence continues at coordinate 17,808 of PMTY01000040.1, forward strand.
CTCGCCGCTGAAGAGGGTCTCTTTACTACCGAGCGCGAGGCGCCGCTGGCGATCATTGGGATGCCCGACGTCGCGCGCAGGCGTTTAATCGATCCGATCTTCGTCCCCGATATCTTGAGCTTTCTCAGCTACGGAAACTACAAGGCCAACGTCAATGGGCTCGACGCGTACGCGCGCGAGCTGTGGCCGCCCGTCGAGCTGACCTACTACGCGTATCACATCATGGTCGGTCTCGGCACGATCTTTGCCGCGGCTGCAACGATCGCCGTTGCATTGCTGGCGTTTGGAAGGCTTTGGAGCGCGCGCTGGATGCTTTGGATCCTGATGCTGCTCATGCCGTTCCCGTTCATTGCCAACGAGGCCGGCTGGGTGGCTACCGAGGTCGGGCGCCAGCCGTGGATCGTTTACGGTTTGATGAAGACGGCGGCGGGAGGCTCGCCGACCGTTTCGAGCGGGGAGACGATCTTTACGCTGATCGGATTTGCGGGAATGTACTTTTTGCTTGGCGTCCTCTTTCTGTATCTCGTCTTGCGCGAGATTGGAAGAGGCCCGTCGTGGAGCGAGGCGGCGTGAGCATTGCCGGCTTTATCGCGATCGCCTTTATGCTGACGATGTACGTGCTGCTCGACGGCTACGACCTCGGCGTCGCGGCGGTCGCGCCGCTGATCGCGCGCTCGGATCGCGAACGCGCCGCGACGATGGCCGGCATCGGGCCGTTTTGGAACGGCAACGAGGTTTGGCTGATCGCCGCCGCCGCCGCACTCTTCGCGCTCTTTCCGACGGCGTACGCCTCCTCGTTTTCGGGCTTCTATCTCCCGTTCATGGTGGTGCTGTGGCTGCTGATGTTCCGCGGCATTGCGCTCGAACTCCGAGGGCATTTCCCGTCGGAGGTTTGGCATCAGTTTTGGGACGCCGCGTTCTCGGGCTCGAGCGCGCTCTTGATCTTCGTCTTCGGGGTCGCTTTGGGAAATCTGCTGCGGGGCGTGCCGCTCGACGCGGCGGGGTACTTCCAAGGCACCTTTGCGTTCTTGCTCAATCCCTACGCGTTGCTCGTGGGGCTTTTTGCGCTTGCGACGCTCGGCGTGCACGGCGCCGCATTTGCGGCGATGAGAATTGAGGGGGAGATAGCCGCGAGAGCGCTCCGGGTCGTCGCGCGGGGCTCGTGGCTCGTATTGATCCTCTACCTCACCGTTACGGCGCTGACCCTTTGGATGAATGCGCCGCTGCGAGCCTCGTGGCTCTTCGCGATTCCGGCGCTCTCGCTGATCGCGCTGGCGGCCACGTGGCGCAGCGCACGGGTGGGGCGCGCCCGGGAGGCGTTCATCATGTCTTCGTGCTTTATCGCAACGCTGCTCGCCGCGTCGGCCGGCACCATCTTCCCCTACCTCCTGCCGGCCTTTCCCGCACGCAACCGCGGGATCTCGATCTTTGCGGCGGCGCCTTCGGAGACGGCGCTCGCCTGCGCGCTGAGCGTTACGCTGATCGGAATCGCCGGCATCGCGATCTATGCTCCCATCGTCTGGCGGCGCATGGCCGGAAAGGTTCGCGTCGAATGACGCGCCGGTGAGCCAGGAGGCGGTTACCCGCGCACTCGCAGCGTACGACCCTGCTCGCCTCACGCTCTGCTCGATCGGAAGCCACTCGGCGCTCGAGGTGGCCTACGGCGCGCGCGCGCAAGCGCTGCACAATCTGGTCGTTACCGCCAAGGGCCGCGAGCAGACCTACCTACGGCATTTTGCCCGCCGCGAGCAGCCCGTGGGGCGCGGCTGCGTCGACGCCGTGCTCGAACTGCAAGCGTTTTCGGATATTCTCGACGAGGAGGTGCAGCAACGGCTGCTTCGTCAGAACGTCATCTTCGTCCCTAATCGCTCCTTCGAAGTCTATCTCCACCAAAAGTACGAGTACGAAGAGATCGAGCGGCGGATGTTGGTGCCGTTCTTCGGCAATCGCGCACTGCTCAAAGCGGAAGAACGCGCTGACAAGGGGTTGGACCAATACGCGCTGATGCGAGCCGCTGGGATTCGCCACCCGCGCCGCTACACGTCTCCGGACGAGATCGACGCTCTCGTCATGGTCAAGGCGCCGCACGCGCGCGTCTCGTTCGAACGCGCCTTCTTTCTCGCGTCGTCGCCGGGGGAGTGCCGCGCCGCGGCCGACCACTTGATGGATGAAGGGACATTGAGCGCGACGGGGCTTGCGTCGGCGAGAATCGAGGAATACGCGCTCGGTCCCTCGGTGAACTTTAACTTTTTCTACTCGCCGCTCTTAGGAGAGCTCGAATTGAGCGGCACCGATACGCGGCGTCAGACGAACTTGGAGGGCTTTCGCAACGTGCCGCCGGCGGCGCTTGATGCGGTGCGCGGCATCACGATGCGCTTGGAAGAGGCCGGCCACATCGCGACGACGGTCGTGGAGTCGATGCTGGAGCCGGCCTTTGACATGGGTGAGCGCTTCGTCCGTGCAGCGCGAGAGGCGCAGCCGCCCGGAGTCATCGGACCCTTCGCGCTGCAATGCATCGTGGCGGCCGGCCCTCCCAAGGAGCTCGTCTGCTACGACGTGTCGCTGCGCATCCCGGGCTCACCGGGGACGCGATTCACTCCATATTCGGCCTATCGCTGGGGCCGCGACGTCTCAGTGGGCGAACGGATTGCGATGGAAGTCGTAATGGCCCGCGACACCAAACGACTCCAAGATGTGTTGACCTAAATTCATTCGATTCGCTTTTTTCGCTTTTATGGAGATGGTACATGACCGTTGATAACGTTCAAGAGCGTGCCGGCGTGGTGACGTTCAAAGGACAACCGATGACGCTGCTAGGGCCGGCGTTGCGACGCGGCGATCCGGCGCCCAGTTTTACCTTGACTTCCGGCGATCTCTCGACCGTCACTCCGGAGATACTTACCGACGAAGGTAAGCGCGCCGCGTTACTCATCGTCGTGCCCTCGCTCGATACGAGCGTCTGCTCGCTCGAATCCAAGAAGTTCAACGATCGCTTGAGCGAGCTTCCCGAAGGCGTGACGGCCGCCGTGGTCAGCATGGATTTGCCGTTTGCGCAGGCTCGCTGGTGCGCTGCCGAAGGCGACGTCAAGCTGGACATGCTCTCCGATTATCGCAGCCGCAGCTTCGGCACAAACTATGGACTGCTCATCTCCGAGCTCGGCCTTTTGGCGCGTGCCATCGTCGTGATCGGCAAAGACCGCACGATTTCGTATGTCGAGATCGTGCCCGAAGTTGCCAGCGAACCCGATTATGATGCGGCCCTCCACGCCGCCGCCGCTGCCGCCGCCTAAGGAGGGCGATGCCGCCTACCGTTCTCATTCTGGATTTCGGCGCGCAGTACAGCCAGTTGATTGCGCGCCGGACGCGGGAGCTGGGCGTCTACTGCGAGATCGTGCCGTACGACGTCCCCTGGAGCACTCTCTCGTTGCGCCGGCCCGCGGCGCTGATTCTCTCCGGCGGCCCCGAAAGCACGCTGGCGGAGGGTGCGCCGAAGATGGATCCGGAGATCGTGGAGGCCGGCGTGCCGATTCTGGGCATCTGCTACGGCATGCAGCTCCTGGCTCGCGACATCGGTGCCGACCTGGTGCAGCTCGATCACGCCGAGTACGGTCCGGCCACGCTCGTGGTCGCCGACCGTGAGACGCCGCTCTTCGACGGGGTCCCCGAAGAATCGCGGGTCTGGATGTCGCACGGCGATTCAGTCGTCGCGCTCCCTGACGGGTATCGCGCGTTGGCCTCGACGGCGCGCTGCCAGGTCGCCGCGATCGGCAATCCGCGCAAGAAGATCTACGGCGTGCAGTTTCATCCCGAGGTCGTGCACACCGAGCACGGACGGACGGTTCTCGACAACTTTTTGCATGAAATCGCCGCCCTGGGCCGCGATTGGAAGATGGAATCCTTTCTCGATAGCTCGGTGCGGGATATCCGCGAACGAGTCGGCACCGACAAAGCGATCTGCGCGCTCTCCGGCGGGGTGGATTCCGCGGTCGCCGCGACTTTGGTCGCGCGCGCGATCGGCGAACAGCTCACCTGCATTTTTGTCGATCACGGTCTGCTGCGAAAAAATGAAGCCGACGAAGTCGTCGCGGCATTTCGAGAGGTGCTCCACCTCAATGTGATCGCGGTTGACGCGCGCGAGCGATTTCTTCGCAAGCTGGCCGGCGTCGAAGACCCCGAACGCAAGCGGCTGGCGATCGGCCACGAGTTCATCGCGGTCTTCGAAGAGCAGGCCGCGAAAATTCCGGGCGTCAAATATCTCGTGCAGGGCACGCTGTATCCCGACGTCATCGAATCGAAGACGCCGCAAAGCAAGGCCGGCCAAAAGATCAAGTCGCACCATAACGTCGGCGGTCTGCCCGATGAAATGAATCTCTCGCTGATCGAGCCGCTGCGCGCGCTCTTCAAAGACGAGGTGCGCGTACTCGGTGTGGCGCTCGGGCTGCCCGACGCAATCGTCCGCCGCCAGCCGTTTCCCGGTCCCGGCTTAGCGGTACGGATCATCGGCCACGTGACCGAGGAGCGTTTGGCGATCGTTCGCGAGGCCGACGCGATCGTTCGGGCGGAGATTGATTCGGCGCAACTCGACCCGCACCCATGGCAGTATTTTGCCGTGCTAACGCCGGTCAAGAGCGTGGGCGTCATGGGCGATGGGCGCACCTACGCAAATCTCGTGGCGATCAGAGCGAT
>PMTY01000001.1 GCA_003167155.1 Candidatus Cybelea tumulisoli
CGTTAATACCGACCATGCGAGCGACTTTGGAACTCGACAGGCCGGATAGGATCGCAGCGTCTAGCTGCCGGAGAAACTCGCCTGTCACGCTGCCTCCGGTGGAACGAGGATTGCGAAGCGCGTATTGCGCGGCCTGTGCGCGAGTCGGTAGATCAGTCCGCGCTCTTCGAGCCAGACGCACGCCTTGCGAATAAGTTCAGCCTTGCGGATTCCGCAAGCCGTAAGAAACTCGGCCCCAGCAATCGGCACGTCGAGCCCATTCGAACCCTTGCACTTCTCGAAGATCGCCTTGAACACGCGCACCTTCAACGACGTCGGCGACTGCAGCAACATTACGTTCAGGTAATCGAGCATCGCGTCGAGGTCTCGCTTCGTGTGACTCGTTAGAACGCGCCGTCCCGTCTCGGCTTCGATAGCCAGCACCCGAGCCGCAACGAGATTCTTGAACCCCTTGGTCATGCTGACGCCTCCAGCTTCAGAGGCGGTGCTTTTGGCAAAAGTGACTTCAGCTTAGCCCGACGGAGCCACATTAACGGATTGCCGTCCTCGGATAGCGACGGAGGTATTTTTAGATAGCGTCTCAGGAGGTCCTCAAAGCCATGCACGACCGAAGCCCACGACCGAATCGAAAGGTCTCCAGAGCGCCCTTCGAAGTCTCCGACGCCCTGGAATAGAAACGTGGCAGTCGTACCGTCAGAGTATACCGGCGCGTGTTCAAATCCCGGCCTCGCGGTCACATAAGGTAACTTCTCCACCGGGCAACTAATGAGGCAGAGTCCATTTGCTTCAACAGCTAAAATGTAATCCTCGTAAGGCGTTGCGAGCGATGCCTTCTGACCAGTCAAGTCAATCCAGAACGGCTTATAGCCTAGCCTGTCGTAGGACTGATACGCCACCCGGATATTCTCGAAGCCGTCAACGTGACGGGTCACGTCAATCCTCGACGCCTTCATCTCTGCGGCTAATGCTACGTCGAGCGCTTCCTGGGTGCTCTCGCTGACGTAGCCACTCGCGGTCTGCTTCATATCAAGTTCCGTTTCGCCGCGACTTTAGCTCGGTTTTCCGCGTCGTTCTTACCGGAGAGCAGGTCGCACGGAAGGCCGAATGCCTTTTCTAAACCCTTGGCTTCATACTTCTCAGGCGGCCTTCTACCGCTGGCGATCGCTTCGAAGCAACCCTCACCAAGTCGTGCTTTTTCGCTAACTTTCGAAGGGCTCCAACCGCGTAGAATAGATTCGCGCTGCAAGATTGTGGGTGCCGCGTCGGCCTGCTTAATAATCTCCCGTGCTGGAAGACCTTGCACTGGGTTATGCGCTTTCATCACGCGGAGCCGTTCTTCTTCACTCTTGAAACCGGTGCGACGGGAACCGCCGCCTACTGCATCAGGCATTTGGCTCCTCCGTCAGACTTAGCTCCGCTTCGCTTGACGTTACGCTTTCGTCGGGCTCAACTGCTTGTGGTAACGCGGCTTCGCGCTTCGCTTGACGGGCCTCATAGGCTACGTCGCCGACGTGTACGATCTCGCGCTGTATACCCTTGTCGTCGCAGGCCATGCCGGCGATCTCGTGACGATCTTGAAAGTTACTTGGCATTCTTTGTGTCCTTGTGTGGTTTAACTTGTTTGGCAGCGGATGCAAGAAGGCTCGCTGCAAGAGCTTTGCCGTCGATTTTACTGACGAGCACCGGCCAACTCGCGCCGAAGTGCGAAGCCAGCCTGCCCTGCAAGTTCTTCGAGACGCGCTGACCGTCGAAGCGTTCGAGTTCAGAGAGATGCGACTTGACGCTCCCTATAGCCAGGGCGCAGTCGTCGAGTGTTTCTTGGCGAAGGAGCCTCGCGATTCGCAGCATTGTGAGCATAAGAAAATCCTTTATCAAGGAATCAAGAAAAAAAGATAGCGGCCTTTTAGCCGCTTCTTGTTACAAGTCGCCAGCCGTCTGACGATCTGGATAGTTTGCATCGCCGCAGTGTTAGGAGCATTTCAAACCCCCTCGCGGACGGCGATGAGACACGCCGCAAGCTCGTGGTTTCGTCTAGCCGGGAACCCGGAGGATCAGGGCTCAACCGTCAGACCGATCGCCACCCGCAGGAGCGATCGTCCCAGAAACACGCCCGTTGTCTAAAAGCGTGACCCGGAAAAAGCCGGGCCGCCATCCAACGGATAGCTCCCCTCTATAAACCTATAGTAGAAAAAGGGGGGCTTTCCTAGGGCGGGAACCGGGCCGTGCTCGGTAACCCGTGGCGAGGAATCCACCCCTCGCCATAAACTCGGTGTACGCCCGACTTCGCTACGCAGCCCGGAGCATTTCGGCCGTCTGCGACCGAGCCGGGTGGATGAGACCGAACTCCAGACGTTCTGCCAAGCCCAAGTCCACATCATCGGCTAGGTCGAGCGGCCGGGCTGCGATTGCGCGATCGAGTGATGCACAATCTCCGCCGGTGAGCCTGAGCATGTATAGGCGCTCAATAGCTCTGGCGTTAGTGCCGAACGAATGCGCGGCGGGTTGTTGCGACGGACGCGCTGGCGATGCGGCGGTCGTCTGCAGTACGATTGGATCATCCTTGTCGCCCAGAGCGGGTTCTACGGCTATCGCAGCGCAACCCTCGATTATCTGATAGCTTAGTGTAGCCGCCGCTGCCGGCGCTTGTACGGGGCAAGGATTACCATCGGCTAGGCCGATCGCACTGGGCTCTTCGCGAAGATCTGACATAATCGGAGATGCTTCCCGGCTCCCTGCCGGCGAGGCGTGACACAGCAACGTGCCGACGCGATACTTATCCTTCTCGCAGAGCGCGCCGAACTCGTCCGAATGCTTTTGGGCGTACGTCAACCGTTCGGACGGTGGAAGTTGGTAGAGGCGGGAGTATGACTGTATGTCGCTGGCTTTCATATTGTTACTCGGCGGCGGCCTTAGCCACGATTTGTCTTCAGCGAGATCCTCCAGGTCAACGATTCTCAAGCCCAGGGACCTGTAGGAGCTGTACTCGTCTTTTAAAGACGGGTTCGTCGCTTCGTCTAATCTGATGTCAACTCGGCGCTCGTATCTGTCCATTTGCCTGTCTTGCCCAAGTCGCTTACTACAGTGATACTTCCAGCACTTCGAACACAGCAGCAAGGCTGCAGCTAAGTTTTCAGCGTCTTGGTCTTCGATATTCCAAAAGAACGCCGCGCGCCACCTTCCAGCAGTCGATTTGCATATACTACATGCCCGACTGCCCTTATATGCGACGAGTCGATCGGTGCGAGTTTCTTTGTGTAGGCGCCGGTTCTCGGCTTTCTTGGCACATTTTGGGGAGTGATACTTCTTGTTAGGCCGCGTTGTCTCGAAAGTAACGTCGCACTCGGCCCCGGCGCACGCTCTGTGGGTTGCCTCCATTGGTTTTATTAACTCCGACGGGATCAAGGTTTTCCGACCGCCCCGGTCGGGCGGTTTGATACATAGTGCGTCACCAAGGAGGGACGCTGGGCGGAGGGGCCCGTTAGCCGCTCAGGCTGTTGGCGCTTTCGCGCGCTATGCCGCTGGGTTAGGCGGCGTCTAGTGTACACCCGAGAAAGGGTCGCAGAACCCTCACGATACAGTATATCAAGCATTCATACGCTTGTCAAGTCGCTAGACAAGAAAAGCGACCAAAAGCGGCGACCTGCCGCAGGTACGCCCAATCGGCTCCGTCTACGAAGGCGTTGGCCTACATCCGGGCGATCTACCGAAATTGGGTGTGGGGATTCGCGGCCGAAATCTCGAGGTTGCCGGTACCTTCTCGAGAGACAATGAATACAGCCTCGAGCCGACTCTAGAGTTCTATCTTATGGTTAGAGAAAATAGATTCCACAAAAGATTGACCTTTGTGCGCCTGTCAGCTATAAATACGAAGAGGCCAACCGGGCGGTAACCCCAGTCGGCCTCCAATATCGCACAACTGCACCCTATCAGAGGAGAAATCGTGCTAACAACCCTTTCTCAAAACTCGGAGGGAACCCCTCGAATGCCGACTTTCAACTTCGATCCCTCCTCGGCGACCTTCCTCAAGGCGATGCCCCTCCAGCCCCACGTCGCCGTCATCACGACGACCGTCGGTCGGCTCGAGCAGCTGATGGAAGATCCGCTCAATCTCCAGCCCCAGAAGCTGAAAACTCGTGCTGATCTTGCCGAGGAAATCGAGCTCAATACTCTCGTTCAACGCACTTTCACCGGAAAGAAGAGGGCGAATGTGCGGGCGTACGCCGCATATCTCCGCGAACTGATCCTCGGCGAGCGTACTGGCGGCGTGCCACCGATACATCTGTGGACGGTATCGGGGCTTGAGTTCACTGTCGCGACGGCGGCAGAGCAGCAGTACCTACTCGCCACGCCCGACACGACGTTCCTAGCGATCGACGGCCAAACCCAACTCGCGGCATACATCGAACTCCTGCGCAACGCAACACCGGACTATAAGAAGATCATCCGCAACTGGGAGGTGGCCGCGGTCGTGCATCACGGGATCGACGTGTATTACGCGAGACAGCTGTTCTACGATCTCAACATTCTCGGGGTCACCGTCAACACGGCGCAAGGGCTCGGGATGAACACCATTGATCCGCTCATGAAGAGTGTCCGTCACCTCGAAGAGACTGTGCCGGCCCTGACCGGGCGCATTGAGAAGGCGGCTCGGCAGATCCGTAAGGACAGTCCGAACCTCATGACGATCCAAACCCTACGTCAGATCGTCGTCAACGTCGGTAAGGGTATCTCCGGCGTACAGTACGGAGCCAGACCGGTGCCGATCGAAGACCTCGACGTCGACCGCCTAAGCGACGTCTCCAAGGAGTTCCTCGAGGCGTTCCTCGGGGCGTTTCCATTCGAACTCACCGATCGGAATAACTCGGTCTTGCCCGCAGCTTCAACGTTGGCCGCAATAAGCGCGATGGTCAATGAAATCTATCGCGATGGAGATGACGGTCCCACCCGGAGCGCCAAGATCCGAGGACTCGTCGACCAACTTCGTATCGTCGATTGGCGCAAATCCAACAAATGGAACGGCATTGCCGGCAAGCTCACCGACAAGGGCCTTGCGATCGGCGGTCCCAAAGAGGTCGGGTACAACATCTTCCGTGCGCTTACCGAGCCGGCTTCCGATGCGTACAAACAGGTCCATAAGCAGGCCCAAGTAACGCCGGAGGTGGCGCCAAATGCCTAAGCAACCCGGTCTCGATAGGCGTCACCGCGACGAAGACGGTGAGATTCACGCCAAGCGTAGCGACACGCTGGTGCGCACGTTACGGAAGACGTACGGCGACGACTTCCTGGCCGGCGTGCGCGGAGACGCGAAGCTCGGTACCGTGCTGCGGAGGACGGGATTGACGTCGCTCTCGGACGTCCTGAAGGTCCGGCGCAGGTAGGAGCCCGCGGGCGAGATGGCAACGGGGCAGATCAGAAATGGTCTGCCCTCTTTTTTTTTGGTCGGCGCGAGCCATAGCCCAAGGAACTCGGCTACCTGATTCGCCGCCGTCCAACTCCGGCGTCACCGTCGTTTTCGGGCAACCAACGCTATTCACTGCGGTGTACACTCGAGGCTTTAGAGCCGCGCCGACTTGGAGCATGCATTACAGTATATCTATGAGCTTGACTTACAGCATAGCTTCGGGTATACTTTCGATATGGAAGATAAAGTTCGCGAAAACCGGTTGCGCCGGATGGCGGAACGCCAAGGCTACATCCTTCAAAAATCAAAACGTCGTGACCCGCGTGCGCGGGACTTCGGACTCTACACGATCGTGGACGCGGATACAAACGGAGTTATCGCTCAGCGTGGTGGCAGCGCCTCGGGGCTGAACATAGATCAGGTGGAGGCATGGCTAAACCAGCCTTAGCACTCAAGACTCTGATTGCGCGTGAGCAGCCGCATCGCACGGACCAGTGCCATCGAAAGGTCTCTGCGAAATAGAATGAACCGAAGAAATATCTTCGCTAGAGTTTCGAGCAGGGCGCACCTGA